>CABUNB010000067.1 GCA_902492755.1 uncultured Collinsella sp. | reverse complement strand
TCGTGGCCACCATGGTCGTGGGCATCATCGGCGCGTTCTTCGGCGTGCTGGCGTAAGGGCCCGGCTGCATAGATTTTCGTTGCAACCTGGAAAGGGGATGGAGCAGGCCTATGCCCTCCATCCCCTTTTTGTATAGAAGGAGTTCGTATGTTCGCGAAGGATCGCGAAGCAATGTGCCTGACGCCGGCAGAGGTCAGGCTGATTCTTATTGAGTCCCTGCAGTGGTGCGCCAACAACGCGGTCTACTTTTTGGGGCTTATCGGTGCGGCCACGTATGATCTGGCCGGCACGGCCTTTTTGGTTGCCGCCATTACGCTCGTGCGCAATCTTATGACGTCGGTGGGCAATATGGTGTCGGGCTCGGTCATCGATCGCTTTGGACCGCGCCGGACGTCGTTTGTGACGTGCGTGATTACGGCAGTGCTATCGCTTGGCGTGGGGTTAGCGCCGTTGTCTGTCCCCGGGCTTGTGTTTGCCGCGTGCGTCTTGGGACTTGCGGGCGGCTTTATCAACACCTGCACGCATGCGTTTCCGGGATACCTGGAGTCGACCACCGAGGGTCGTACCCGCGTGAACGGCCTCATGGTGTTCTACAGCAATATCGCCTATACCGCTGGCCCGCTGCTCGGCGGTGCCATCGTGAGCTGTTTTGCCACGCAATCGGTCTACCTGCTCATGGCGGGCATGATGGGTGTGGCGGCCGTGCTCTCCTTGGGCTGTCACGAGTGTGTTGCTCCCGCAAAAGGGGAGAAGCCGAAGGGCGGTATTCTGGGCGGCATGGCCGAGGGTGCGCGACTTACGTTTCGCGACCACGACTTGCGCCTCATCTTTATCTCGGGCTTTTTGGGTTTCTTTGCGTTTGGCGCGTTCGATTCGCTGGAGTCGTTGTTCTACCGTGATGTACTCAACGTGGATATCGTCTGGCTGGGCTGGTTGTCCTCGGTCGTGGGCCTCACTTCCTCGGTGGGTGCGTTCATCCTGACCAAGCTTTCTGCTCGCCATGTCAACCTGCGATTGCTGCTCGGCGCGCTCATGGCCGTGGGCATTGGGTCCATGGTGTACGTGGGCACCGATATGCTGGGGGTCGCGATTATCGGTCAGGCGATTAACGGTCTGGCCTGGGGGTTCCTGGAGCCGCTGCAGATGATCTTGATTCAGGAGCGTGCCGACATCAAATACCTGGGGCGCATTACCGGCTTTGTGCGTTTTGGCCTGATGAGCGCCGGCGTGGTGCCGCTGCTGGCGGCTCCGTTTTTGGCGGAGGCTTTGGGCGTCCAGACGGTACTGTTTGGAGCATCGACCATTATTGCGCTGGTAGGAACGCTGTTCTTTGTCACACAAGGGAGACGCCGGGGGCGTTAGCTATACATCAAATTCTAATTTGATACCACTCACCAGAGAATTTCGACCGTTCACCGAGGATTGGAACAGATTGAAAAGTGGTATTAAAAACACGTTGGATGTATGTCTATAATTGGTATCGAAAAGAAACGCGATGTATAGATTCGCGTGCTGGACAGAAAGGAAAAGCCATGAAGGAAACCGAGAAGATCGAGATCATGCACTTTAGCCAGGAGGGCTATCTCGAGGACGGCAAGAACGTCTATGAGACCGGCAAGAAGATGACCGCGCTCGCCGACAAGGTCGCCGACGAGGGCTACG
>CABUNB010000066.1 GCA_902492755.1 uncultured Collinsella sp. | reverse complement strand
GCCGCCGCCATTACGCTGCGCCGCCACTGGGGCGACGTCGACGCCTTTGCGCTGTAAGGAGCCAGGCCCGTCGACCTTACGCTCGCCTGACGTTGTTTACATTTCTATACGCTTGAGCTAACACGTTTTACCCCCGTATCAACAGTGTACGGGGGTAAACTTATGCGCATGTTATAACTTGCCCGGAAGGATTCATCATGCTCAGGATCGGTCTTCTTACCAGTGGCGGCGACTGCCAGGCGCTCAACGCCACCATGCGCGGCATCGTCAAAACGCTCATGACCAATAGCGAAGAGCCTATCGAGATCTATGGTTTTGAGGACGGCTACCAGGGCCTTATCTACAGCCGGTTCCGCGTCATGACGCCCGCCGATTTTAGCGGCATCCTTACCCGTGGCGGCACTATTCTGGGCACGAGCCGTACGCCGTTCAAGCGCCTGGATGTTCCCGAGGCCGATGGCGTCGAGAAGGTGCCCGCAATGGTCCACACCTATCATAAGCTGCAGCTCGACTGCCTGTTTATGCTGGGCGGCAACGGATCCACCAAGACTGCCAACCGCCTGCGCGAAGAGGGCCTCAACGTTATCGCCCTGCCCAAGACCATCGATAACGACACCTGGGGCACCGAGATGACGTTTGGCTTTACGAGCGCTATCGACGTCGCCACCAAGTGCATCGACGACATCCACACCACCGCTTCGAGCCATGGGCGCGTGTTCGTCATCGAGATCATGGGCCACAAGGTTGGCTGGATCCCGCTGTACGCCGGCGTCGCGGGCGGTGCGGACGTCATCCTGATTCCCGAGATTCCCTACGACATGGATAACGTCATCAAGACCATCGAGCATCGCATGGAGACCGGCAGCCGCTTTACCATCGTGGCCGTCGCCGAGGGCGCCATCTCCAAGGAGGACGCGGCACTGTCCAAGAAGGAGTACAAGAAGAAGCTCGCCGAGCGTACGAGCCCGTCAATCGTGTACGACATCGCCAAGGAGATCGAGGCCAAGACCGGTCGCGAGACCCGCGTCGCCATCCCCGGCCACACGCAGCGCGGCGGCCAGCCCGACGCCCAGGACCGCATCTTTGCGACCCAGTGCGGCGTTGAGGCGGCACTCGGCTGCCTGCGCGGCGAGTTTGGCTACATGATCGCCCTGCGCGACGGCAAGATGTGCCACATGCCGCTCGAGGATGTCGCCGGCAAGCTCAAGTACGTCGATCCCCAAAGCGACCTGGTGCGCGAGGCCAAAGCGCTGGGCATCAGCTTCGGCGACGAATAGCCTCGGCTAGGACTGCTTCCATCGGAGGCCCCAGGGCCTACCTCCCAAATCGTCCTCGGGCATGTCAGGACCCCGCTGCGCGCTTCGCGCGGCGGGGCCCTTCCGTCCTGCGGAAAGATTTGAGAGGTAAGCCCTGGGGTCTCCTGCGGTAACTGGGGAGGCCGAAGCTATTTGTCTTCTGGCTGCGGGTGCCTGGGGTAGAGTGCGGCGTGCATTTTTGGGAATATTCAGCATTCGGGGGCGCTTGCATACTGGATTTTGGGCGAAAGGCAGGCGCAATGGGCGCATTCCGTAGAAAACGAGCGGTTCTCGAGGCACCGGGGGCTCAGGATCGGAGTCTTCGGCGCGGTTTTGCGCGCCGATACCCGCTCCCGTGGACTCCGGGATGGTCGCGCGCGCAGACGTGGTGTAAGAGCGTCCTGAGGTCCGTCGCTGCAAGTCC
>CABUNB010000065.1 GCA_902492755.1 uncultured Collinsella sp. | reverse complement strand
CAGAGACGCTGCGCCGGTGGCATGGATTTGGCAACAATGGGGATGTTGTTTGCTGTGGGATGACCTGCAGTGCTCTCCATTGCCCCTCCTACAATCTACTTATCGTGTTTTGACTGCTTCTATCGAACCATTCAGAATGCGATGCAGTTACTGGCGAGGCAGGTATGTCGACATATGTCCTGGGGCGCTTATCGCGACCCCGCCAAGGAGTCTGACAGCCTGCCCCATTCGGGGCGGTTCGCGGATTAGCTGGATGGCGGGGCCTTTGTTTGGCTACCCCGCGTCTCTTTCAGGAGGTTGCGAGCCCGTTTGGAGTGCAGGGGCCTGCCATGTGCGAAGGAGGCAGGTCCATGATCTACGCTGGAATAGACATAGCCAAATCGAGCCACGTCATCGGTGCGGTGGACGAGCGCGGCAAGGATGCCGCCAAGCCCATGCAGTTCGCAAACTCCGCTGGAGGATTCGGCAAGTGCGCAGCCTACCTCGAAGGGCTGGGCGCACCTGCGGAGGAGGTGCTCGTCGGCATGGAAGCCACCGGCCACTACTGGCTGCCGCTGTTCAGCTTCCTGCACGCCCAAGGCTACGACGTCGTCGTCATCAATCCCATACGAACCGATGCGATGCGCCGCTTCAAGGGGAGCTCTCGGGTCAAAACCGACCTCGTCGACTGCATCCTCATAGCCGACACCTTGCGCCTCGGCGAGTTTCGCCCCAGCAAGCTCGGAGACGAGTCGATGGTAGAGCTGCGCCAGCTCACACGGCTTCACCAGGGTCTCAAGGAGAGCGTCGCCGACCTCAAGCGCCAGGTGATAGTGGCGCTGGACCAGGTATTTCCCGAGTACGATTCCATCTTTTCCGACACCTTCGGGGAGAGCTCCAAGGCGTTCCTGAAGAAGTGCCCGACCCCTGAGGAGTGCCGAGGCGTCCGCGTGGACGCCCTCGGCAACACGCTCTCGCGCGCGAGTCGCGGCAAGCTCGGACGGGAGAAGGCCGAGGAGATCAAGGGCATCGCCAAGGAATCGTGCGGCATCGACAGAGGGACGCGAACCCTCTCCTTCCAGATCAAGCTGCTCGTGGAGCAGATAGACTTCATCGAGGGGCAGATCGAGGAGGTGGAGGCCAGGATCGAGGAAGGGATCGAGACGACCGAGCCGCTCATCCTCACCATCCCGGGCATCGGACATATCCTCGGCGCGCAGATCGCGTCCGAGATAGGCGACATCCATCGTTTCCGGAACGCATCCGCCGTCGTCAGCTATGCGGGCATCAACCCCTCCGTCAGCCAATCGGGAAAGTTCTCCTCAAGCGAGAATCACATCACGAAGCAGGGCTCGCCCTACCTTCGACGCGCCCTCTATCTGGCAGCGACCGCGCAGCTCAGGCTCAGCACGCCTTTTCGGGATTACTACGATAAGAAGAGAGCAGACGGGAAATCCCATCGGGAGGCCCTCATAGCCGTGGCGAGAAAGCTCGTGCATGTCATATACGCCGTGCTGTCCAAGCAGGAGCCTTATCGCTCTGATGCGGTGAATGCGAATCCGGTATCGCGTTCTGAATGATTCGATATAAAGCTGTCAAGGTACAAAAACCTACATTGCAAAACTGTCTAGCAAAATGCGTCTACGGGTCTTGACTACTCATAGCTGGTCTCCTTGTGTGGAACCTTCTTTGTGCTGGCTAGACGACTTGTCGCCGGTTGCACTATGCCAATGCTCGGCAGACCGGCCTATCTGCGGCTACCAGACATGCTGCAGCTCCAGCGCGGCTTTGGCGAGAATCATACCACGAACACATGTTCCGCTAGTCTTGTTTTCAAGCTTCTTGAGAAGTTATTCTCGCAACGTCAGCTTGATTCGGACAGCATGGGTGGGGCAGTTCTGCAGGCACAGTCCGCATCCAGCGCAAAGCATGTGGTCTGCGACGTGCGAGTAAGGGCCGTGCTCGTCGCGGGCGGGTTCGAGTACGTGCTTTTGCGGGCAAAGGCGCACGCACTTCATACAGCCGGTACAGTAGTCCCTGTCGATGTAAACAGAGGGCTTGTTTCTCACAAAGCCCGCTGGCGGACCATAGACCATGGGTGCCTCCATCTGTGCTAGTCGAGAAAAGTTTGAAACGCAAAAGAGGAGGGGCAGCTGCAACTGCCCCTCCTGCTTGCGGGATTTTTCTGCCGCCTTATCTAGGAAAAGAAAATCGATAAGGTTGGCAATTACAACGTTGGAATCTTACTTGCCGTTGAGCTCCCAGCAGCCGATCTCCTTGTAGGCACGGTCCCAGACGGTCTCGGCATCGGGGTTGTCGTAGTACTCGA
>CABUNB010000064.1 GCA_902492755.1 uncultured Collinsella sp. | reverse complement strand
CGAAAAACCGCTGAATCAGACCTCTTTCCTTGAGAAAGTCGGCAAGCTCTTTTGTGGTTGCAGCATCAAGAATGGGGTCCGGTAGCTCGATTGGCTCTATGAACTCTACGAGAGAGAAGCGGGTCTCTCGGTCGATCGGTAGCGGGTTTATCTCGGCTGCACGGGTAGCCTCGCTTCTCATGTCAGATGCTGCAAGCGCCCCAGCGATCTCCGAAGCGAGATCAGGACGATCACGTCTCAGCTTGCGGGACACCGTGAGCGAGACTGACTCTACGAGTCTTCTGTCATTCTCTAAACAGGCTCTCACCAGCCTAGGTATGTAGTCTATTGCCTCCATATACCATTTCCTCTCTATTGCGGAAATTTGGAACATGCTTAGGATAGCAGATTTACAGCTGCTACCTTATAGATTGTGCTAAAGCTTTGAGCTCTTCGAAAGTGGCACAATACTAAATGTGATTTAGTTCGAGCTGACTACGCTCTTGTGACAGAGAAATACCCTGCTCCTACATGCATTCGGGCGGGCTCCTGCCTGCGTGATTCACGAAAGTGGTTCCCATGAAGGAGGACACCGATGTGGGCAGGCGACGGAGACGCAGCAGCACCCGCAAGGGTAAACAGACGAACAAGTGCAGCATGGGAAGAAGAAGTTGCCGCCACCGACGATGGCCCCGACGAGTTCAAGGTCCTTCTCGCCAAGCAAGAGGTACGTATCAAGGAGCTTGAGGGCCAGGTGGCCGAGGCCGCCAAGACCGCAGAGGCAGCCGATGCCCTACGCGGCGTGATCGAGCAGGTGAAGGCCCGGGCGGCAGACGAGCGCGCAGAGTAGGAGCTGCGGCTGGCAGGCCGTACGCAATGTGAAGGCGGCCAAGGCGCTGCCGGACGGCCACGACGGCGACGCCTCTGTGTTCAAGGAGGTGAAGCCTTGGCTGTTCTATGGCGGCAAGGCTGGCGGTGTCCAGGGCGGCACGACCGGGCTTTCCAACGCGGGGGTGGCAACCGACGAGAAGCGGCTCAACAAGCACTAGCGCGAGGTCGCCTTACTCGTGGAATAGGGAGGATTCAACATGGCTGACAACAGCATTGTCAGTGCCGACTGAATTTACCCACATGGGGCTACAAACAACTTGCGGAGGAAATCGGCGACCCGTCGGGCTGCGTGGCGGTAGGCATGGAGGGGACGACGTCGTATGGCGCATGTCTATGCTCCTACCTCATGGAACGCGGCTATGACGTCTTCGAAGTACTTCGCCCCAAGAGGGAAAAGAGGCGAGTCGGAGAGGGCAAAACCGATGGCATCGACGCCGAGCACGCCGCCCGCGCGGTGGCTGCCGGAAAGGGCATAGTGCCGAAGTCCCACAACGAGTGGGTTGAGGGCCTGCGCGCCCTTACGGTGGCGAGATCCATACACGTCAACACCATGACCAGCGTATCCAACGCCATAGGCTCCCTCTTGGTGTCGGCCCCGGAGCGGGTCAGGACCAAATACCGGCCGCTCAAGGGAGCGAGCCTGTACAGGAAACTGGGGTCTTGCCGCCCGAATGCGGAAGACGACGTCGCCGGGCCGCTGCTTGCGTCCCTGAGGGCGCTCGCCAGGACCTGGCTGGAGCTCGATGAGAAAGCAGGCCAATTGGAGGGCGCCATGCATCGGCTCATCGAGGCCAATGCGCCAGCCCTCCTGCAGGTGAAGGGGTGCGGCACCGTCAACGCCGCGGAACTCGCGATCGCCGCGGGCGACAACCCGGAGCGCATCCCGAGCGAGGCAAGTTTCGCTTCGATCTGCGGCGTGTCCCCCATTCCCGCCTCCAGCGGAAAGACCGACAGGCACAGGCTCAACCGCGGCGGGAACAGGCAGGCCAATAAAGCTCTCCACATGATTGCCGTAAGCAGGATGAGCGGGGACGAGAGAACGCTCGCCTACATGGCAAAGCGCAAGTCCGACGGCAAGACGAAGCGAGAGGCCATGCGCTGCCTAAAGAGATTCATAGCCAGGGAGGTTTACTCGACGTTGCGGCACCCCATGAGGCTGAAGTACGCCCGGGGCGAGGAACTTGCGGCGATGAGAAAAACGCTCAGCCTGACCCAGCAGCAGATTGCCCGAGAGCTTAACGTGCCGAATGTAAGACTCAGCGAAATAGAAAGAGACGTATGCCCCCACGAGGAAATCAGATGCGAATACGACCGCTACCTGAATGCCAAAATGTCGGCCAGTAAAGGACTTGACAGCCCATAGGAGCGTCATTCGGGACGCTACCCTGTTAGTGACACGTCGGACTCCCTGGTGGAGTGGCGGTTGCGCGGCCCGGAGGGCATGGGCGGGTGCGCCACTCGCTCTCCAGCCGGGAACACCTCGACCGTCGACTCGGTCACCCTGATGTTGACCTCCCTTCCGACGAGCAGGTGGCTCACCGAGCAGCAGTTCCACCTGTAGGAGACACACACGACCTTGAGGCGTTCAAGAGGGGTGCCACGTGATTGTCACCAAACGTTGGGCAACGAGCTCGCGGACGTTGCGGACAAGGTGTAGACTCGCAATTTGTTTAAGAGACTAGAAGGGAAGGCCTTGTGCAACATCTCGCATTCCTCTTAGCCGGCAGTGCCGATACTCTCATTGGCGGGTTCATAGGCTTCTTTAGCAGCTTTGTAATTATGCTCATTACAAGGTGGCTTGATCGCAAGGGAAAGCTTAGAATTT
>CABUNB010000063.1 GCA_902492755.1 uncultured Collinsella sp. | reverse complement strand
GACGCTGCGCGGGCCGCATTTGGACAATCTGACGTTCAACTTCAAGGGCGCGACCAGAAGGTCAGCGCCCTTTCGTTTCACGTCACCTTGTCTCAAATGCGACCCGCTCGCTGACTTATGCTCAACCTATGGCGCCATCTCGCTCCAAAGGTGGGTAGTCGTTGGGGACGTTCTTAAATGACTAGTCGTTGGGGACGTTCTTGTTTGACTAGTCGTTTAAGAACGTCCCCAATGACTACCAAAAAGTTGCGGTGAGATAGTTCTTGGTTTGGCCTTTTTGAGGGCTAGACTGGAACTATCTCACCGCAACTGCGCTGGGGCGTATTTGGTGTCTGGCTTACTTGCTCGTGAACAGCCAGATTGCGATGATCACCAGGATCACGGCGATGATGCAGACGATGGCGCCGGTGAATTTGATGCGTGAGTCGCGGGTGCGCTCGCGCACGTCGTCCTCGGCGGCTTCAAGCTGGGCGACTTCGCGCTCGGTTTCGGCGTGCTCGGCTTTATCGCGGGCCAACGAGCCGGCGAGCGATTCGGTGATCTCGGGGTGGTCGTGTACCTCGGTCGCCTGTTCGATAATCGACTGCGCATGTGCGGCGTCTGCCTGGGCGTTGGCGATAGCCTGCTCTTGCTCGCGGCGCGCCTTGTCCTCGGCAGCGACCTTCTCGCGCAGTTCGCGCTGGCGTGTCGCGGCGGCAGTTTTTGCGGACTGCAGCTCGTCGCGCGCGGCGTCTGCTTCGGTTGTCACGGCCTGGTGGGCGCGTTTGGCGTCGGCGATGGGAGCCTGCGCCTGCTCGACGGCTTGCTCGGCGGCGGCGAGCGAATGCTCAAGGTCGGCGGTGATGTGCGGGACGTCTTCTTCGGCTTTGCGCAGGGCATCGGCCGTGTCGGAGATCTGCATCGAAAGCTCGCTGGTGCGCACCGTATAGTTGGCGGGATTTGCCGAAGGATTGCGCTGCAACTCGGCGTACTCGCGGCGCAGCGTCTCGAGCTGGGCGCGCGTGGCGTCGACGGTTTGCTGTGCGGCGGCAATGCCGGCGTCTCGCTCGGCTTGGACCTTGTCGCGGATTCGCTTGGAGTCCTCAAGGCGGCGAACGAGACGATTGCCGGTCTCGCGCGAGCTCGCCTCGCGGGCCTCCACGGCGTCGAGCGCGGCCTTCAGACGGAGCTCAGCCGCATCGTCTTCTGCCTTCATTTGTTCGAGCTGGCCCTTGAGCTCTGTCGCTTTGGAGGCGTGGGCGTCGCGGTCGATTTCGGCGGCCGCTGCGGTCTTTTGTGCCGTGGCGATGGCTTGGCGCTGGTCGGAGACGATCTGGTCGTAGCGGCCTGCGATGTCCTGACGCGTTTCGAGCTCCTCGGCCTGGTCTGCAATGCGCTGCTCAAGCTCAGCCAGATGGGCGCGGGCTTCGGCGAGCGCCTTCTTGGCGGCGTTCATCTCGCGCATGGCCGATGCACCCTGGGCGATAAACGTGCCCACGGCGTTGGCAGTGTTCGAGACGGCGGTCCCCAAGTCGCGGCTTGCGGCGGGGGTGTGCGGGGAGGTCTGGCGAGCGGCGTCGGCGGCATCCGCATCGGCGGTCTGCGGCGCGGCGATGTTGCCGGTGCCGCCCTCAATCACGGAAAAGCCGGCCGCGTGCGGGTCGACCGCATCGGCGCCAATCGTGGGATGTTCGAGCTGCAGGAACGAGGGCATGGTGCTGCCCTGGTCGGCAACGGGAGTCTCGCCGGGTACAAACGTCGAGGCTGCCTCGGCGGCCTCTTCTTCCTCGACGTCGACATCGGCGTCGGCAACGGCGTCCTTCATCGCTTTGACGGCATCCATCATGGAGTCCATGACGGCGTCGAGCTCTTCTTCCGAAGACACCTCGATAGGGCCCGCAGCTTGCGGAGCGGCATCCTGTACGGGGTCGTCGTCCTGAGCGGGCGCATCGTCGTTTTGCTCGCCTGCATCTTCGGCGCCAGGGGTTTCCGCCGTAGCGCTTTCGTCCAAGATGGGGTCGTCGAGGTCAATATCATCGCAGGTCACAGCATCAGCATCTGCGGTGACGTCTGCGGAATCATCAATATGCTGTTGAGTCTGGGGGTCCAGCTCGTCTGTCATAGGCATGTGCTCCTCATCGTTGTTCGTCACCCTATGATAAAGTTTCGCGCCGACATCCCGCGCCCCGCTGCAAAGTTTCAAAACGTGTTCGATGACTCGTTTCGATAACAAAAAATCGGCCGCTTTATCCAGTTTGTACTTGACATTCCCTTCGCCGAAAGACGTTATGCCGTTCGCCTGCCGAGGTCTTTTATTTTCACTTGAACACGCTAAAGTTGCATCTCAGCTTTTGGCGTGCTTGTTTGGATGCGCGCAGCCGGCGGGTTTGCCCGTCGCGATTATGAAAGGACTTCCATATGGGACTTTTCACTGGTAAGACCGTGATCATCACCGGCGGCGGCAAGGCCACGCTTAAGGACGGCTCCGCTGGCTCCATCGGCTACGGCATCGATATCGCTTTTGCCAAGGAGGGCGCAAACCTCGTTATCACCGGCCGTAACGTTGCCAAGCTCGAGGCTGCCAAGGAGTCTCTCGAGGCTGAGTACGGCGTCAAGGTTCTGCCTGTTCAGGCCGATGTTTCGGCTGGTCAGGACAACGAGGCCGTCGTCCAGAACGTTATCGACCAGGCTATTGCCGAATTCGGCCGTATCGACGCCGTCGTCAACAACGCTCAGGCCAGCGCCTCGGGTGTGACCATCGCCGACCACACCATGGACCAGTTTAACCTGGCCATTTACTCCGGCCTGTATGCCACTTACCTGTACATGCAGAAGGCCTATCCGCACCTGAAGGAGACCAAGGGCTCCGTGGTTAACTTTGCTTCGGGCGCCGGTCTGTTTGGCAACTACGGCCAGTGCAGCTACGCCGCCGCCAAGGAGGGCATCCGCGGCCTGACCCGCGTCGCCGCCAACGAGTGGGGCCCCGACGGCATCAACGTCAACATCGTGTGCCCGCTTGCCTGGACCGCCGCGCTCGAGAACTTCCAGGATGCCTATCCCGAGGCGTTCAAGGCCAACGTCCACATGCCGCCGGCAGGCCACTACGGCGACGTCGAGAAGGAAATCGGCCGCGTTGTCGTTCAGCTCTGCGGTCCCGACTTTAAGTATATGAACGGCGAGACCGTCACCCTCGAGGGTGGCATGGGCCAGCGTCCTTAGGGGTTCCGCCGTTCTACCGAACGGCGGACCGGCCGACGCTGTGCGGGCCGCATTTGGACAATCTGCCGTTCAATTTCAAGGGCGCGACCAGAAGGTCAGCGCCCTTTCATTTCACGGCACCTTGTCTCAAATGCGACCCGCTCGCTGACGTTGCCAAAATATCGGCGTTGCCGTGGCTGGTAAATAGCTCCACTCATCGGGGACGTACTTAAATGAGTGCCCGCAGAATGAAAGTGGATAATCTCCCGTTTTTGGGCTGTGCTTTGGGCAAAAGTGGGAGATTATCCACGCTCATCCGGTAAGCGTCCAAAAATCCACGCTCATTTGCCGTGTCCCTGCCGTATCCTCCTCGCACCAGTTTCTGTCGAGTCGGTGCTTCTTGCGGGTTGCCCGTATAATGGTTTGCGTATGAACCGCAACCAAGGAGTTCCAGTTTATGGACCAGAACCTTTTTAAATTCGACCTGATTGCCGAGGATCCGACGACGCACGCGCGCGCCGGCGTGCTGCACACCCCGCACGGCGACATCGAGACGCCGATCTTTATGCCCGTGGGCACCAAGGCAAACGTCAAGGGCATTCCTACCGAGACTGTCAAGAAGCTCGGCGCCCAGATCGTGCTCGCCAATACCTATCATCTGTCCATGCGTCCCGGCGAGGATACCATCGCCGAGCTGGGCGGCCTGCACAAGTTCATGAACTGGCACGGCCCCATCCTCACCGACTCGGGCGGTTTCCAGGTCTTCAGCCACAACGATGCCGTCAAGCTCACCGATGAGGGCGTGCGCTTTATCGTCAACGATTACGACGGCCGCCACGTGTTTTGGACGCCCGAGGACAACATGGAAATCGCCATGAAACTCGGCTCCGATATCTGCATGCAGCTCGACCAGTGCCCGGGCTATCCCGCCACGCGCGCCTACGTTGAGCGCGCCGTTGAGCTGTCGAGCATGTGGGCCGAGCGCTGCTATAAGGCGCATACCCGCGATGACCAGGCGCTCTTTGGCATCGTTCAGGGCGGCATGCACCTGGATCTGCGCCTGCGTTCGCTGCGCCATCTGGAGGAGTGCGGCGACTTCCCGGGCTATGGTATCGGTGGCTATTCGGTGGGCGAGGATCACGAGACCATGTTCGAGACCCTGGCGCCGCTCGTGAGC
>CABUNB010000062.1 GCA_902492755.1 uncultured Collinsella sp. | reverse complement strand
GCGCAAGGGGCGCTGACGCGGCCCTCCCTCTTACACCACAAAAATGCGCGCCATCTAATTTCGATAGACCTCGGGTTCAACGAGGCGATTTTGACCCAAATACGCTGTTACTAAACTGGTAACAGTACTCATATTTGGCCTTTTTTGACCACGGGTCCTCTTGTTGGTGTCACACAGCTGCTTCGTGCGGGTATCCTAATGCCAACGTGTGCCTATCAGAGGAGAGACCATGCTGTTTTCCGGTATCATCGCCGCCCTTACCAGCCTTTTGATTCCCATCATCATCCTGTTGCTGCTGCTCCCCAACGCCTGCTACGTCGTTGAGCAGCAGCACGCTGTGATCATCGAGCGCTTGGGTAAGTTCAATCGTATCGTCAACGCGGGCTTCCACGTGAAGGTGCCCGTGATCGACCGCAAGGCCGCCACGGTGAGCCTGCGCACCATGAAAAACGGTTTTGGCATCGACGTTAAGACCCAGGACAACGTGACCATCGGCCTTGAGGTCTCCGCTCAGTACCACGTGAGCTACGACATGGGCGCCGGCCCGGCAGATTCGGGCATCTACAAGAGCTACTACATGCTGCAGGAGCCCGTCGACCAGATGCGTGACTTCATCACCGACGCCCTGCGCTCTTCGATTCCTGTCTACACACTCGATGAGGTCTTTGCCAAGAAGGATGACATCGCCAAGGATGTCAACGCTACCGTTTCCGAGCAGATGGCCGCCTACGGCTTCACCCTCGTGTCGACGCTCATCACCAAAATCGCACTGCCGACCGAGGTTGAGAACTCTATGAACGACATCAACGCTGCCCAGCGCAAGCGCGCTGCCGCGCAGGAGCTCGCCGAGGCCGACCGCATCAAGCGCGTCACCGAGGCGACCGCCGAGGCCGAGGCGATGGAAAAGGCAGGCGAAGGCATCGCCAACCAGCGCAAGGCCATCGCGCTTGGCATCAAGGATTCGCTCGAGATTATCCAGGAGACGGGCGTCGGTAACGACGAGGCCAACCAGCTGTTCATGTTTACGCAGTGGTCCGAGATGATGACGGAGTTCGCTCGCACGGGTAAAACCTCGACGGTCGTGCTGCCAAGCGATTTCTCGCAGTCGGCCTCGATGTTCGAGCAGATGCTGGCCGCCGGCAAAGTTCAAAACGAGTCGAAGGAGTAGGCGCGCGTGAAATACACCGTCGTTTGCGTCGGCAAGCTCAAGGAGCGCTTTTGGAAGGATGCCTGCGCTGAGTACACCAAGCGCTTGGGCGCTTATGCCAAGGTGGATATGCGCGAGGTGGCCGATATCGATCCGGCTAAGGCGGGTGGCGTTGACGCTGCGCGCGATAAGGAAGGGGCGGCAATTCTTGCCGCCTTGCCGCCGCGAGCACATGTGATTCTGCTGGCTATCGAGGGCAAGGAGCGTTCGAGTGAGGAGCTCTCGACCCGTCTCGATGACCTCATGCTGCGAGGCAACAGCGACATCGCTTTTGTAATCGGCGGATCGGACGGCGTGAGCGATGACGTGCGCGCCCGCGCCGACGAGATGCTCAGCTTTGGACGCATTACCTTGCCGCATAACCTGGCGCGCGTGGTGCTGCTGGAGCAAATCTACCGCGCCTGCAAGATCAGTCGTGGCGAGCCGTATCACAAATAGGTCGGCAATACGAAACAATGGCGTGGGACAATACCTTTCGTTTTGAGGAATGTGTCTGGAAGGACTATGAGATATGAAGATTGGATTTGTCGGTTTTGGCAATATGGCGAGCGCTATGGCCGATGGCTGGATCGCTGCCGGTGTAGCTGTGAGCGACATGTGCGCCTGCGCGGGTCGCTACGACGCACTGGTTGAGCGCTGCGAGGCGCGCGGCATGGTCGCCTGTCACGATGCCGCCGAGGTTGTCGCCGCATCCGATATCGTGGTCGCTGCGGTCAAACCGTACATGATCGAGAAGGTATTCGCCCCGCTCAAGGACATTCTTGCCGACAAGGTCGTTCTGTCGGTTGCCTGGACTTGGGACAGTGCCAAGTGGGAGCAGGTCCTGCCGGGCGTCGCGCACATCTCGACGGTGCCCAACACACCGGTTTCGGTGGGCGAGGGCGTCATCGCCTGCGAGAAGGCTTCCACGCTTAGTGATGAGCAGAGCGCAGTGGTGCTTGATCTGCTTGGCAAGCTCGGTGCGGTGGTCGAGCTCGATACGAGCCTGCTGTTTGTGGGCGGCACGGTGGGTGGTTGCGCTCCGGCATTTGTCGCCATGGCAATCGAGGCCCTGGGCGATGCAGCGGTCAAGCACGGTATCCCGCGTGCCGATGCCTATCGCATTGTGAGCCAGATGGTGCTGGGTACGGCAAAGCTGCAGCTTGCAACTGGCCAGCATCCTGCGGCGATGAAGGATGCCGTATGCTCGCCCGGTGGTGCCACCATCAAGGGCGTCGTTGCGCTCGAGGACGCCGGCATGCGCAGCGCCCTGGTCAAGGCAATCGACGCAACTCTCCAGTAAAACCTGCCATTTAGGGACAGGTTTATTTTGGCAGGTTTTTCCTGCGGTTTTGTCCTTTTAGTGAAAAGCGCCCCGCAACTGGCTCAATTCCAGTTGCGGGGCGCTTGCGTTTGCCCAGATAAAACAGACCAAAATAAACCTGTCCCTTTTTGGCAGGTTAGTCCCAGAAGCTGTCTTCTTCATCCTCGGACTTGGGTCCGCGGTCGACGTACATCTTATGGGTACGCTTCTCCATTACAAAGGCAAGAATCGCAAATAACAGGATGCCGCCGGCGAAAAGGATGGCAAAACCGGTGCGGGTGCCAAACAAAAAGGAAAAAACTGCGTCCATTGGGTGCCTTCTTGCGTAGTTGAGTTGGGTCGTAAACGCTCATAAGTATATACTTGCCCATACATGTACAAGGTTGCAACCTAAATGGAATGTATATCGCCGGAGGATCTAATGCTTGATATCAAGTTTGTTCGCGAGAACCCCGATGCCATCGATGTCGCCATGGCTAACCGCCAGACGTCTTGGGATCGCGAGAAGTTCTTTGAGCTCGACGACGAGCGTCGTGCCGTCATCACCGAGGTCGAGGAGCTCCAGGCTACGCGTAATGCCGAGTCCAAGAAGATCGGCGCCCTGATGAAGGAGGGCAAGAAGGACGAGGCCGAGGCCGCCAAGGAGGCCGTGCGCGCCGTCAACGAGAAGATTGACGGTCTGGCCGAGCGCCGTACTGCTCTCGAGCAGGAGCAGTACGACTTCATGGCTCACCTGCCCAACATTCCTTGCGAGGCCACGCCGTACGGCAAGGACGAGGACGAGAACATTGAGCGCCGTCGTTGGGGCACCCCGCGCGAGTTCGACTTCGACTTTAAGCCGCACTGGGATCTGGGCACCGATCTGGACATCCTCGACTTCGAGCGCGGCAACAAGCTCTCCGGCAGTCGTTTCACCGTTCTCGGTGGCGCCGGCGCCCGCCTGGAGCGTGCCCTCATCAACTTCTTCCTCGATACGCACACCAGCCGTGGTTTTAAGGAGTGGTGGCCGCCCATCGTCGTCAAGCGTCAGACCATGTTTGGCACGGGTCAGCTGCCCAAGTTCGAGGATGACGCCTACCACGTCTCGGGCGACAACTTCCTGATCCCCACCGCCGAGGTCGTGCTCACCAACCTGCACGCCGGTGAGGTCCTCGATGCCGACACCCTGCCGCGCCGCTACACCGCCTTCACCCCCTGCTTCCGCGAGGAGGCCGGTTCCGCCGGTCGCGACACCCGCGGCATTATCCGTCAGCACGAGTTCGACAAGGTCGAGATGGTCAAGTTCGCTAAGCCGGAGGAGTCCGACGAGGAGCTCGAGAGCATGACCGCCGAGGCCGAGTACCTGCTGCAGCAGCTGGGCCTTCCGTATCGCGTGATTAGCCTGTGCACCGGCGACCTGGGCTTCTCCGCCCGTCAGACCTACGACATCGAGGTCTGGCTGCCGAGCTACAACGCTTACAAGGAGATCAGCTCCTGCTCCAACTGCGGCGACTTCCAGGCCCGTCGCGCCAACATCAAGTATCGCGACCCCGAGAACTTCAAGGGTTCGCGCTACCTGCACACTCTCAACGGTTCCGGTCTGCCGGCCGGCCGCACCATGGCCGCCATTCTGGAGAACTACCAGAACGCCGACGGCACCATCACGATCCCCGAGGTTCTGCGTCCTTACATGGGCGGTCTCGAGAAGATCGAGCCGGTCGCGTAAGTTGGCTGCATAGGGGATATGCAAGGGCGCTCCTTCGGGGGCGCCCTATTTCGTGCGCAGGTCCATACCATGCCGTGCGGACAGCTCAATAGAAAGCACACGAACAACTGTTCTGTATACAGCCATCTACCTGCTATGCTTTTGCTAAATAAGAGCGAGAGAAAGGGGACGCGATGGAGCTGTTTGATGATCGGGTGGTTTTGTTTGAGAGCGACGAGGGCGGGGAGTACCTACTTGTAACGTGTGAGCCGTCTGGCATGGGTGGCCTGGTGGTTCGACAGACGAGTGAGGGTCCGTTGACTCAATGGTGCTTTGAGGAGTCGCCGCATGTGGTCGAGACCTTTGTGACGCACGAGGGGCTTGTCGCGCTGGAGCACTTCTATGGAGTTGGGACTTCCAACCAGGTCGCGCGCATGCTGAGCATCTCGTTTGCCGATTATGATTGTGCCCAGCGGGTGAGATCGCTCCTGAGGGAACTTGATGCCAAGTTTGACGTGATCGAAAAGCCAATCGATCGTACGGGGAACGTCGGTATATGCGGAGCAGCATGACAAAACTGCGTTCCACAAAAAAGTTTGAGATTGTGCTTGACTCCAATAAGCTAAAGTGGTTTTATATGTCTTGCGCTGCGGCGTTACCTCAGCTGGATAGAGGGTCTGACTACGAATCAGAACGTCATAGGTTCGAATCCTATACGCCGCACCA
>CABUNB010000061.1 GCA_902492755.1 uncultured Collinsella sp. | reverse complement strand
AGCTGCGGAAACGCGGGGTCCGTTCAGGCTGTTGCGTTGAGATTGAAAATCAACCACCTCCACATATGTCCATACTCACACGGCACTTCATGCGTCTTCCAACCAAATGCCGACCAAATGCTTGACGGATCTGTGGACAAGATACGGCGCTGCGGGGACAAACCAAATCAAACCACAGGTCAGCACTTGCAAAGCTGTGGTCGCGAAATGCATACCAGTGGTTCGCAACACCGTTCAGCGATTTTTAAAATTGCTGTCACGTCGTATATAAATACCCATTTTGAACAATTTGCCGCATGCAGCCATGCTGGCCAGAGCCCGTTTTTGGCCTCCTGGATCCCGTCACGAAGCCAAGCGTTTCAAAAAATGCCAACTTTTCTGTTTGCACTTTGCAATTCCTCGTGTATACTGACTTTCGCATTTAACGGAGAGTTGTCCGAGTGGCCGAAGGAGCACGATTGGAAATCGTGTAGGCGTCAAAAGCGTCTCCAGGGTTCAAATCCCTGACTCTCCGCCAGTTAATTCCAAAGCAGGCCTTCGAGCCTGCTTTGTTTTTACCCCACGCGGAGGGGTGGCAGAGTGGTTGAATGCGGCGGTCTCGAAAACCGTTTGGCCTGTATAAGGTCACGAGGGTTCGAATCCCTCCTCCTCCGCCATTTTGCTTGAGAAAGCTCCCAACAATGGGAGCTTTTTTGTTATCGAGTCATGTTCAAGCAAATACGGCGGAGGAGGAGGTATTCGAACCCGCCGGGGCGCGGAGCGTAAAGAAAACGCGCCAGCGGCGCGTTTTTAGTGCAGCGCGATCGGCGTAAGCCGATCGAATAAATTTTGAGCAAAGCTCAAAATTTGGACATCCCTCCTATTCAGCCAAGCCCCCATCGCAGTCGATCCCAGCCCCAAATCTCAAACACGTACGTCACACTCCAAAACCGACATTTTTTGACATCTTGGGAGGCTGACGTACATGTTTGGAACCTATGACCGTACCCAGTCCCGACCGTTTGCCGAGGAATGGGGTCGCGATGCCCGCCAACCATGTACTATGTACGGGCACTGTCCAAACCCGTAACTCAAAGGACCCCATCTTGCCCGTCGTCGCCGCTATAACCGTTACCTCACATGCCTCGGATGCCATGGTCGCTATCCCCTTTTGGCTCGAGATGTTCGCTGTTGTCGCTGCATCGATCTCGGGCGTGCTGGTTGCGCGCGAGCACAAGCTCGACCTGGTGGGCGCGGTCGCACTCGCCGTGGTCTGTGGCCTGGGCGGCGGTCTTTTGCGCGATATGACACTCCAGGTGGGCAACGTCTACATCCTCAACCAGCCAATGGCACTCCCGCTTTCCATTGCCACGGCGGCCATCATCTACATCTTCCCGGCAATCGTCGATAAACCCGAGAAACTCATCCCATTGCTCGACATCATCTCGGTCGGCATCTACGCCGCCACCGGAGCGGACAAAGCACTGGTTTATGGCTTTGCGCCGGCCGTATGCATCATGATGGGCTTTTTCACCGCGGTAGGCGGCGGCATGCTGCGCGACAGCTTTATGGGTGTGGTGCCGGGCATTTTCCAGCGCACCAATTTCTACGCCATCGCCGCCATCGCCGGCTCGGCAAGCTATGTGTGTCTCGTTATGAGCGGCATCATGAGCAATGTCGCCGCGCTGGTCGTATGCGTCGCGGTAACCATGGGTCTGCGCTGGCTCTCGCTGCGCTTTGACATCAAAAGCCCCACCGAAGAAGACATCGCGCGCTTCTTGCATCGCAAAAAATAGCTTGCGCGGGCTCGTCCCCGAAATGCAACCGAGAGGTTCTTTTAGAGCGCCCGCGCGTTGGGTACCCTGTTAGATACATGTCGAGTATCTAACGAAGGATTCACTATGCCTTGCAACCTAGAACCGTCGTCCCGGCGCCGTAAAGCGCAGGCCCGCACCGCCCTTCTATTCGCACTGATTGCGCTTGCGCTGACCGCGCTTCCCACGACGTCGTTCGCCGGCACAGACACCGCGGGCAACGTGCTCGCAACCGAAGTTGACTCAAATCCGTCTGGCGTCGAAGGCGACCTGTACTGGGCCGGCCAAAGCCTTAACCTAGACGACGCTTCCATCGGCCGCGATATTATCGCGGCAGGCGAGAGCTTGTCGATTCGCGACTGCACCGTAGGCGGAGCCGTTCGCCTGGCGGCGCGCACCATCGATATCTCCAAAACCGCAATTGATGGCAGCGTAACGGTGGCTGGCCAGCATGTCGTGCTCAACACCGGTAGCACCGCCAACTGTTTTTACGCGATGGGCGAGACGGTTGCCCTGCGCGGTTCTACCAATTCGGCAGCGCTCGCAGGCGACACCGTAACCATCGATGGCACCGTCGACGGCGATGTCGAGGTTTGGGCCGATAAGCTCGTCTTGGGCAAGAATGCCCGCATTACCGGCACCGTGAGCGCGCATGTTTCCGAAGACCCCGAGCGCGCCGCAGGAGCCGAGGTTGGCGCGCTCAAGATCGACCGCACCGAGAACGAAGATACTTCCACCATTAACGATGTCATCGGCGGCATCGTCGCCGCGGCGCTCTCGACCTGCTTTGTCGCTCTGCTGCTCGAGCTCGTCTTTCCGCGAGCGACCGCCAGCGCTGCCGGAATGCTCCACCAGCACCCCACGCCCCTGTGGGTGAGCGGTCTTCTGGGCACGATTGCTGTCGTCCCTGCCGTCCTGCTGCTGATTATCTCTATCGCTGGCCTGTCGCTTGCCGGAACCCTCTTGTGCGGCGTTATCGGCATCGCGCTGGTCTCCACCGCCTTTACGGGGTGCGCGATCGCCCGCATGGTCGGACACAACCAGAACCGCTACGCCATGGCAGCCGTCGGCGGTGTGGCCGCAGGCGCCCTCACGGGACTTCCCCTCATCGGCGACTTCATCAGCGGCGTGGCCTTTGTCTTTATGCTCGGCTACGTTATCCAAATCATCTGGCGCAACGCCCGCCTCAAGCCCCAACAAGCCTCCAACACGCCAGGACTCCCCACCGCCTAGCCGCCAACCACCACAAAGGGGACGGGCACCTTTGCGGTGGTGCAGACCAACTCAACCCCTGTGTACCAAAAAGGGCGCCGACCATTGCGGTCGACGCCCTTTCTTTTTGGCGGTTATAAACCCCAGCGCTTATTTGTTGACCTGGCCGGCGCGGACGGCTGCCTTCTTGCGGTCGGTAGCGTTGAGCAGACGCTTGCGCAGGCGGATGTTCTTGGGAGTGATCTCCACCAGCTCGTCGTCGGCGATGTACTCCAGCGCCTCTTCCAGAGAGAAGGTGCGAGGCGGCACCAACTGCACGGAGATGTCGGAGGTCGAGGAACGCTGGTTGCCCAGGTTCTTGGTACGGGCGATGTTGACGACCATGTCGCCGGCCTTGCTGCGCTCGCCCACGATCATGCCCTCGTAGCACTCGGTACCCGGCTCAACAAACAGCTGGCCGCGCTCCTGCAGCGTACCCAGAGCGTAGGCAACGGCCTTCTCGGTGGTCATGGAGATCATAGCGCCGTTCTGACGGTTGCCGATCTCGCCGGCGTAGGGACCGTACTCCAGGAAGGTGTGGTAGAACACGCCCTCGCCGTGGGTGACGTTCATAATGCGGTTCTTAAGACCCATGATGCCGCGGGTCGGGATCTTAAACTCAAGGTGCGTCACGATACCCGAGGTATCCATGCTCGTCATGATGCCGCCGGAGGTGCCAAAGACCTCGACGACCTTGCCCGAGTACTCGTCCGGGCACTCGACGACGGCCTGCTCGACAGGCTCCAGCTTGTTACCGTTCTCGTCCTTCTTAAACAGAACGCGGGGACGACCGACCTGGAACTCAAAGCCCTCGCGGCGCATGGACTCCATCAGGACGGACAGGTGCAGAATGCCGCGGCCAGAGACCTCGACGCCGCTCTTGTCCTCGAGCTCCTCGATCTTCATGGTCACGTTGTTCTCGGCCTCGTTGAACAGGCGCTCCTTAAGCTGACGGGCGCCCACGATGTCGCCGTCACGACCGACGAGCGGGGAGGTCGAAGCCTCAAAGACGATGGACAGGGTCGGCGGATCGATCTCGATGGGCTCGAGCTCGACAGGGTTCTCGGGATCGGTGTAGACATCGCCGATGTCGGTGCGGTCAATACCCACGACGGCGGCGATATCGCCGGCGCCGACTTCCTGGCACTCGGTGCGGCCCAGGTAGTCGAAGGTAAAGAGCTGCTTGACGGTAGCGGTAGCGCTGGAGCCGTCGTTCTTCACAACCAGAATCTGATCGCCCTGGTGAATGGTGCCGGAGTACACGCGACCGATACCGATGCGGCCAACGAAGTTGGAGTGGTCGATGGTCACGCACTGCATGGCCAGCGGGGCGTTCTCGTCAACCTCGGGCGCGGGCATGTCGTCGATGATCATATCGAGCAGCGGATACATGTCCATGTTGCCGTCGTTGGGGTCAAGGCGGGCAAAGCCATTCATGGCGCTGGCGTAGACCACGTGCTCCATGGCGAACTCGAGCTGGTCGTCGGTGGCGCCCAGGTCGGCCATAAGGTCGAGGCAGTCGTTGTAGGCCTTCTCGGGGTTAGCACCCGGACGATCGATCTTGTTGATGACGATCATGATCTTGAGGCCGGTGTCGATAGCGTGACGCAGCACGAAGCGGGTCTGGGGCATGGGGCCCTCAAAGGCGTCGACCAGCAGCAGGGCGCCGTCGGCCATACGCAGCACGCGCTCGACCTCGCCGCCAAAGTCGGCGTGGCCCGGGGTGTCGATGACGTTGATCTTGACGTCCTTGTACTCGATAGAGATGTTCTTGGCGAGAATCGTGATGCCGCGCTCACGCTCCTGGTCGTTAGAGTCCAGGACGCGGTCCTCGACCTGCTGGTTGGCACGGAAGGCGTCCGTGGCACGCAGGAGCTTATCAACCATCGTCGTCTTGCCGTGGTCGACGTGGGCGATGATGGCGATGTTCCTCAGATTGTCTACGCGCATGTAGTTCCCCTATCTTCTATCCATATACAAACGGCACGCGTATGCGACCCACCCAGCAATGCAACGCTCGGCGGGAATATTGAGCCTTTTACCGAAAACTCGTTTATTTTAGCGATTTTAGATGAGAGGGGTTTCCTCACCTGCAGGTTCAGGGTCGCTCCACATAAAACCATCGCCGGCACCCATGCCCTCATACAGCACATAAGCCGAAAAGCCGCTCTCGAGCGTCGTCTCAAAGAAGCTCACGAGCAGAGCGTCGTGATAGCCGCCGTCAATCTCAACACAGCCGGTATAGCCGATGGCATAGCGGGCGATACGGCCCAGGCCCTCGTCCTTAAGACCCATCTTGTGCTCGGAGATAAAGTTGGTGGCGGCCTCGAGGCACGCCTCTTCGCCGTCCTCGTCGAGTGCCGCCAGATAGCGGTTGGAAGCAGCGTCCTCGATCGCCACGACTACGCCCGGATTCTCGCCGGCGGCAAGGTCGTCCAAGAACGCACCAATCAGGTCACACACCATGGCGTCGAGCTCGGCGGAGACGTTACCGGCGTCCTGCATATCCTGTGCCATCTCTAGACCTTCCCATCGAATCCGGCGTCGTTACAGTTCTTGTGCCTCGGCAGCGATCTTGGCGGCAGCGTCGCGGGCGCGCACCATATCCATCGCGCGCTTGTCGAGTACCTTGATCTGGTTGGTCAGCATTACTGCATCGACCACACCCCAGATTACCAAGCCTGTTGAAATCGAAAACCCAAGCGCACCAACTGTACCACGAAGGCGCGAGCAGATTGCCGCGACAAGGGCGGAGACGACAACCATCTTGATAAACGAGTCGCGGCGCTCGCGAAGCGTGCGGGCCTGCGTCACATAGGCAATGCGCGCCGCCTCAGAAGCCTCCGAGCGCATCTGGGCCTCGCGCGCAATGGCCGCCGCCTCAGCCGACATACCGCCGGCCATCAGCGAACACTCCGCAACTCTGCCGCCCCGCATTTAGAAGTCATCGGGGGAGAGCGTATGGACGAACTCGTCGAACTTCTCGAACTCTTGCTCGTCGTCGACTTCCTCGGCGTGGGTAGAAACAGTGCCCAGGCGATTCATGATATCGTCCTCCACGAACATGGGAGCATTGCTGCGCACGGCAAGGGCAATGGCATCACTGGGACGAGCGTCGATCTTACGCTCCTCGCCATCGGCCAGTACGACGATCGTCGCGTAGAACACGGGCGGCTCGGCGCGAACGATCTCGATGCGCTCGAGCTTGGCGCCCAGGGCGTCAACGGTATCGAGCAACAGGTCATGGGTGATCGGGCGCTCGGCGCGGCCGCTATCGATGCCGCGGCTGATGGCAGCAGCTTCAAACGAACCAGTCTGAATGGAAAGGGAACGCAGTGGCGCGGGCGAGTCCGATTTGCTGCTGCGCTCACGAAGCACGATAAGCGATGGCACGGGACCGGCGGCCATGACGATGGTCTCTATGTCGACACGAACCATGGAACACCTCCGGTACGTAGCGGTTAACACGCGGCAGCCCGCCGCATTGAATAGCTATACTACCCAATCTTTCGCACAGCACACAAAATCAAAGTAGTTAATTTGGGACGGGGCTTTTTTGACTACTTTCAGTAGGTAAGAAAAAAGCCCCGAGGCAACGCCCCAGGGCTCTTCACAGTTTTGATGGTGGACCTGACAAGATTCGAACTTGTGACCTCCCGGTTATCAGCCGGACGCTCTAACCAACTGAGCTACAGGTCCATCATGGTGGAGGTTAGGGGGATCGAACCCCTGACCTCAGGCTTGCAAAGCCCGCGCTCTCCCAGCTGAGCTAAACCCCCACGGAGACAGTAATAAACACCCCAGCGGCGACTCGGCTCTCGCTGGGGTGTTTATTGCGAAAGAAAGTGGTGGACCTGACAAGATTCGAACTTGTGACCTCCCGGTTATCAGCCGGACGCTC
>CABUNB010000060.1 GCA_902492755.1 uncultured Collinsella sp. | reverse complement strand
AGAAGGGGGAGGCCTCGCGGCCTCCCCCTTTTTTGTTTCTCAGGCAATTTGTCTCACATAGTAGCTGTGTTTTATAACCCTCGTTTGTCGCATCTTCTGTGAACGGGCTACAATAACTTAGTCTGTGCGATATGGAGGTGAACATGGCTGAAGCTGGTATCGGCGTTGATATCGTCGAGATTTCCCGCATGAAATCAATTCTTGAAAAGACGCCGTCGTTTGCTCGGCGTGTGTTTACCGAAGAAGAGCGTGCGTATTGCGATGCATCATCGCGTCCCGCTGCTCACTATGCGAGCCGCTTTGCTTCGCGCGAGGCGGTGCTTAAAGCTCTCGGCACGGGTTTTAGTCAAGGCGTGGGTCGCAAGGATGTTTCGGTAACGCGTGATAAACTCGGCAAACCGAAGGCTCTGCTTTCTGGTCGTGCTCTCGAAATCGCCCAGGATTTGGGTGTTGTCGAGGTCGCTCTTTCTATTACTCTTACGGGTGACTTGGCTGTCGCTAATGCCATTGCAATCACCGAGGATGCTCGACCTAAGCCTAAGGAAGAAATAGTGAGCAACAAGAAACGCGTTGCGCAGACATTTAAAGAGGCTCGCTCTGTTTTAGATGAGCTTGAGCAACTGCAGAATTCAGCATTGACGGAGCACCTGGGCGATGCTTCGCAAGATACGCTAGGAGCATAGATGAAACCGGTTTTGAGTACCGAAGAAGTCGTTCGTCTCGAGGATATCATCGAACGCGAAGGGACTTCGAAGGCCGAGCTTATGGAGCTAGCGGGTGAGTTTGCCGCCAACGAGGTCTTGAAGCTCAATCCCGATCGGGTTCTCGTTCTGGTCGGTTTTGGTAATAATGGCGGCGACGGTTGGGTTGCCGCCGATATCCTGAGCCACAAGGGTGTGGACGTGGATATCGTTTCTCCGGTTGAGCCGGATGAGATTCCTGCTGCTCTGGCACGTCATGTTGCTCGTCGAACTGCCGGTCGCGATGTGCACGTTTGCGTCGGTCCCTCGCGTGACGAACTCGAGGTTTTGATCGATAAGGCGGATGTTGTTGTCGATGCCATTTTTGGTACCGGTTTCCACGGGAATCTGCGTGCGCCGTTCTCCATTTGGATTCCTACGGTCAATGAATGCGCCGATTGTGTCGTATCCATTGATGTCCCCTCGGGTCTGAATGCCGAGACGGGCGTTGTTGATGACGACTGCATTCGTGCCGAGCGCACGGTGACGATGATTGCGCCCAAGATTGGTCTGTATAGCGCTGATGGCCCTGAGTATGCTGGCGATTTGATCTGCGGCAATCTTTACGACCGTCTTGACGAAGTCATCGATGATGTCGACCACGCCGCCGAGATTGTCGAGCCCGGTGACTTAGTTGATTACTTTGCTCCGCTACCATCGAATATCGATAAGTATTCCCGTGGCTCCGCGCTTATTGTCGCCGGATCTGCGCAATATCCTGGTGCTGCCATTATGGCGGCCAAGTCTGCAGCTCGCGCGGGTGCTGGTTACGTGGCAGTCGCGGCTCCTGACGCCTGCGCTAATCTCATTCGCATGGCACTCCCTTCGATTCCCGTCTTTGCTATTCCGTCTGATTCCCGCGGCTCCTTTGGCGCCGCTGCGCGCATGACGGTGTGCGAGATCGCAAAGAAGTACAGCTGCGTGCTGTGCGGTCCCGGTATGACGACGTCTGCTGGCGCTATGCAGGTGGTTTCGGGCTTGCTCGAGCTTGATGTACCGCTAATTTTGGACGCCGATGCACTCAACTGCCTTGCTAAGATTGCCATTGACGGTATTGATAGTAACCCCGAGATGTATCGTCGCGAGCAGCCGTTGGTTATGACGCCGCACTATCGTGAGCTTTCGCGTCTGGTTGCCGGGGACGAGGTGAACGACCTTGGTACCGCGATTGCAGCTGCGCAGAAGGTTGTCTGGGCTGCAGGCTCCGACAATCTGGTGGTCATAGCCAAGGGGCCGACGACGGCTATCTGTGGCGTTGAGCGCGTGCTGCTGCCACTCTCGGGTCCGGCTTCTCTGGCAACTGCCGGTTCGGGTGATGTTCTCGCGGGTATTTTGGCCGGCACGCTTGCCACCATGCGCGACGAGATGGATCGTTGGGAGTTACTGTATTCGTACGCCGTTGCACTTCACAGCTACGCCGGTTTTGCCGCGGCGACGGAGTATGGTGAGAAGAGCGTTATCGCGACCGATCTTATCGACTTGATCGGTCCTGCCATGGAGCTGGCGGCAAAGGATGCGCTCGAAGATCTGGGAATCATGGACGAAGGGTCGGATGACTAATCATGAATAAAGCCGATTTGACGCGCTGGTCCTGGGTCGAGATCGACCGCGGGGCGCTCCGTCGCAACACGAGGGCCTATAAGAACTTGTTGAATCCACGTCAGCGCCTGTGCTGCGTGGTCAAGGCCGATGCTTATGGTCATGGAGCTGTTGAGTGTGCCAAGATCATGTATTCGGCCGGTGCCGACATGTTTGCCGTGGCGACAGTCAACGAGGGCGTTGGGCTCCGTCAGGGCGGGATTACTAAGCCCATCCTGATTCTAAGTGAGCCGCCTATCGAGGCTATTCCTGCATTGCTCGAGTTCGATATCATGCCCTCGGTCTATACGTCTGACTTTGCTCTTGCGTATGGCGAATGCGCCGTCGCGGCGGGCAAGGTGGGCAAGTACCATCTTGCCATCGAGACGGGCATGAATCGTATCGGCGTTCACTACACACAGGTGCTCGACTTTGTACGCGGCATCAGTTTCCATCGCGGCATCCAGTGCGACGGCGTATTTACGCACTTCGCCACGGCCGATGAACCTTCGGGCTGGGACTACAAGCTGCAGTGTCAGCGTTTTACCGAGGCCGTTCAGGCCATTAAGGATGCGGGTTTTGAGTGCGGTATCGTGCACTGCGCCAACACGCCGTCCTCGATGCTCGACCCCTCGATGCATTTTGATATGATCCGCGCCGGCGTTGGCTTGTATGGCATGCAGCCGTGCGAGCTGAGTGGCCGCGTGATGCAGCTTGATCCCGTCATGAGCGTCCACGCGCGTGTGACGCGCGTGGCGCATCCTGCGATGGGCGAGGGCGTGGGCTACGGCTTTACCTACCGCGTACCGCGCACGCGCGTTCAGATCTGCACCCTTCCGATCGGTTATGCCGATGGCCTTTCGCGTACGCTTTCCAATCGTATGGACGTGCTGTATCGCGGCGAGCGTGTGCGTCAGGTGGGCAATATCTGCATGGACCAGTTTATGGTCGCCATTCAGTCCAACCCGGCGCATGAGATTCCCGAGGCCGAGTATGGTGACGAGATGATCATTGTCGGCCGCGATGGAGATGCCGAGATTACCATGGACGAGATGGCGCGCCTACGCGGCACGATTAACTACGAGGTCGCTTGCGGCTTTGGTATGCGTCTCGACAAGGTCTACGTGTAGGAGTCGCTATGGGCGTCATGCACATCCCCGGCCATAGCCATCAGGCGCCGCGTGAGGTCGCACTCGAGGAGATCGAGGCCGTTCTGGGCGATTGTCACCTTTGCCAGCTTTACCAGTCGCGCCATAACATCGTATTTGGCGTGGGAAACCCCCACGCTCGCGTGATGTTTATTGGCGAGGCGCCGGGCCGCAATGAGGATTTGCAGGGCGAGCCCTTTGTGGGGGCGGCAGGCGAGGACCTCAACGGCATTTTGTCGCTGGCGGGGCTCAAACGCGAAGACGTCTACATTGCCAACGTGCTTAAGTGCCGCCCGCCGGGAAACCGCAATCCGCGTCCCGAGGAAGTGCTGGCTTGCTCGCCGTTTTTGCGTGAGCAGATTCGAAGCATCTGGCCCGATATTATTGTGACGCTCGGCAACCCCGCGACGCACTTTGTGCTAAAGACCGAGATTGGCATTACTAAGCTGCGCGGCAGGTTCCACCAGATGGGGCATTTTGTGGTAATGCCCACGTTCCATCCGGCAGCGGCGCTACGCAATCCGGCGTGGCAGGAGCTGCTGGAGGAAGACTTTAAGATGCTGGGCGACTATCTGGAGCGACATCCCGCGCCAGAGGACGTCTCGGAATAATAAGGAGCATGTATGTCCCTGGAGCGCCTGGGGGTAGGTACTTACAAAACGACTTGCGCTGCCGATACGGAGTACTTTGGCGAGCTAATTGCACCGTGCCTCGAGGACGGCGATGTGCTCATCCTGACCGGTGGCCTGGGAGTGGGCAAAACTCACTTTACCAAGGGCGTCTCGCGCGGGTTGGGCGATGGGCATATGGTTACGAGCCCTACGTTTGCGCTCATGGCCGTTCACGATCAAGGTCGTATTCCGCTGTTTCACTTTGATCTATACCGCCTGGAGCATGCCTACGAGCTCGAGGATACGGGCATTTTCGATGTGCTGGGCTATGAGGGTGCTTGCCTGCTGGAATGGGGCGAACAATTCCAGGACGAGCTGACGGATGAGTATCTTTCGGTGACGCTCAAGCGTGATGAGGGCGACAGCGATGTGCGAACGATAACGCTCGAGGCGCACGGTGACCGCGCAATGGAGCTTTCCCATTTGATTGATAAGGCTGTACAAGATGAGCTTGCATAACGACAACGCGCTGGTGGTGGCGCTCGATACCTCGACCGACATGCTTGCCTGCGCGGCAAGCTGGATTGATGGGCGGACGGGCGAGACGAAGCTCGTGAGTGGCGACCACATGTGTCGCCGTCACGCCAACGTTGAGCTCGTGAATACCGTTGATGGCGTGCTGGCTCAAGCCGGTCTGGATCGCGGCGATGTTGGTTGCTACGTGGTCGGCCGCGGCCCGGGGTCCTTTACGGGTGTGCGCATCGGCATCTCCACTGCCAAGGGCCTCGCGCGTGGTGCCAATGTTCCGCTGCTGGGCGTGTCGACGCTCGACGCTTGCGCTTGGACGGCGTGGAAGGCTGGCGTGCGTGGCAAGCTTGGTATCTTGGCCGATGCTATGCGCGGTGAGGTATATCCGGCGCTGTATATGCTGGTCGATGAGGGTCCCGAGCGTCAATTTGAGCGCGAACACGTGGTCAAGGCCGCCGTGGCGCTCGATGAGTGGCGCCGAGCAGCGGACTGGGACCAGGTTCAGCTGACCGGTGACGGTCTCGTGCGCTATGGCAAGCTGCTGGGTGAGGACGAGACCGCCCGCTGCGTGGAGCGCGACCTGTGGTGGCCTTCGGGCGAGGGCTTGCTGCTCGCGCACGCTGCGGGTGACGGCGATCCGGCCCGCGTCCTGCCGATTTACACGCGCCTTTCGGATGCCGAGGAAAACGAGCGCAAGCGTCTTGGCCTTGCCGAGAGTGCGCACAGCGAAATTACGGGCGTTGCCGATGAGCTCGCCGGTCGTCATCTGCAGTTTCGTCCCATGGGCGCGGCGGATGCCGAGGGCGCGAGCGCGCTGGAGGCCGCCTGCTTTGAAGGTGCCGGACACGAGGCGTGGACGCCGGGCATGTTCCTGTCCGAGCTGGGCGAGGACGTCGCTGCGCCGCGTAGTTGGTGGGTGGCACACGACGACGGCAAGCTGCTGGGCCTTGCCGGCGGTATGGTCGTGGACGGTGATGTGCAGATTCTGGATGTCGCCGTCGACCCGGCACATCGCCGTGAGGGCATTGCCCGCAAGCTGCTGTCGCATGTGAGCTATGATGCCCAGATGCTCGGCTGCACCACGGCTTCGCTCGAGGTCGAGGATGGCAACGAGGGAGCGATCGCGCTTTATAACGCTCTGGGCTTTACCGAGGCAGGACGGCGCCGTGGCTACTATGGTGCCGGCAAGGATGCCATCGTCATGACGGCTCCGCTGCCCCTGGTGCTTCCGGTCGATAACGCCTCGCCCGAGCCGACGGCAGCCGAGCAGCGCGTATGGCCGCTGCCTGCGCCTAGGCGCTCCGAGGGGGAGCGTGCCGAAATTGAGCGCCGCCGCCTAGTGCTTGCCATCGAGAGTTCCTGCGACGAGACGGCCGTGGCGATTATCGATGCGGATGGCAATATGCTGGCCAACCAGGTGTCGACGCAAATTGATTTTCATGCCCGCTTTGGCGGCGTGGTGCCCGAGATCGCCTCGCGCAAACACGTTGAGGTGATTGTGAGTGTCGTGGATGCGGCGCTTGAGGATGCCGCAGCATCGCTTGGTCTTGAGGGTGGAGCCATCGCGCCGAGCGAACTCGCCGCTGTTGGCGTGACACAGGGTCCGGGCCTGGTGGGCGCTCTGGTAGTGGGCGTCGCCTTCGCCAAGGGCTTTGCCTATGCCGCCGGTAAACCGCTCGTGTGCGTCAACCATCTGGAGGGGCACCTGTTTGCCAACCTGCTGGCGCAGCCCGACCTCAAGCCGCCGTTTATCTTCACGCTCGTCTCGGGCGGTCATACCATGCTTGTTCACGTGAAGGCATGGGGCGACTACGAGGTACTTGGTGAGACACTCGACGATGCTGTGGGCGAGGCCTTCGACAAGGTAGCCAAGGCGTTGGGTCTGGGCTATCCCGGTGGCCCCATCATCTCCAAGCTGGCCGAGACGGGCAATCCCAAGGCGATCGATTTTCCTCGCGCGCTCAACAGCAGGGGAGACTATCGTTTCTCGCTTTCGGGGCTTAAAACGGCCGTGACGCTCTACATTGAACAGGAGACCAAGGCCGGGCGCACGATTCACCTGCCCGATCTGGCAGCTTCGTTTGAGGCAGCTGTCTTTGACGTGCAGTACAAGAAGGCCAAAAACGCCCTGCATGCCACCGGATGCAAGGAATACTGCATCGGCGGCGGCGTCTCGGCTAATCCGCATCTGCGCGAGATGATGATCAAGAAGCTTGGGCGTCAGGGGATCCGCGTGACGGTGCCGCCCTTGTCTGCCTGTACCGATAACGCAGCCATGATCGCGGAGGTTGCCCGCCGTAAATTCGACCGAGGCGAAATCTCGCCGTTCGACGTCGATGCCGATCCGAACATGACGCTATAGTCGTACGGGTGCGGTCCCCGGCGCTGCCCGGGCGCCAACGGCCGCATATGAACTTTCCTGCTCTACAGTCCTGCTCACGACGGAGGCCACATTAAGTGGCCTCCTGTTCGTGCGGAACTCGCGATAAA
>CABUNB010000059.1 GCA_902492755.1 uncultured Collinsella sp. | reverse complement strand
GTGGCTCTACGAGTCCAACGGGACGGCCGCCCAGGCGTGGAAGCTCTCGGCGCCGAAATAACCAAGTGAATCTGCAGCCTAGTTATCTGATCTTATATTTTGTTTTGCCTCTGTTAGACCAGGGTTGACATAAATGTGTCCCCACGGAGGCAGCGGCGGGCGACGCCCAGATCGGGGACCCTCCAGCGTCTGGGCCGAAGACTGTCGTACGCAGCTCAGAGCCGACCGCACACCGGGCACCTCGGCGCCGCCCTCCCGGGCCTCACGAAGACGATTATGGAATCCGATTATGGAATCGCCAACGATTCTCACTCCCTTGACGAGGGTGCGTTCGAGTCCGAGCGCCCTTTTGAGTAGACTGTACGGCATGGCGGTGCGCCTTTCGCCCGTTTCCTTTTTCTTTGGACGGAAAATAACGATATGCGACGCGCGCCGCCGCTGCTAGGCGGGCGTTTTCATCGGGCGGCATGCCCACACAAACCCCCAAAGAGCCCAATTAATCTCAGCAGAATCATATGCAATGAACGAGTGCAGCTCGTCTCTGCGGGCATGTCAGCACGCCATTGCCGGGCTGCGGTCGCCTGCGAACAATTCCTCGGGGCTCATCGCTCTCTACATTGTTCCGCATAATCTGGCAAAACAGCAGCGAGCGCGTGGTTGTGGTCTTAATCATGAAGATGCAGTCAAACCTGCTACGACCGTCTTGCGATGAAGGCATGTTTCCTCCCCTGGGTCGGGAATGTGGGATTTTGCTCCTGCCCAGAGGCCGAAAACAAGGTATTTTGAACGTACTCCAAGGGTGAACAGTGGCCACGACGAAGGAGGCTTTCTACCGATTGTCGTCCCCCGGAAGTGAACGACCATTAAACGGCAACGAATAATCCACCCCAAAGACAAAGGAACACCGCGACTCGGCTTGAGTTGCGGAACAAGAGCGGCCGAAGCGGAACAAGCCGGATTGGTCAATCGCGTTGCCTTCAGGCCCTCGGTCCATTTGAGGTTTTCCTCTACAGGAGCCAAGCTGGAAAGATCCCGAGAAAGCAGAAAGTCGGGAAGCCACGCTTCATTATTCGTCTTACCGGACCCTTTGTGGTCAAAAAAACCGACTTCCCATGAGGTTTATCGACCAAACTGGAGGGATCGAAATTCGCTCCAGGAGACATCCAACGAAAACGTGGACACCCTCTATGTCCAGTATCGAATGAGTCACGAGACGTTTCTACTTATCAGCAACGCCTCAGAGCAGCCTGGCCGTCACCTTCCACCGCTTGAGCACAACGCTGATCCCCAAGCTCACGGTAAGGGAGACGACGAACAGCGCCGCGACTATCGCCACAGGGGGGGGCGCCGGACACATTGATGAGGCTCAGAAGAATCCAGTCAACCTGCTGGTGAAACAAGTACACCCCAAAGCTGTGCCTCTCGAACAAGCTCCCGCGCACCTTGCCAATAAGCCGCTCGGCGTGCCCGAAGACCGCCAGAAGCGCAAGCGGACCCACAAGCCTCAAGACGAACAGCAGAACCTTCGAGGCCGCCCCGAGAGCACCCCCCCCCGAAGCATTGCAGGCGAACCACGCCGCGAACAGCGCAACGTCAACAGCGAGCAGCGCCACGGGGGTGATTCGCCAGAAGCGGGACGTGTCGGCCTGCCTCAGGCACACGCCGAGCAGAAAGCACGGGAAGTAGTCGAGAGCTCGCGCCACCTGGAACAAGTCGAGGGGCAGCGCGTACGCGGCACGCGCGAAGACGTACGCCACGGCGGCCGACGCTAACAACGTCTGCCATTTGCGCAACAAGCCCGGTCTAATGCGCCACATAAGCTCGGCAAGCGCGAACATCCAGTACAGCGCCAGCAGGAACCACAGCTGCGAGGGGTTATCGCCAAGGACGAACGCCTCGATGGTCGAGGCGGGACCGTAGAAGAAGTAGTAGACAGGACCTGCCCACACGACACTCACGAACAAGTACGGCACGAGCAGGCGTCTGGCCTTCTTCTCGAGAACTACACGCGCGTCGTCATATTTATCCGTCTCCATCTTGAGGTACGCCCAGATGTAGCCGGAGACAAGAAGAAACAGCGGCACATGGATCGTGGAGAGCCATTGAACAAACAAGCCCAGAGCGGAGCACGGCGTAGCAGGCTCGCCGAACCAGGCCCCTCCGTAGAGGGCGCATGCGTGGTACAGGACAATGACAAGCATCGCCAGTGCCTTTACGGGGCCTGTGAGCCCCAACTCCCGCTCCTTGGTCATCGCAAGCTCACGCACGCCCAAGCCTCCTTCTCGTCTCCGTCATAACCAACCTCACGCCGTCCCTGTCAGCCCTCAGGTACGCGGCTAGCATCAACAGCACCACAGGCCAGCTCCACACGCCCAAAAACCACGAGGCCGCCATGAACCCTGCGGTGATCAAAGCCTCCGCAACACAGAAGCGCGCCACGGGATTCCCAAACCTGCGCGACATGATCAGCTCGAAAGCCAGATCGCGCAGCGCCACCGAGGCCACTATCCCGCACGTCGCCAACTCCACGCTCGCCAGGCCCACGATGCTCGCAAGGGCCAGCGCAGCGTTCAGCACCATGGCAGCGACGTTCACCAAACACAGCGTCCCCTCGCGCCGCCCCATCTTCAGGTAGGTGTTGAACAGCAGGTTCGCCTTGCAGCTGTAAACGCACAGGGGCATGGTGAGCGCCAGGTACACAAGGCTCTCGCCGTAAGCCGGAAGCCACAGCCCCAGCACCAGTTTCGTGGGCACGTAGAGAAGGTACGCACAGGGAAGCGCCGTGTGCAGCAGCAGCCTGATGGCCAGGTACTTCTCCCTCCGCCCCTCGGCATCCAAGCGCTTAAGCACGGGGAACGCCACCATAGACACCTGCCCAATGAACCCCAGAACGAAGTTCGCCAGCGAGAAGGACAGCGACAGCTTGCCGAAGGCCGTAAGCCCAAGGTGCCAGTCGGTCAGCATACGCGTAAAGCCGACGATCAGCGAGTCGGCGTAATAGGCGACCATGACCTTCAGGCCCGCTCGCACATCAATCGCGCATGTACGCAGCACACCCCCGAACGCCGCCTTGGAGCACAGGGTGCTCCTGGCGCAGGTGAGCACATACAGGAACGCCACCGCCTGGCAGGCTATGTAGCCCGCGATGAACGGCAGCGACGAGTCAACGCCCATAAGGAGAACCGTCGCCATGAACGCGACGAAAAGCCCTTTGGAGAAGAGGTCGGCGAGCGATGAGATGCGCGTGAGGTTCGTGCACTGGAACACGTAGCGCAGGCACTGAGTCAGGTTCGTGAGCAGGCCGAAGAGCACGCATAGCGCGAGCACGAGGGACCGGTACGGCTCGATCCTGGCGGCGAGGACTGCGGCCAGGCAGCAGACGGCAACGAGCAGCTGCGACGCCGCTACGACGCACTGCTGCGCCTTCAGCTCCCCGTGATCAATCTCCGAGTAGCGCTTGCCGCCGAGGCGCAGATAAATGCCGTCGTTGAGCCCAAGCAGGGTGAACCCCGAGTACGAGGAGTACAGCAAGAACAGCTGCCAGTAAGCATAGTCCTCCACGCCAAGGAACTTGGGAAGCACCAGAGATGTCAGAATGCTCGAGAGCAGGCCTATCCCCTGAGCGATGACGGCGTATGCCAGGTTGCCGGTGATGCCTCCCCGCTCCTCGGTTGTAAAAATGCTTGTCAAATCTAAATCCAATCAAAAAGGCTTATGGCGCAGCGCGTCTTCAGATGAAGTTCGGTTACAGACTATCTTCTCGCTTTAGCCGCTCTGGCCTTAGCGATGCCAGCAATAATCAGGAAGGCCCGTCGCCTCAATGCCCGCAGAACCAGACGTCGGTCAAACCGAAGCAACTCTCCCGTGCCCGGTGTCATAAGGCAACGCGCAAAGTCACGGGAGGCGAGCAGTTCATCAAGACCCACCTTATCCCCCCGCGAAGCCATCCATTCCGCAAATTGTGCGCCAGAGTCAAGCCTGCAAGCGGCGAGACCGACCATAAGTTCATTGCAGCCGTACTCGCGCTCCCAGCGGCGCGCGAAGTCTTCGGCCACGTCGAGGCAGCGGCAAACATCGCGGTAGAAGTGTGGATCATATGCGCGAGTGATTCCAGAGCCCGGGCGATAGTAATAGAGGGAAGCGTCGATGAAACAGAATGTTCGCGAGCGGTCATACACGGTAAGGGTTTGCAGAAAGTCCTCGGCAAAAGTGAGACCTTTGAATTCCGAGAAGTCCACATCGGCACCGACACACGACCGACGGATAGCTTTAAACCACATCGGGTTCTCCGAGCCGCTGGTCGAGCAACACAGAGCTCGCAGCATCTTATGCTTCTCCTCGGCGGAATAGAATCTGAAAGAAATAGATGACCCAACGGGTACGGCCTCGCTCTTCTCCCGCGTAAAACCGAAGCGCACAACATCAGCACCCGTCTCCGCCACCGCGGCAGCAACAGAAGCGAGAGCCCCAGGAACAAGCGCGTCATCCGAATCCACGCACATAACGTAGTCGCCTGTTGCTTGCGCGAAGCCGTTGCGGCGCGCGAGCAACAGGCCTTCGTTGTTCTTGTGGACAACGAAGGATCGCTGCGGAAAGCGCGCTGCGTATTCATCGCAGATAGCGCCGCTACCGTCGGTAGAGCCGTCATCGACCATGACAACATCAAAGTCGGCGTAGTCCTGAGAGAAGATAGAGTCTAAGCACTCGCAAAGATACCGCTCGACGTTGTATACGGGCACGCAGACGGTGATCGTCACGCCAGAAGCGGGTGCAACCATCGCAATCGTTCCATTAGAAGGCATTATCAGAAACCTCCAGCACATTTTTCCCGCCACGCTCATACGTCTGGGTAACTAGGCCGCAGGTCATGTAAGCGAGCGTGAGACAGAAGTTAGACGTTAACGAATCGGAGGTGATCATGTTGATCATAAAATAACCGATGATAACGATGCCCCATAGAGAGTCACCCGCGACGTCCCAAAAGAGCCAAACGAAAAGAACCATGACAAGGGGGGTGAGCTCGAGGGCGATCTTGGTCAAATCCATTTCAAACGGTGCGGCGAAGACAGCCTTGGCCACCTCGTTGGCTGAACCGTACCCATAGCTTTCGAAGCCTGAACTCAACAGATAACCAAGCACATCGCTTCTGCCCATGGAGAAATGCGACGGCGTGTCGCCAATCAGCTGGATAAACAGGTTCTGCTGATCGGGAAGCAGCATCCAGGTCCAAAGGACGGCACACAAGAGCGTGCAAACTTTAAGGGCGACAATGGCGCCATGGGGGACCTTAACCCTCATGAGTCTCGGTGCAAGAAAGCTGACGACGAGAGCGAAAAGCACGGCAACGATAGCAAGCCTCTTGAAAGTAAGAATGCAGAATATGGCGGAGAGAGCCAGCCATATCTTCTGATGCCGGAAGAAAGCGAAATAGAAGGTGAGTACAAGGAAAATTCCTGAAAAGGTTGAAGATTCTGAAGCGCTGTCTGAATCCTCGAAGCTGGCTTTAAGGATTTCAGAAACCCCCACTCCTTCGTGTGACAGGCTCAATAAGTAGCCGAGAATGGAAACGAGAAGGACGGCCACCATGCAACGGTAGAGCGCACGGGGTGTCAAGGCATTGAGCACGGCGTATGCGAGGATAATGGGGATGGCGAACTTGAAGAGCTCAACGAACACCCCGGTGGAGAAATGTCCCGTCTTCACCTGCAGAAGGGCAGATACCGCCGTGAAAATTATGAAGATAAAGGCAAGGGCGTTGAACTCCTTGATGAACACGCGCTCGCCGTGCTTAAGGGCATATGCCAGTGCCGCCAGGCAGGCGATAGCCGCGGTGACATACTTGGTGTAAGCAATGCCCGCGGAAATATCACCCCTGGTGAAGGCGTCGTCTACGAGTGCCTTGATGAGAAAGGTAAGGATGAAGAACAGCGCCGCTATCATCGGCAGGACGGGAAGTGACGAAAGGCCGTCCCGCGCGACGCGGCGCCTCGAAAAGGCATCGTCTCGTCCGGATGCGCCAAGGCCGCTCATCGGCAATACCTCCTCTTGAAAATGTAGTCAAGGAGCCCCGTCCTCATAAGGACGAGCCTCCCAAAGCGGTCGAGACCCAGTCGAGAAACGCCGACCTCCCTCGCGCGCGAGGAGATCTCGGCCCTGTACCGTTTACGAAGCGACTCGGAATCAGCCCCGCTCCATTCAATGAGTTTATAGGCATTGAACAGGAGGCTGATCTCAAGGCACATCTTGCCTTTGGGGTCGCCAGCATCGTCATGTGCGGAGAGGTCGAGAACCGCACGGAGGCCGCTGTCCGCCGCCTTGTTGCTAGGCTTCTGCGTCATCGAACCAGCAGACTGCCTATAGCCGTAGTATTGCCCCCTGAGAACCTCGACTCCGTCGATGCGTCTAAGTATCTCTTCCATCGAGACGACATCCTCATAAAGGGAGAATTCCTCGCGGAAGGGCCATCCCGCGTGTTCATTCCTGCTGCGCTCGGGCGCGGCGTGGTCATTCCTGCCGAGCAGCGCGTCCGCGCGCAGCAGGAATGAACACATGTAGTGCTGCCCACGTCCGCGGTATATCTTACGAAGATATTCCTCAGATGAGAGGACAACGGGGTTTTCGGACGGCATTGAAGCCGGCCAAGCCGGCTTCTCGCCGTCCGAAAACCTCAGGAACTGAATCTGGACGGCATCGCACTCCGTCGTAAGGGCACGCCCCCTCAAAACATCAAGCGCATAGGGCGCGATGACGTCGTCGGAGTCAATGAACCAGATCCAATCACCTTCAGCGCGCAAGCAACCGGCGTTGCGCGCTGAAGGTGATCCACCGTTATCACGGTGGATCACCTTCACGTTCGCAGATTCAGACGCAAGGCGATCGCAAACCCCAGGCGTACCATCGGTCGAGCCGTCATCGACTACAATGACCTCGACATCGGGGTTCGCAGCGAGCCTGAAACTCGAGACGCACTCCTCGAGAAAACACTCTGCGTTGTATGCGGACACGACAAGCGATAGCCAAGGCTTGCTGCTACTCACCGAATGTCCCCTTTCCGCGCATAAGCGCTCCGTAAATATCGACAACCTGGGCGATGGTCCTGTCAAGCCCGAATTTGTGAACGATCTGATCCCTGCCGTTGCGTCCAAGCTCTTCTCGCAACTCAGGTTTCGCGAGTAGCGAAGCCAAGCTCTCGGAAAGCGCCACCTCGTCGTCCACGTCAATGAGGAGCCCGCTCACGCCGTCCTCGATGACTTGCGGCACCCCTCCCACGGCGGTGGCCACAGTCGGTATGCCGTGCGCCATGGCCTCAAGCACGCTCATGGGTAACCCCTCGTTCTTGGAGGGGAGACAGTACACCGCGGCCCTTTCAAAGAGGGCCGCGCGCTTGTCACCGATGACCCAACCGCGAAACTCGCAACGCTCGGCAATGCCGAGCTCCTCGGCAAGTGCTTTGTTCTTTTCGATCTCGCCATCCCCGCCAAATACAATCTTTGTTTTCGGAAAACGATCCAGGACTTCCCTTGACGCGCGCAAGAGCACGTCAGGGCTCTTGCGCGCGTCAAGACGTCCTAAAAACAGGACGTCTTGACGCGAACAAGGTGAGCATGGCTTCACCGGCACTTTAACGCCGTTATGGACGACATCGATTTTCCCCAGGTCGCAGACGTTTTCAGCGAAGTAATCGCGCCATTCTTCCGAGAGCACTACGACGCGGTCCGCTATGCCGAAGGTCTCCCTTACATCGCGGCGGTAGACATCTCCACCCTCTTCGAAAGCCTTTTTAAACTCCCCATCGTGATCGTGCAGTATTACGTACTTGCCTGCTCTATGGGCCATACGGGCCATAATTGACTTACGCTTATAGGAGCCACGGGCGCTAATGTGTAAATGAATAATGTCATAGGATGGCATAACTCCCGCATAGCGCGCCAACGCCCGCGTAAATGCAAGAGACTTGCCAAGTCTTGAGGAACCGACGCCCGTCCCCAGGTACTCGAAGGCATCACATGCCTCGGGAAGGCCTCCCTCGAGATAACCCTGCACGACGGATACAATCCCGCCGTGCAGGGAAAGATCAGGGCCGACCATCAGAACTTTCGCGTGCACTTTATTTTGAGCTGAAATCATCATCGTCCTTTAAGCCGCGAGCCTAGGCAGCGAGCAGGAACCCCCCCCCAGATGGAATACTCGGGCTCTACGTTCTTGGTCACAACGGAGCCGGCGGCAATCACGCAGTGGTCGGAGACACAAACGCCCTTGAGGACCGTCACGCCGCTACCCATCCATACGTCGTCTCCGATGATGACATCCTGGTCGTTTTCGGGGAGCTTGTCCTCGTCGGCGAGCGTCATCATGGGCCGGTCGAGGATATCTATGCGATGGTCGCCGGTGATTACTGTCAGATTGGGCCCGCTCATGACGTAGTCACCAACGTGAATCTTCGCGTGGGTCGTGAGCAGTGTGGCTCGAGGACCCAGGTATACGTCGTGGCCAAAGTAAATGTTCCCCGCCCCGGCGACCTCACTGTGGCGACCGAGCGTTACATTATCTCCGCACGCTGCAAATGAGCGGCGAAGCGCGGGTAGTAGGAGCAGCTTATTGAAGGCACGGGAAGCGCCATCTAGAATCTTGTAGGCGACACCCATATCTACATCTTCCTCCACACCATCTTGTCCACGATGCCGGTGTAGCTCTGCATGATCTTGACCACCTTGGTGGACACGGTCTCGTCGGCGTAGTCGGGCACGGGCG
>CABUNB010000058.1 GCA_902492755.1 uncultured Collinsella sp. | reverse complement strand
TTTGGCATGGGAGCCTCCCAACCTCGTTGCGGCGCGGCTGCGCCTATGGCACTTCAACATCATTGTCGCAGCCCCGACCCGCGGTCACGAGCGGGGGCTCCTATCTTTTTAGTGCCCTCGGATTGGGTCATAGTGTCTGTCGGTACCAAAACATCGGCGTTGCCAGAGTAGTCATTGGAGACGTTCTTGTTTGACTAGTCGTTTAAGAACGTCCCCAACGACTACGGAGGAAAACGTACCATCCAGAATGAGCGTGGATAATCTCCCGTTTTTGGCCCCCATGCGGGCTCAAAGTGGGAGATTATCCACGCTCGTTAGATAAGTGTCCGAAAATCCACGCTCGTTTTACTTCAGGCCCGGGAGGCGGGTGTAGGGGAACGAGCGCTCTAGGAACTCGGAGCAGCGGGCGTAATCTTTGGCAAAGTAGCTGCTATAGAGCGAATCGAGTACGTATTGCACGGCGATATGGCTGGCGAACTGCGTGATGCGGTGCGTCATGCTCTCGTGGTCGCTTACCGTGAGATAGGCGGCAAAGCCGGGGTGAATGCGGGCGCAGTACGGTGTGCCGATGACGATGACCGGGACATGTCGACTGCTAAGGATCGGCAAGATCTCCTTGAGGTTGGGGGCAAGGCCGCTGTAGGAGATGATGATTGCCACATGGTCGGGACCCGAGGCGAGCGCCGTGCGCACCTGCGCCTCGACGCTGTCGTGGCACGTCGCGCTTTTGCCGGCGGAAAGCAGGCGATCGCGGAACATTCCCGCTGGATACAGGTTATGCGAGCCCGTGTAGATGTCCACGGTGCCGGCGCGCATGATGAGCTTGGCGGCGTGGTCGAGCTGTGCAGGGTCGAGCAGCTCCTGCGTTTCGGCCAAGGTGGTCTGGTAGAGCCCCTCCATGCGTTCCATCACCTGCGCAGGGGTGGAGGTGGCATCGAAGGGAAAGTTGATGTCCACGTCGCGCCGGTTGCCCGCCTCGGTCGCCTGGCGGATGAGCTCGACCTTGAGGTCTTTGAATCCCTCGAGGCCGAGCTTTTTGCAAAAGCGGTGCACGCTCGCGACCGAAACGTTGGTGCGCGCGGCAAATTCCTTAATAGAGAGCCCGCGGACGTCTTCGCCCATGGCAAGGGCCGAGATGCCGAGTTGTTGCTCGGTAGGGGTAAGGCCCTGTGCCTCGGAAATCTTGCGTTTGATATCCATGCGAACTCCCACACTCAACAAACCTGCCAAAAAGGGACAGGTTTATTTTGGCAGGTTTTGCCCGCAAAGGGTAACGGGACCGAGGATGCCGCTCGGGGCGACGGGTTCGGTGAGGGCGAAGATGTCGGGAATCGCATGATCGAGCGTGTTGATGACGTCGACGGTGAGTTCGTGCGTGCCGGCGGCAAGAGGATCGATGGCAAAGCAATAGGGCGGACAGATGCGTGTGCCGAGTGGGTGTCCGTCGAGCGTAAGTGTCGCGACTTCGTAGACATCTCCCAGGTCGATTGTGGCATCGGCAAGGTCGTTCGCGAGCTCGAATAACGTGCGGTAGCGGAACGTCCCGCATGCATTGGGGAATCGCTCGGCCGTGAGATCGCACAAGTGCTCGAGTTCCTGCGGGGCGCCAAAGGTTCCGCCGCCGGCAGGGGAGAGGGCGACGGTCCAAGGGCCGTTGATGTCGAGGGCGAGCGCATCGCTCGAGCCCATGTCCGCGCCGTCCCCGGACTCAAGCTCGCCGTCCGTCTCCAAGGCAACGAAGCAGCTCTCGAAGGGTGCGAGCTCAAGCATTCCGTCAAACGCAACGGGATCGGTGCCATTCAACAGGTCGAGGCGCGTGCCGCAAAGTCGCTCGCCTTGCGCGAGTTTAACTGTGCAGCCGATGCGCTCGTGTGGGTGCTCGTTGACCAGCATGACGTAGGTCTCGCCGGCGCGATCGTAACGAAGCGCGCGCAACCAGGGCTGGGGCGTGTCGGTGACAACCGTCTGCAGCCCAACGCCCGCCAGCACGCCCGCCATATCGGCAAGCGGAGTCGCTGCAAGTTCACCCAGTTCAACCACGCCATCGGCGTCGTAAAGCGCACTTGGCACCTCGTCGACGGCGAGGACCATAACTCCCGCATCCATCATGCGCCTTACGGCCTGCGCCGTCGCCGAGCCAATAAACGAAGCTCCTGGCATAACAAACGTCTGGTAACGACAATCGTTTACGGTAAGCATTCCATCAGCAATCGAAACCTCGTAACGGCCCTCATCCTCAAAAGCCTCGGCAGGCACAAAATCAAAGTCGATCTGCGCACGCGTGAGCTCGGCAGCCATGCGCTCGATGGGCATGGCATCGCCCGCCCACTCGGCGTCGGCATGGTACAGGATAGCGACGGGACGCGTGGCGCTGCCTCCCGAAAGCAGCGTGGCCGTGCGGTTCATATAGCTCATGAGCTGGCCAAAGTGTGGCCATTGCGGATTGTTGCCGTGTGCGTAAAAATGCGGTGGGCAGTCCCAATCGGGGAAGGGCGCCATGCTAAACGCGTGCGGCGTAAACCAGTTAATACCGCGGACGAGCATGTGGTCGGCGATCCATTTCATCTCGCGCAGGCCCTCGTGCCAACCGAAGGCGCCGAAGACCTCGGCCATGCAGCGCCCCTGCTTTTTTGGGTCGAGGCGCGCGGCCGAAGAGCCCAGCTTGGCAAGTGCGTAGGTAAAGAACTCCATGTTCCACGCGCCGTGGAAGTAGCTGTAGCGCCCGTGGTCGACGCCGGGGGCGAGCTGGTTGATGACAACGTCGATGCCCGCCATATCCTGCCCGGCGACCGCGCGGAAGTAGTGTCCGGCGCCCTGGCCCAGGCGCGTGTGGCAACTCTTGTCCTCAATCACATGTCCGATATGCATGACGCCGTGCTCGCGACACCAGTCGCCAATCTGCTCGTCAAAGCATGCACGGTAGAGTTGCGTGGCAATGTCCATGTAGGTGTGACGGACTCGGGCGCCATCTGCCTCGCGTGTCCAAAGGCCGTGTAGCTTGGTGAGCCAGCTCGCGCCCAACGCCTCGTGCAAACGGCGGGCAAGCTCGTCCGACCACGGCAGCGCCAGGTCGCCTCTTCCGATAAAGCTGCTGGTAGAGGCGTCATCGAGGGTGGTTCCCTTTTCGTTCATAAAGCCGGGCTCATCGGTAAAGAAGCCCAGGATGGTGCGGCCGAATTCGTCGCCCAGATGCTCAAACGTGAGCTCGTAGACGGCGTCGATCAGCACACGGCACGAATCGGCGTCGACCATGTTGATGTACTCATCGCGAAAGCCGGTTTTTTGGCTGGTGACGTAGAGCTCGACGGTGGCGATGCCGTCGGGCGCGTCAAAACGCAGGCGGGCGGGGGTGCCGTCGGCCTGCTCAACGGAGAGCTCAAGATTGAGCGGTGCGCCGGCGGCGTCGAAAGTCGCCGCGCCCACAAAGCGCTCCGTGGGATCCATAAGATTGCCGAGCTTAATGACCGTGGACGGCTGGGGACCAACGACCGTAACCGTGCGATGTTTGAGCACGGTCTTCCTAAGCGCGGGGTCGACGTTCTCGCCCGCAAGCGCGCCGTTGGCGTAGCCCGTGGGGAAATGGGCGTCGTCGAGCAGCCAGATCTTCAACCCCAAGCGCTTGCACTCGCCGATGATAAAACGCAGGTCAGCCCACCAGCCGTCGCGACAAAACTCGGGGTGCGTGCGTGATTCGAGGCAGACCTCGCGGATGTCCGCACCGGCAATCTGCTCCAAGTATTCGGTAATCGTCTCGCGCGCCTCGCCCTTGAGCCACAAGAACGGAAGCACATGGTTGTCGTATGCCGTCATATCCACTCCCCTAAAACCAACCTTTTAAATCGATTGAAGTCAGAGTACGCCGAGCGCGCCGTCCTGCTAATATCAAAACCACAGCAGAATATGACTGAATCAACGATTGTGATGCCATGGATCTTACGCATTTAGACAGCCTTCTGCTCGAGCTGACCGACAGCGAGCGTGCTTACCATGCGGGCGCCCGCTATGACTGGAATGATGTGTTCAGCTGGGGTCATCAGCAGGGTATCGGTGAAAAACATATCCATAAAATCGGTGACCCGACGCAAGCCTTGCACCAAGAAGGCATGCCCGAGGGTCTATCAATCGTGCGCAACTCGCGCTTCAACCCTGTACCGGAGCATGTGCACGATTATGTCGAAATCAGCTATGTCTATCGCGGGCACGCGCCGCAGGTCGTCAACGGCGAACAGCTTACGCTTGCTCAAAACGAGGTGCTCTTGCTCGACGCGGCCTGTCCACATGCCGTGGGCGAGCTCGGCGAGCATGACATTATGCTGAGCATCGTCATCTCGCGGCCGATGTTGCACCGCAGCCTAGAACAGAGCCTGTCGCCGTCAAGCACCGTCTCGCAGTTCCTCATTAATGCCCTCAATGACGAAACCGACCACCGCGGTCATGTGCATTTCTGCACGGTCAACAGCCGCCGCGTGCGCCGATATATGCAGGAGATGCTGTGCGAGCTTCTGGAGCCGACGGCGGCGAGTCCCCAGATCGTGTCGAGGCTGTTTGAGTTGCTGCTGGTCGAACTTATGCAAAGCTATGAGACATCGCTGCTGCAGGCGGACATGCCCAGGCTGCCTTCGGCGCAGGTCGCGGCCGCCGTGGGATACATCGAGCGCCATGCCTGCGATTGTACGCTCGAGGACGTAGCTCGCCACCTCCATCTGAGTCCCAACTACGCAAGCGCGCTGCTCAAACGGCAGTCGGGGCGCACGTTTATGCAGCTCGTGCAGGAGAGTCGCCTGACACGCGCGGCAACACTGCTCGGCGCCGGTTCCACTGCGGAAGCCGCGGCGCGCGAGGCCGGCTACGCCAACATGAGCTTCTTCTACAAAAAGTTTGCCGAGCGCTATGGCTGCACGCCGGCAGCGTATCGCCAGCGTTTGCCCAGATAAAACCGACCAAAATAAACCTGTCCCTTTTTGGCAGGTATCAGGAAGTGTCAGGGGCGGGGTGGCGGCGGGGTGCCGCTGCGAAAAGAAGTGTCGGGTTTGGCACCCCTGCCCCTGCCTGTCGCGTGCGTGGGCGATACTCGGCTTATCGACCCGCGATGTAAAGGAGATGCTCATGGCAAACATCAAGTTCCCCGAGGGTTTCTATTGGGGTGGCGCTACCGCCGCCAATCAGTTTGAGGGCGCTTGGAACGTTGACGGCCGCGGTCCGTCGGTCGACGACCACTTCTTGGGCGGCAGCTACAAGGAGCCGCGCCAGATTACGATCGACATCGACCCCAACCGCTTCTACCCCAACCATGACGGTATCGACTTCTACCATCACTACGAGGAGGATATCGCGCTGTTCGCCGAGATGGGCTTCAACATGTTCCGCATGTCCATCTCTTGGAGCCGCATCTTCCCCAACGGCGACGACGCCGAGCCCAACGAGGCCGGCCTCGCCTTCTACGATCGCGTCTTCGACTGCCTGCGCGCTCACAATATCGAGCCGCTCGTGACCCTGTCGCACTACGAGATGCCTTATCACCTGGTCGAGAAGTACAACGGCTGGGCGAGCCGCGAGCTCATCGGCTTCTTTGAGAAGTACTGCCAGACCGTCTTCGACCGCTATCAGGACAAGGTCAAGTTCTGGCTCACCTTCAACGAGATCAACTGCGGCACTCAGGACATGGGCAACCTCTTTGAGACCAGCATGATTCAGGGCTTTGAGGGCCCGGCTTCGGCGGTCCATACTACGCCGCAGGCTCGTATGCAGGCGCTGCATCACCAGTTTGTCGCCAGCGGCCGCGTCGTGCGCTATGCCCACGAGCACTACCCGCAGTTTAAGATGGGCAACATGGACTGCTTCATCCTCTCCTATGCCGCCACGTGTGATCCGGCCGACGTGTTCGCCACGCAGCAGGAGATGAATACCATGAACTGGTACTGCTCCGACGTGCAGGTGCGCGGCAAGTACCCGTTCTATGCCAAGCGCTTCTGGGCCGAGAACGATGTCGAGCTCGTGATGGAGGACGGCGACCTGCAGGATATCGCCGACGGCAAGGTCGATTTCTACACCTTTAGCTACTACATGTCCGGCACCGTGGGCACCCACAAGGACCACGAGATGACCGAGGGCAATATGACCTTTGGCGGCAAGAACCCCTATCTGGAGTCCACCGACTGGGGCTGGCAGATCGATCCGCTGGGCCTGCGCATCGCGCTCAACGAGATTTACGCCCGCTACGAGATTCCGCTGATGGTGGTCGAGAACGGCATGGGCGCCTACGATGAGGTCGAGGAGGACGGTTCCATCCACGACCCGTATCGTATCGCCTACTTGCAGAGCCACATCAAGGCCATGGGCGAGGCCATTGCCGACGGCGTCGACCTGATCGCCTACACCTGGTGGGGTCCCATCGACCTGGTGTCCGCCGGCACCGGCGAGATGCGCAAGCGCTATGGCTTCATCCACGTCGATAAGTACGACGACGGCACCGGTACCTACGAGCGCCGCCGCAAGGACAGCTTCTACGCCTACCAGAAGATCATCCAGAGCAACGGCACGGAAGGTCTGGAGTAAGGGGTTCCTACTATGTCCTCCCGCAAAATCTTGTTCCTTGATGTCGATGGCACGATCACCGACTACGAGGGCAACATTCCCGCGTCTTGCGTGGCGGCCATCCAAGCTGCTCGCGCTAACGGGCATCTGGCCTATATGTGCACGGGTCGCAGCAAAGCCGAGGTGCCGCCCGAGCTTGAGGCCATTGGCTTCGACGGCATGATCGGCGGCAACGGCAGCTACGTGGAGAGCGGCGGCGAGGTGGTGATGCACCAGCTCATTACGGCTGACCAGTGCCGCCATATCGTAGACTGGCTGCACGGCCGTGGCCTCGAGTTTTATCTCGAGAGCAACAATGGCCTGTTTGCAAGTGAGAACTTCCGCGAGGCCGCGCGTCCGGTGCTTAGGACCTATGCCGGTCGCAAGGGCGTGGAGGGCGCCGACGAGCTCGAGACCGACGACGTCATGCACGGGATGGTCTACGGCGCGCCGCTCTACCGCGATGACCTCAATAAGGTGAGCTTTATCCTGTCGAGCTATCAGGACCATCTGGATAGCATCGAGGAGTTTCCCGATCTTGAGTGTCACACCTGGGGCGGTGCGGGCGAGACGGCGCTCTTTGGTGACATGGGTGTGCGCGGCATCACAAAGGCGCACGCCGTCAACACGCTGCTCGAGCACCTGGGCGCCGACCGTGCCGATACCGTGGCCTTCGGTGACGCCAAGATCGATATCCCGATGTTCGAAGCGTGCGCGACGAGCGTGGCCATGGGATCGGGCGGCGACGAGTGCAAGGCGGCGGCCGATTACGTGACCACCGACGTCGATGATGACGGCATCTGGAACGCTTTTGTGCATCTGGGGCTTATCGAGGATTAATCGACAATATGAGTGCCACCGGGGAAAAGCGTTGGGATGGGCTCGCGATTCGAGTCCCCACCTTAGCATTTGAACCATTTGGCACTATAATCACCATAGGCATGCGCACTACGTTGCGCTTAATCAAGAGGAGAAAACGTATGGGTCTGTTTGACATGTTCAAGAAGAAGGCTGAGCCTGCGGCTGCCGCTGCTCCGGCCTCCATCTCTGCTTCTGCCGGCGCCGACGTGCTGTGCTCGCCCGTCAAAGGCAAGGTCATCAAGATGGCCGATGTGCCTGATCCCGTCTTTGGTGGCGAGGTTCTGGGCAAGGGCTGCGCCGTGTGGCCCGAGGACGATCTGGTCTATGCCCCCTGCGACGGCAAGGTTACCGTCACCATGGGTCACGCTGTGGGCCTGCAGTCCGATAGCGGCATCGAGGTCCTGGTGCACGTTGGCGTCGATACCGTCAACATGAACGGCGACGGCTTCGAGGGCTTCGTCAAGGCTGACGATGTCGTGAAGGCCGGCCAGCCCATGCTCAAGATCGACCGCGCCAAGATCGCCGCTGCCGGCTACAAGGACTGCGTCGTCGTGGCCGTGTCCAACACCGCCGAGTTCGCCGATGTCGAGCTCGCCGTCGAGGCCGACTCCGCTGTCGCCGCCGGCGATGCTATCGTCAAGGTTGTCCGCAAGTAAATCGCGGCATTCACAGGATGTTTTGGGGTGGTCGGATTGTCCGGCCACCCTTTTTTATTGCACGGTACCGATGCACTTTATTACACGCTGAGCGGACTCGCAGACCGTTCGGACGCTAAAACGAACCGACCGCGCTTTCGTGCTGTCGGGGGTGTTCATAAGTGGATAGTATGAGCTTACTTATTACAACGTGCGCCGTGTTGGGAAGCACGGTGCCGCTTATTGGGAGGACAACATGAAAAAGAAGCTGCTGCTTGCGCCCCTCATGGCCGTCTTGGTTGCATGCGTGGTCGTGCTTTCCGGTTGCGGAGGCTCCTCGATCGAAGAACTCATCACCGAGGACCTTACGACTCAGTTCGATGAGGTCAAAAACGGTGGCGACGATTTCCTCTCTGGTCTGGAAGAGGCTTCGGGCGACGAGTTCGAGCAGCTGGGCATCGATCCCAAGGAGTATGCCAAGACCTATCTCGAGGGCTTTGACTACAAGATCGGCGATGTGACGGTCGACGAGGACAAGGGCGTTGCGACCGCCGAGGTCTCCATCACCTGCAAGTCCATGAACAAGATCGTCGAGGACTTCTCCACCCAGTATCAGGAGAAGGTCGCTGCGCTTGATGCGATGCCTTCCGATGACGAGCTGTACAAGATGGCTGGCGAGGTGATGGTCGATGTGACCAAGGCCACCGAGCCCAGGAAGACCACGGTTATCTTCAAGTACACCTGCAACGACGACGGCGAGTGGTCTGCCGACGACTCCGTCAACTCCGAGATGATGGATGCAATGCTGAGCTAGTTTGTTGCGGCGTTTTACCAAACGCCGTAACTGCTCGACGCTGCGCGGGCACCAGAGCGACAACTTGTCATTTAAAGAGGACGGCATGACCAGAAGGTCTATGCCGTCCTCTTTTCATGCCAATTTGTTCGCTCTGGCGCCCGCTCGCTGTCCGTCCTCTACCTGCGGCGTTGCCATGGTAGTCATTGGGGCGGCACTTGGGGACGTTCCTTTTAATATGAGCAGGACATTGTCAAGAGGCAAAATCGGGCCTGGCCCCAACGAT
>CABUNB010000057.1 GCA_902492755.1 uncultured Collinsella sp. | reverse complement strand
TTTGGCATGGGAGCCTCCCAACCTCGTTGCGGCGCGGCTGCGCCTATGGCACTTCGACATCATTGTCGCAGCCCCGACCCGCGGTCACGAGCGGGGGCTCCTGTCTTTTTAGTGCCCTCGGATTGGGTCATAGTGTCTGTCCGTCCTCCACCTACGGCGTTGTCCTGGTTGGCACTTAGGGACGTTTCTTTTTGGTGCAAAGCAACCTGTCTCCATTGCGCCAAGCGGCGTGTGCCGTTAAGCGGAAGGGGTGTTATCGGCGGCCTCCTTTTGGGCATACAATGGCTATTGGTTTGCTGCGGTGAAGGCCTGTCCGCTCCGCAGCTTTTTTCTACGGTTAAAGGAGTATGTATGTCCGTTGAGGTCATGAGGTCTGTGATCGAGGCCGCCGAGGGTCGCGTGCCCGTCGACACGCTGTTTGCCAACGCGCAGATCGTCGATGTGTACGGCCAGCGTGTGGCGCCCGGTAGCGTTGCCGTCAAGGACGGCGTAATCGTCGGCGTGCTCTACGACGGTCGCGACGATGCCGCCGGCACCTACGAGGCGACCGAGGTCATTGACTGCCAGGGCCGCTATCTCGCCCCCGGCTTTATCGACGGACATCTGCACATTGAGTCTTCGAACATCCGCCCTGCCGAGTATGCGCGCATGGCGGCGACGCGCGGTACCACTACCGCTATTGCCGACAGCCACGAGATCGCTAATGTTTCCGGCTTGGACGGCCTGCGCTTTATGATCGAGGACGGTCGTCGCGCTCCTATTTCCATCAAGTACATGATGCCCTCGTGCGTGCCCGCACTGCCCGACGAGCAGGCTGGTGCCGTCATCACTGCTGCCGATATGCAGGCGTTTTTTGCCGAATATCCGGGTGATGTCTTTGGTCTGGGCGAAATGATGAACCTGCCGGGCGTCTTTATGGCCGATCCCGAGACCTGCGCTCGCATCGACGCTGCCAACCAGACGCCGTCCAAACAGGTTGACGGTCACGCCCCGCTCGTTGCCGGCAAGGACCTCAACGCCTATGCCGCGGCTGGCATTATCGCCGACCACGAGTCGACGATTCCCGAGGAGGCACTCGACAAGCTATCTCGCGGCATGTACGTGATGCTGCGCGAGGGCACGTGCAGCCATGACCTGGCCAACCTGTCGCCGATGCTGCTGGAGAATCCCGCGCGCGCTCGCCGCTGCTGCTTTGCGACTGACGACCGCGCCCCTTCCGATGCGCTTGCGACCGGCATGATCGACAATGACTGCCGCGTGGCGATTGAGGCCGGTATCGACCCCGTGGTCGCTATCTCTATGGCGTCCCTCTCCACGGCCGAGGCGTTTGGCCTGGATCACGGCTGTCGCGACCCGCACGAGCTGCGTGGTGCGATTGCCCCGGGCAAGCGTGCCGACCTGCTGGTGCTCAATGACCTGACGTTTGCCGCGGCTCCGCATCGTGTTTATGCCGCCGGTGCTCTGGTGGCGCAGGACGGCACCTTTGTGGGCGAGATTGCACCCGAGATGGCCGAGGTTGCGGCCCTTGCCGATGAGCTGCGCGCCTCCGTTAAGCTGCCGAAGCTTTCGCTCGACGTATTCGACTATGCCTTTAAGCCGGGCGAGGCCGTGATTGACGTGGTGCCGGGTAAGGCCATTACGGGTATGGCTCGCCCCGAGAGTGCTGAGGGCCTGCGCCGCATTATGCTGATCGAACGTCACGGCCGCGGTGTGTCACTGCAGGCTGAGGGCGCCGACGGTGATGGTCCTGCGGGCCTGGGTCTTGTCGGCAAGCACATCGGTCGCGGCTGGGTGCGCGGCTTTACCATCACGGGTGGTGCCATCGCCTCGACGATTGGCCACGATTCGCACAACGTGTGCGTTGTGGGCGATAACGCTGCCGATATGATGGCGGCTGTTGAGGCCGTGGGCCAGGGCGGTCACGTGCTGGTGCGCAACGGCGAGGTCGTGGCGCGCATTCCGCTGGCGCTCGGTGGCCTGATGAGCGAAGGTACGGCCGAGGACGTTGCCGCGCAGCACGACGACTTTATGGTCAAGGCGCGCGCCATGGGTATTGAGCCGCCGCTTGACCCCATCATGGGCATCATCTTCCTGCCTCTGCCGGTCATCCCGACGCTCCGCATTCGCCCCGAGGGCATGTTCGACGTCACGACCTTCACCTACGCCGACCAGTCATCGGGGACGTTCTTAAACGACTAGCCGTCGGGGTGGCGTGTCGCCTGACGCCGCGACCGTGAGGCCTCTGGCATGTGTGAACTATTTGCCAGGTCCTTGTAACGTTTACGCCCGCGGAGTCTTATTTGAGCTCCCTTTGGGTACGTTGGAATCGGATACACGTTCGATTCCAACAAGTCCGAGGGGAGCTTTTCTATGTATAAACTGATTGCATCCGATATGGACGGCACGCTGCTTGACGAAAACGGTCAGGTGCCTCCCGAGACCTACGAACTGATTCTGGCGCTACGCGAGCATGGCGTGCATTTTGCCGCATCGTCAGGTCGTCGCTATGATCGACTGTGCGAGTTTTTTGCGCCCGTTCGCGACAAGATGGACTTTGTCGCAGCCAATGGCGCCCAAGTTTACGCCGACGGCAAGATGGTAGACCGTGAGGTGTATTCGCACCTGGCGATTCGAAAGCTCGCCCAGGCCGTCAGGACGTTTCCCAATCTGCATCTTGCGCTTTTTGACCGAACCAAGTCCTTCTTGCTCGATGACGAGAGCAAGTTCGTGCGTGAGGTCGATAAGGACCTTCCCAATGCCGAACGTATTTGGGAGCTGCCCGATCCCAGCGTAAATATCATCAAAGCGAGTATCTTTTGCGACGACAGTGCGGTTATGGACAGTGCGTACGTGCTACAGCGCGAACTTGGTCAGCTCTTTACTTTTGCGCCTTCGGGCAACGCGTGGATCGATGCCATGCAGCCCGGTGTGTCGAAGGCCTCGGGTATCGCGCAGCTCGCGGAGCATTACGGCATTGGTCGCGACGAGGTCATGGCGTTTGGCGACTCGATGAACGACTACGAGATCATTCGCTTTGTCGGCACGGGCTGCGCGATGGAAAACGCGCGCCCCGCGCTCAAGGCGGTGGCCGATCGCGTGGTGGGTTGTAACCGCGACCACGCCGTTCAGCATGAGCTCCGTCGCGTGCTGGAGAGTCTCGCTTAATCCGGCAGATGGGGACGTTCCTTTTCTGCCGACAGCGGGGGACAGTCCTTGCAGCTTTTTCGCGAAGGCTGTCCCCAACGACTGGTCATTCAAGAACGTCCCCAATGACCAGACGATGACTAGGCAAGGGCGGCCATGATGGTGTGGGCGACGCCGTCGTGGTCGTTGTCGTATTCGGTGACGGCGTCGGCGGCCTCGCGGTCTTCGGGCTCGGCGTTGATCATGGCCATGCCGTGGCCCGCTGCCTGCAGCATGGGGATGTCGTTGATGTTGTCGCCGAACGCCCAGGCGTCGGCGAGACGCTCGCCCAGGTGCTCGCATAGCCACGTGAGGGCCGTTCCCTTGGTGGCGCCCTCACCCATGACCTCGATATTCATGGCGTAAGAACGCGTGACCTCAATGCCTCCGAGCGTGTCGAGCTCAGCCGCGATGGCGTCGCGATCGGCCGGGTCGTGCCAGTACATGGCGATGCGTTCGAGCGTCTCGACCCCGTCGATCTTGCTGTCGATATCCATGTCGATCGGTGTTCGTGTGCGCTTGAGCGAAGCCGCGATGTGGGGGTCGCCGCCGCAGAATTCGTCCAGGCGCGTATAGAGCGAGCGGGGGAGGAAGCACTGCCCATCCGCGAAGATATCGAAGGTCACATCGTGGCCGGCGGCGATGCGATGGACGCGATGGGCAATGCCGCGATCGAGCGGACGGCTCAATATGCGCGTGGCGCGCGAGGCATCGGTGGGCACATCGTCGTCGAGCTGCCAGACGCTGGCGCCATTGGCGCAGACGGCATAGTGCACGGCGGGATGGGCGAGGATGGGCTCAAAGATGCCCGACAGCGGACGTCCCGTGCAGGGCACAAATTCAATCCCGCTTCGAGCGAGCTTGTCGAGCATCGCCCAGTTGGCATCGCTCATCTGCTTATCGCTCGTCAGCAGCGTTCCGTCCATATCGGAAAACACAATCATTTGATGCAGCCCTTTCTGCTGGCATAAAAAGCGTAGCCGAGGGCGGCGATGCCCTGGCCACGCTCGAGTTCTATAACGGTCCGCGTCCTAGCGGTCGGCGAGCGGCTTGTACGCCAGCGGCTCGATCACCGGACGATAGGCCGGGCGAATAATACGGTGCGCGCAGAAGAGCTCTTCCATGCGGTGCGCCGACCAGCCGGCCATGCGGGCGACGGCGAATAGCGGCGTAAAGAGCGTCTCGGGCACGCCGAGCATCTTGTAGATAAAGCCCGTGTACAGGTCGATGTTGGCGCAGATGGGCTTGGTCATGCCGTGGTCGCGCATGACCTGGGGTGCCAGGCGCTCGATACGCTCGATGAGTGCGAACTCTTCGCCCAAGTCCTTCTTGGCTGCCAGTGAGCGCGCGTAACGGCGGCAGACCTCGGCGCGCGGGTCGCTGAGCGTATAGACGGCGTGGCCCATGCCGTAGATGAGGCCCGTGCCGTCGAAGGCCTGCTTGTCGAGGATCTTGCCCAGGTAGGCCGCGACCTCGTCCTCGTCCTCCCAGTTGGAGACATGCGCGCGGATGTCCTCGTGCATAGACACGACCTTGGCATTGGCGCCGCCGTGGCGCGGGCCCTTGAGCGAGCCGATAGCCGCGGCGTAGGCGGAATACGGGTCGGTGGCCGAAGACGACAGCACGCGGCAAGCGAAGGTGGAGTTGTTGCCGCCGCCGTGCTCGGCATGCAGCATGAGCATAACGTCGAGCAGCATCGCCTCATCGCGGGTGAACGCCATGCCGCCGCGCAGGACCTGTAGGATGGTCTCGGCGGTGGAGAGGCCGGGCGTGGGGTGCGGCACGTGAACCTCGGAGCCGCGAAGCTTGGCGACCGAGGCCATGTGTGCGAAGGCGGCGATGCGCGGGAGACGTGCGAGCATGGAAATGGCGACGTCGATTTCGTGCTCGGGCGTGATCACGTCTGGTTCGGCATCGAAGGCGTAGAGCAGCAGCACGGCGCGCTGAAGCACATTCATGATGCTCGACGACACCGTGGTCATGGGAAACTCTTTGACGTACTCGTCGCTCAGATGTCTAAAGGCACCTAGGCGCTCGCAGAAGCCGTCGAGCTCTTCCTTGTTGGGCAGCGAACCCGTGATAAGCAGATAGGCGACTTCTTCGTAGCCGTAGCGATTCTCGGCCTGGGCATTGTTGACCAGATCCTCGATGCTGTAGCCGCGAAGCGTGAGCTTGCCCTGATCGGGCACGACCTTTCCGTCGACCTTGTTGTAGCCGTGCACATCCGAGATGCGGGTAAGGCCCGCGACCACGCCCGAGCCGTCGGCATTGCGCAGGCCGCGCTTGACGTTGTGCTCTACGAACAGGTCCTCGTCGTACGGGGCGGTCGGCAGGCCGTGGTAAAGGTTTTCGCTTTCGGGCGAAATCTGACGGCTCGCCTCGTAATCCAGAACCAGGCGGCTCAGGTGGTCATCGAAGCGGTAATAGATTTTCTTGGCGTCGTAGGCCATGCGCGCTCCTCTCCGGGCCGCATCGGGGTGACTTGCATGGGCATGCGCGCGTCAGGCTATCCCCAGCGGCTTGCTCGCTACAGGCGGTACATAAAGTTGAAGACGTCCTCGCGCTGGATGGACACGTTGACGCCCGAAAGCTCGCCGGCCTCGGCCAGCGCCTTCTGCAGCTCGGCGAAGTCGAGCTTGGACTCGGCGGTATCGGCCAGCATGGTCATGGTGAAGATGTCCTCGATAATGGACTGCGTGATGTCGCGGATGTCGACGTTGGCCTCGCCTAGGACACGGGTGACGCCGGCGACGATGCCGGGGCGGTTCTTGCCAAGGACGGTGATGACGATACGGGAGGACGAGATCTCGGCCATGGGAAACCCTTTCGCGTGTTGGCGGCGCGCGACGGCGCTCCGCTACGGTACAGTGTTCATCATTGTACCCGTCCTGTGCAAAAAGGGGCACCTTTGCTGCGGCGTTACACGTCTGCAACATGAGCGTAAGGGGGAAGGCCGTACGGGGAAGAGCCGTCTGGCGCGTGTCCGGCTCGTGTTGGGTTGATTTCCGATCTCAGCCGAACACATTGAGCGGACAGGCCGTTCCCGCAGTCAGCCGAACGCCTCCGACGGCTGATTCCGAACTGGAAGCGGAGGGCATCCCCGCCCTTCGGTAGGGGATACCGCTTCGCGGCGCATGCCGCGGGCGGCGCCCCTATCGGACCACCGTGACCTCAGTTGGGATGGGCCCAGCACTGCCGCGTACTCGGTGAGCTAGAGCCAACTGTTCGTCTTCACGTCGCGTATGGCGATATTTCAGTCGTCCGGCTCGGTGATGCCGTAGCCGAACGCCTGGAGCGTCTCGATGGACTCCTGGATCCTCTGTTGGAACATGGGACCCGGATCGACCCTCGGCCCGAGGTGCCCGCGCCAAAGGCACGGCGTGGCGCGCAGCATGTTATGGATTTTGGAGATGGGCTCGATGTCGGCGTAGACGTTGAGCGTCGCCATGGCGTCCTTGTGGCCGAGGATCGATTGGAGCGCCTTGATATCGCCGCCTTGGCGGATCCACTGCGTTGCGAACGTGTGGCGAAGGCCGTGGAACGTGATCAGCTCGTCGTTGGTGCCCATGAGGCCGTTGGTCTCCGAGAACGTCTTGAACGCCCTGCGGATATAGCTTGTCGTCGCGAAGGTCGCGCCCGGCTCCGACAGGATGTAGCAGTCCCCGATCTCGACCGCCCCGGTAAGGCCGCGCAAGCGCAGCTTTCCGCAGTCGATCTCGTGGGTCTCCTTCAGGAAGGGGAGTAGGCCGACCGGGTCGATGGGGATACCCCTGGCGTCATGGGTCTTGGTGTCCTTGATGAACGAACCCATTCCCTTCGCGTACGCCACCGAGTGTCTGATCGAGATCAGGCCCGTCTCGAAATCCACATCGCACCACCGAAGGCCGCAGACCTCGCCGATTCGCATCCCCGTGTGCAGGGCGAGTACGACCGCCCTCTAATCCTCGGCGGACCAATCGAGTCCGAACTCCTTTCGGGCATCCTCTTCGCTCATGACTTCGAGAAGGTCTCCGGGTTGGCAACGAAGGGCGAGGCATAGCTGCTCGAGTGTGTTGAAGCGAATGCCGCGAATATGCCCTTTTTTAATACGGGACAGGTTCACGGGCGTGGTTCCAATCCTTTCGGCAAGTTCGTTCGAGGAAATCTTTCGCTCGGCCATGATCTTGTCGAGGCGAACAATTACGGGCATGGCGTTTCCTTACGCAATCTCGTCGGAGTCGAGGTACAGCTCTCGGGCGTACAAGAAGAGCTGGGAAAGCATGAACAGGACGATGCCGAGAACCAGAGAGGTCCAATCGAATGATGAAGCGATCTCTTGGGCGCCGACGGCCCCCTCGCCGCCAAACATCGAAACGGAGGTTTTGAGTGAGCCGGCGTAGAGGCTGGTGGCAGCTTGAACAACGAAGAGAATGCCGAGCACCTTCAAGCATGTCGCAGACCCTTTCTTGAAGGGGTCTCCGCTCTTGATCGTCCACACGAGAACGGCGCTGAGGATGGTCGTAGCGATACCGATGACGGCAGGGACCAATGTCGAGATCGCAAGGGCTGGATACGCGGGGGAGTCTGCAATTACAGGGTTGTCGAGCACTTCGATTGCTGGCTTTAAGGAGAACGCCACTTGTGCGATGGCGGTGGCGCAAAGGGTCGCAGAGGCTATCGCACATGCGATGCGGAAGGAATGAAGCCGGGGAGTGCGATTGTCGGAACTCATAATAACCTCCGAAGAATTTAAAAAACTCAGGTTACTTTTTAACAGTTTATGTTAAATTGACTTTGCCGGCAAGTAATAAGGGCCGAGCATTTTGTTCGGCCCCTCTGTTCCGACTGGATGAGGTTAAGGTTGGCGATGAATATGCTCAAAATCTCGAAGGCGATCTTTAGGTCGCTTCTCTCCTCCAGGTCGCTCTGTGTTGTCGTTGTTGCGTTGATGGTTCTTTGTGCTCTGCCCGTCTTCAGGAGCGCGGCTGGCATCGACGGACGGGTCGAATACCTCGAGTCGGGAATAACCCGTGTTGAGCAGGAATTGTCAGCATCCTATGCGGATGCGCTTGTGAATGCGGGGGAGGACGGTGTCTATACCTCTTCATCAAGCATGCCCGCGCTTCTGTACCCTCTTGCCGCGGGACGTCTTATCTTGGCACCGCTCTCTCCCCTACTTCCGTTTCTGCAGATATCGGATGGAGAGTACACCTATTATGACGGATCGAAGGAGTACTTGCTATGGGTCGCAACGGCCGTTGCCGTCTCGTTCCTTGCCGCGCGTCTTAACAAACGTGAAAAGCTCATCATCCAGGCACCGATGGGCGAGCTGGGTAGACTTGTTGCATCGAGCGTATGGGCGAGTGTTTTTGCAATGCTTGCCGTCCTCGCCATCAATCTTCCAGGGATAATCGCCGCGCTTGTGAAGAATGGCCCGGGCTCGCCGTTCTATCCGATAGGCTACATTCAATATGCGACTCCGGTTATCAAACCGGCTTGGCTGGTGTTCGCGCAGACGGCCATCTTGCAATTCTTGGTGGCAGCGTTCATCTCGCTTGTCGTTCACCTTGCCGTGAAGATTGCCAATAACCCTACGCTTGGAATCGTGTTCGTATGTGCCCTGATGGGGGTGACGATGGTTCCCGGGTATTACGGAAGATCCATCGCTTTACGTGAGTTCGCCCTGTTGAATCCCCTTACGTATGCGAACACTGAGTTGACCGTCGGCGCCTATAGCCCGTACCCGACAACGCAGATAGTGAATCTGCCTGGACTTTGCTTCGAGCGTGGCGCGATTGCCCTCGTATGCGCAATCGGGATCGAGGTGCTGGCAATTAGCCTGCTTTGCGTTGCTGGAAAGAGCGGCTGCGCGTGCCCGATATCCCCGATTTGTCTTGAGAGAGGTTCCTTCACTGCATCGAGAACGGAAACTCGTTCGAGCGCTTGTGCCTCCGCCGTTGCATACGTAAGAACGATGGGGAAACTGCTCCTGCGTTCTCCTACCCTCGCCGTATGCGCGATTGCAATGTCGACGACGATGCTGGCCCCGGCTCTGGTCGAGATGTTTCCTGACGCTGATAACGTTTCCGCTGTTCGGTATAGGGATGGGGAGCTCCGTTCAATAGATCGGTATCTAGAGCAGAACGCTGCGAATATGGACGTCGAGGGCAAAGCGGCCCTGGAAGACATGCGGGATGCTCTTTCGGGTTTCGTGTACGCGCCTATGCCTGCGGAGGGGTTTCGAAGCCTTGCGACGTACGAGCGCGCTCGAGGTGAGCTGGGCGCGGCAGATGCGACTCTCCTGCAATCGATCGGAATCGAGCCGGAGACTCCTTCTCGTGCGGAGGCGCGCGCCCTTCTGCTTGAGTCGATCGCGAGCTTGCCGGACCCCAAGGTTTACGAGTTAAGTACGAAGATGCCCCCATTAATCCTCCTTTCGTATCTCCAGGCAGCGCTTCCCTCCTTATTTTTGCTGTTGCCCGTGGTTGTCACATCGCTCGCGTGCACCCACCTGCAGTGTCGTTCCCTTCTGGTTCTCCAGATCCCCGCAACAGCGCATGTGCGTTTTCTGACGGCTGTTGCGCTGGCTCTCCTGCTTGGCTTGGTGCTGCTTTTGGTGTCGATGGTTCCCGCTGTCGTTGTGTCCGTGATTAAGAACGGTGCGGGTTGATCGGAGTATCCCGTCGCTCTCATTCGGGCGGGAGCTTCGACAACGTCCATGGTGGGGGAGGCGGTGTTGTGCAGTATTCCGTTGCTGGTCATGGCATACGGCGTGATTTCCGTCGTCGCTGCGTTGACAGCAGCGATTAGCCGCAACCCCGTTGTCACCGGAATGGTTTGCGCGGTTCTCTTGGTGTTGGGTTCGTTGAGCGCTCATGTTGAAAGCGTGGGCATGGGCGTCGCGCTGCTGGCTCCATTCGCCTCGTTTGATCCCGCTTCCCAGGTGGGGACGATTGGGTTCCTTGGGCGAGGGACGAACGCGATGCCTTTTGGAGAGGTCGTCGGCGCATCGGGCGCTCTGCTGGTGGTCTTGGGCGCCGTATCTCCGTTGATGGTGCGCCTGAGTGTTCCAAAGATCGAAAGGGGATGATCTCGATGATTGACCTTCAAACGCTGACGATCTCTTATGGAAAGAAGGTGCTCGTAGATTCGGTGAACGCTGAGTTTGCCCCGGGTACGGTCTACGGTCTCGTCGCTCCGAACGGGCATGGAAAGACGACGTTGCTGCGTGCGATGGCAGGTTTGCCGGGTCCTCGCGTGGACGGGAGCATCGTTCTGGATGAGGTGCAGGGTACGGGTGCGAGAGAGGTCCGTTCTATGATCTTCTATGCACCTGGTGAGGGGACGCTGCTGTATCCCGGATTGCGTGCGGAAGATCACCTCAAGATGGTTTGCGATATGTGGCCGCATGCTCGCGATATCGAAGAGATAGTGGAACAAACGCAGATAGGCGAGTTCGCGAAGATGAGGATCCGCACTCTGAGCCAGGGCATGAAGCAGCAGCTTACCCTGGCGATTGCGTATGCGACGGGCGCGCGGTACCTTCTATTAGATGAGCCCATGAACGCGCTCGACCCCAGCAGGGTGGACTTGCATTCCGAGATTCTCAGGAAGCTGGCCGATTCTGGTACGTGCATCATCATGTCATCCCACATCTTGGATTCGGTCGATAGGCTGTGCGATGAGATTCTGTTTTTGAAGGATGGGAGGCTCATTAGAAGCATTCCGCAAGATGATGCTGCGCCGAAGTCTCCTGGATCCCATTTCGCAAAGCCTGCCGGACGCGCCGAGGGTGCGCTAAGCACGTATCGGCGACTCTACGAAAAGGGCGGGTAGAAATGCAAGTTAAAAATCTATGTGGCCAATGTGATACCGTTGAACCCGCGTATCGATACCGCTCAGCCATTCGCCTCGCCCCCATCTTACGCATCTTCATCCGGTCTGTTACTTTTAATCTAACAATTCTTTGAGGAACGTAGGTGC
>CABUNB010000056.1 GCA_902492755.1 uncultured Collinsella sp. | reverse complement strand
GCGCAACGCGTTGCGCTGAGTCCTGAGGCTGTTGCACTGAAAATGAGAATCAAGGCAATTGGCCCAGACCCGCCTCGTCATCTGTGGTTTACGTGGGGGCATACGGAGTACGGGTATACTAACCGGCGGCGAATCTGCTCCATCGCTTAGAGCTGCTGCGTCTGGACGGCGCGTGATAGAGCTGCCAAAGCGATCGCCAGCGTGCTGAGCAACGTCCTCTCTGTGCGCACCTGTTTTTGTATGTATCAGCGCACTACCAAGCACGCCCGCGCGGCAGCATGCCGTGCCCATAGCGCGTGCAGATAAGGAACAACAACATATGCGTAATTCTGTATCTGACGTCACCGACGCCGAGATTCTGGACGAGACCCGCGAGGCCATGACCCAGGCTGCCTTCGATGCCGCCGATGAGGCCAATGCTGCCCAGGCCGTCGAGTCCGCTACCGAGAGCCTGCCCGCCTTTGACGAGCTGGGGCTTTCCGACGAGATGCTTCGTGCTATCGAGAACCTGGGCTACACGGCGCCGACGCCCGTGCAGGCCGGCTCGATCCCCGTGGTGCTCGAGGGCCGCGACTTGCTTGCCGCCGCCCAGACCGGCACCGGCAAGACGGCTGCCTTTTTGCTGCCGACCATGAACAACCTGGAGCACATCGCTCCGCCCAAGCCTGTGCGCGAGCGCAGCGGCCGCAACCGCCGTCGCGGCGCTAAAAAGCCCGAGGGCAACGGCCGCGGCCCCGTGATGCTCGTCATCACCCCCACGCGCGAGCTTGCCCAGCAGATCGACGAGGTCGCGAGCAAGATCGCCGACGTCACCGGTCATGTCGCCGTGACCGTCGTGGGCGGCGTGAGCTACAAGCCGCAGACCGCTGCCCTCAAGTACGGCTGCGACATCCTGGTCGCCACGCCGGGCCGTCTGGTCGATTTGATCGAGCAGGGCGCCTGCCACCTGGACGAGGTCAAGGTGCTGGTGCTCGACGAGGCCGACCGCATGCTCGACATGGGCTTTTTGCCCGCCGTCCGCCGCATTGTGCGCGAGACGCCGGCCGAGCGCCAGACGCTGCTGTTCTCGGCCACACTTGACGAGGAGGCTGTGGGCGAGATCACCGACCTGGTGAGCGACCCGGCTCGCGTGGAGATCGCACCGGCCACGTCGACCGCCGACACCGTCGACCAGTTTGTGTTCCCGGTGTCCATCGAGGCCAAGAACAACCTGTTGCCCGAGTTCCTCAAGAAGGAGGGTCCGGAGCGCACCATCGTCTTTATGCGTACCAAGCATCGCGCCGACAGCTGCTGCCGTCGTCTGGAGCGTAAGGGCATCAAGGCCGCCGCGATTCACGGCAACCGCAGCCAGGCCCAGCGCGAGCGTGCGCTTTCGGCCTTCCGCGACGGTACCGTCGACGTGTTGGTGGCAACCGACGTGCTCGCCCGCGGCATCGACATCAGCGATGTGCGCTACGTCGTGAACTTTGACGTGCCGGCCGAGCCGACCGACTACATTCACCGTATTGGCCGTACGGGCCGCGCCGGCGAGCTGGGCTGGGCCATTACGTTTGTGACCGAGCAGGACGTCGATGAGTTCTACGAGATCGAGAAGCTCATGGACAAGACCGCCGATATCTACGAGGCCGGCGACCTGCACGTGGGCCCCAATCCGCCCGCGGTTGATCCCGAGCGCGACCCTGCAGCCTTTAAGGTGAAGAAGAAGGCCAAGCGCGGCAAGTCCAAGAGCAAGAAGAGGCTTGAGCAGGCACGTCGCGACGGCAAGCGCAACGGCGATGACTACGGCGATGTGGCCGGTCGTTCCAACCGCGGTCGCGATGAGCGTCGCGGCGACGGTGAGCGTCCGAGCCGTCCCAAACGTGGCGGCAAGACCCGCGTGCGCGAGGGCGTTCAGGATCGCGTGGACGAGGCTGTGGAAAGCGTAGCCCGCGAGGTGGCTGCCGAGGAGCGCGGCGGTGCTGGTGCCGCTGAGCAGCCTGCGCGCGGTAACCGTGCCGAGCGTCGTGCCAAGCAATTCCAGGGCGAGGCACATCGCCGCCGCCGCGAGGATGAGGATCGCGGTGGCCGTCGCCGTGTTGAGCGCGAGGACGAGGGCCGTGGCTCGCGTAGCGGCAAGCGTGGCGCGGGCAACCGCCGTCGTTCCGGTCGTGATGACGAGCGCAGTGGCAGTGATGAGCGTCGCGGCGGCGAGCGTCACGAGGGTGCTCGCGGCAATGGCGGCCGCGGCGGCGAGCGTCGCGAGGGTGCTCGCAGCAATGGCGGCCGCGGCGGCGCTGGTCGTTCTAACGAGTCGCGCGATCGTCGTGACCCGCGTGCCAGCCGCGATCGTCGCGATGACTGGCGCAACTACGACGATACCCGCGAAGAGCGTCGCGGCGGCTATCGTGGTGGTCGTGGCGGCAACCAGGCCGGCTCCCGTGGCGGCCGTGCCGGCGGTCGCGATAACCGTGGCAGCTACGGCAACAGCCGTGGCGGCAAGCGCGGTGGCAGCTCCCGTCGCCCCGGCGACGGCGGCGGCAAGCGCAAGTAAGATGCGCATCGCGCGCTAGCGTGAGACAAGCTAAGGGCCCGAGCAAACAACGCTCGGGCCCTTTTGTTTGCCGTGTCCATCGCTAATTCAAACGTGATTTTCTCGGGAATGCATCTGGGGGATGCTGAGGACCTATTTTCCGCCATGCAGCAATGGGTCCTATGGGGTGCGCCGTGCATTTTTTGGAGTATTCTGCAGTTCGAGTTGTCTGCATATGATTCGACGTCGCCAACGGTGGCCTTCGGATATCCCTAGCGAGCGTTCCGAGTCAGATTTCGCCGTTTTCCGGAGCAGGGGCGCGTCATTCTCGCTATGTCGGGACTTAGAACGATACGGCGCCCTACAGTTTTGCCCACCCGCGGCGGTGCTGGCGCGGTCACGTTGCAGAATACTCCGTTTTTTGCACGGGCCAGGATGGGGTACCTCAGGAGAACGCGGCGGTATCCCGTAAATATATACAATCTGTACCGTAATTTATACAAAACGAAGAGGCAGACAGCGCAGGGTGGGCGCATTGGGGTGTTTGGTGCACCAAAACGGGGATCCCACGCGCCGTTTACTCTGTCTGAATGTGAAAACGGCTTGACGCGTTGCCGGGCGTAGGAGGAGGGTGCCTCGATGAGCGTATTTGAAATTGTGTTTAGTCCGACGGGTGGAACGGAGAAGGTGTCTTGCCTTGTGGCTGGAGCGCTGGACAAGAATACCGTTACCGTCGATCTGACCGATAGCGGGCTAGATTTCAGCGCTGTCTCGATGACTGAGGACGACGTGGCCGTAATCTCTGTGCCGGCGTATGCCGGTAGAATCCCGGCTGTGGTGGCTGACCGGTTGGGCATAGTGCGCGGCAACGGGGCTCGGACTGTTTTGGTTTGTGTATACGGAAACCGCGCGTTTGAGGACACGCTCGTAGAGCTGGAGGACGTTGCGAAGCGCGCCGGATTTAGGGTGGTCGCAGCGGTTTCTGCTATTGCTGAGCATTCCGTTGCTCGTCAGTTTGCTGCTGGGCGACCGGATGCGCAGGATGCGGCGCAGCTCGCAGAGTTTGCGCAGCAAATTCAGCAAAAGCTGTTGGCTGAGGATGCATCCGAGCCCTCTATCCCCGGCAATCGTCCTTATAAACAAGCTGGAGGTCATCGCATGGCACCCGAGGCAACAGAGGATTGCGTCTCCTGCGGTGCATGCGCCGCGGCGTGCCCCGTTTGTGCTATCGACAAGGGTGACCCCAAACGAGCAGCTGGCGAGGCGTGCATCTCCTGCATGCGCTGCATTGCCGTATGCCCGCGAGGCGCTCGTAAGCTTGATCCCAACAAGCTATCCGCTGTTTCCCAGATGCTGAGCAAGGTTTGCGTCGTGCGGAAGGAATGCGAGCTCTTCATCTAACGCATGCGAAATTGCTGCAAGGAGTGTCCCTGGGTACTGGCAGTAAAGGAACGTCCCTAAGTGTCGCTTAAATACCGTTTATCGGAGAAAAAATACCGTTCGCCGGTCATAATGATTGTTCCGGCTTTGGGCTTGTCTACAATAACCCCCGTAAAAGAAATGCGGAAGGTTACCGAGTCCCTCGGACGTGGGCCTAACCAAAGTCTTTGAACGGGTGTGTCTCTATGGACGCATTCGCTTGATTTTGGTTGGGCTATATTTATGAAGGGACATGCCACCATGGGTTTCTTTTCTCGCCTTATGGGCGGCTCGGACAAGCAGGCGACTGCATCTTCCGAGTTCGAAATCCTCGCTCCCGTTTCCGGCGAGCTTGTTAATCTAGAAAATACCAATGACCCCGCTTTTAGCAGTCGTGCAGTGGGCGATGGCGTTGCCGTGGTTCCCCAAGAGGGAACGGTGTGCGCTCCTGTTTCCGGTACCGTTGCGGCGCTGTTTCCGACTGAGCACGCGCTGGGCATCATGTCCGACGACAGCTCTGCTCAGGTGATGCTGCACATCGGAATCGACACTGTTAAGCTTGAGGGCAAGGGCTTCCATGCGCTTGTTGCCCAGGGTGACCATGTCGACGCGGGCCAGCCCCTCGTCGAGGTCGATTTCGACGCGGTCCGCGCAGCCGGTTTCGATCCCACGGTCTTCGTTATCGTGTGCGAGCGTTCGGAGAACTCGACTCTTCGTGAGCATGCTTCCGGCCCTGTTGCTGTTAAAGAGCCTGTCGTCTGGCTTTCCGAGTAAATTCTTGTGGTGGGTACCGTGGTTATTAAGCGAGTTTTTAACAACAACGTCGCAATGGTCACTTCGGACGATGGCTCCGAGCTCATCGTCATCGGTCGAGGCCTCTGCTTTGGCCGTCATGCCGGCGATGCCATCGACGAGGCGTCAGTCGAAAAGACCTACGCGTTGCAGGAGGGAACTTCTCAGGATTCGCGTACGATTGACCGCTTGGCACATCTTTTGGAGTCCATCCCCACCGTCAACCTCGTGATTTCCGAGGACATCGTTCAGATGCTTCGTCGAGAGCTCAATGTCGATATCAATGACAAGATTCTTATCGCTCTCGCAGACCATATCAGCCTCGCCCTCGATCGCGAGCGCAAAGGCGTTTCCTGCGAGAATCCGCTGCTGCTCGAGATCCAGCAGTTCTATCGCAAGGAGTACGCGCTTGCGGGCCGTGCCCTTCAGATTATTAAGGACTATCTGGGCATCCAGATGAGCGAGGAGGAGCAGGGCTTCATTACCTTGCATATCGTCAACGCCACCATGCCGCAACGCTCCGACCGTCTAATCATCTCGGTCCAGCTTGTTCGCGACGTGCTCGCGATTGTTTCCGAGCGCTATGCCACGACCCTCGATGACACCTCGCTGCCTTACGAACGCTTCGTTCGTCACCTGCAGTTTTTCGCTCAGCGAGCACTCGATCCTACGGCCGGGCAAATCAGTGGCGACGCGCTGTTCCAAATCGACGAAACGGCGTATCCGTGCGCATTCTCGTGCGCGGACGCCATAGCCGCCCACTTGTCGTCTACCTATAACGTTGTCGTTACCGATGCCGAGAAGAGTTATCTCGCATATCACATTGTTAACCTGCTTGGAGAACCTGGTCTCTAGGCATAACGTGCCCACACATCGATTGATATAAGGCAGGGCTTACGGTCTTGCCCAGGGCACATCTGTCTTAATTTGCGGAAAAGGAAGGGGAGTACCGCTATGACCGCAAAAAAGAAGTTCAATTTCAAAGCGCCGTTGGAGGTGTTCGCGAAGTCAATCGTCCAGCCGATGATGTATCTCTCGGTTGCCGGCATCCTGCTCATCGTGGGCATCATTCTGACCAACAAGACCATCTGCGCTTTGGTCCCCGTACTGGGCTCCGGTCCGTTCCAGCTTGTGGGCGCCGTTGTCTATCAGTCGCTGATGTTTATCATCAACAACCTCTCGATTCTGTTCTGCGTGGGCATCGCCGGCGCCATGGCAAAGAAGAACAAGGGCCATGCTTCGCTGATCGCCCTGATGTCGTTCTTCCTGTTCCTGCAGGCTAACAACATCGTGCTCAACGCCACCGGCTCTCTTGCCGATGCGAGTGGTATGCTCGGCCTTACCGGAACCGGCCAGGCCACCGTTATGGGCATTCAGGTGCTCGATACCGGCGTGTTTGGCGGCATCATCCTTGGTTGCATCACCGGTGCCGTGTTCAACAAGTACTCGAACAAGCAGTTCCCCATTGCCCTTTCGATGTTCTCGGGCGTTCGCTTTCCGTTCCTGATCATGATCATCATTTCCTGGATCATGGGCGCTGGCTTCTGCATCGTTTGGCCTCCGGTTCAGGGTGCCATCTCCTCCGTTGCCGGCATCATTAAGGAGTCGGGCAACATCGGTCTGTTTATCTACGGCATGCTCAACAAGCTGCTCGTTCCCACCGGTCTGCACCACCTCATCTACACCCCGTTCCAGTTCTCCGATGTGGGCGGCACCCTTACGCTGGGTGATCAGGTTATCGCCGGCGCCTATCCCATCCGTGTTGCCGAGATGGCAATGACGGGCCAGCCCTTCTCCGATAGCACCTACTTCAACAGCTACACCTTCAACAACCTGTGGCCCTACATCGGTATCGGTCTCGCCTTTATCTTCACTGCTTACAAGGGGAACAAGGACAAGACCAAGGCTGTCATTATCCCGCTGATCATCACCGCCGTGCTCTCCTGCGTGACCGAGCCCATGGACTTCCTCTTTGTCTTTGCCGCTCCTGTGCTCTTTGTCGTTCACTCGGTTCTTTCCGGTATCTTCCTGGTCCTGCTCAAGGTCCTCTCCGTGCCCGCTTCGACTGCAGGCGGCATCATCAACATCGTGGTTTCCAACCTGGTCCTCGGTGTCGACAAGACCAACTGGCCGGTTATGCTGGTGCTTGGAGTCGTCAACGCCGCGCTGTACTTCTTCCTCTTCACCTTCCTTATTAAGAAGCTCAACCTCCACACGCCTGGTCGCGAGGAGGAGTCCGAGCTCGCCGAGTCCGTTGCCGAGGGCGAGGCCGCCGCGTCTGTCGCGGTGAAGCAGGGCGCTGTTGCCGCAGCTCCCGCAGAGGGCGTCGATGCGGGCATCGCCGACCTGGTCGCAGGTCTTGGCGGCAAGGACAACATCGAGGAGCTCGAGAACTGCTTTACGCGTCTTCGCGTGAACGTTAAGAACCCGGACCTCATCGATGAGAGCCTCATCAACCATGTGCCCAACAGCGGCATCAACCGCAACGGCAACAATATCCAGATCATCTTTGGCATGAAGGTCGCCGAGATGCGCGACAAGGTCGAAAACGCAATTGAGAAGGAGCAGTAAACAATGATCATTACTCTGTGTGGTGGCGGATCCACCTTTACCCCCGGCATCGTCAAGTCCATCGCCCTGCGCAAGGACGAGCTCGACGTTGACGAGATTCGTCTGTACGACATCAACGAGGAGCGTCAGCGCAAGATTGGCGTGCTCGTGGACTGGATTTTGCACGAGGATCTTGGCCTGGACATCAAGCTTACGGTGACCACCGACAAGGCGACCGCCTTCACCGACGCCAGCTTCGTGTTTGCCCAGATGCGCGTGGGCGGCTATGCCATGCGCGAGCAGGACGAGAAGATTCCGCTGCGTCACGGCTGCGTTGGTCAGGAGACCTGCGGCTGCGGCGGCCTTGCCTATGGCATGCGCACCATCTTCCCCATGGTCGAGCTGATCGATGACGTTGAGAAGTACGCCAAGAAGGATTACTGGATTCTCAACTACTCCAACCCTGCCGCCATCGTCTCCGAGGGCTGCCGTGTGCTGCGTCCCAACGCTCGCATCATCAACATCTGCGACATGCCGATCGCGATTATCGATGTGGTCTGCGCCGCGCTCGATATCGACAAGAAGGATGTTGAGTACGATTACTTTGGCCTCAACCACTTTGGCTGGTTCACCTCGATTCGCCACAAGGGCGAGGAGGTGCTCCCGCAGCTGCGCGAGTACATCAAGGAGCACGAGATTCTGCTGCCCGATTCCTACCTCAAGGGCATGGGCTCGCTCATGGCAAAGAAGCCCGAGGAGGCCACCGACGAGCACCCCGAGCAGAACCGCCACACCAAGGGCAGCTGGTACTACGTCTGGAAGGGCGAGTACGAGATCATGGAGTGCTTCCCGGAGTACCTGCCCAACACGTATCTGAACTACTACCTGCAGCAGAAGGAGTTCGTCGAGCATTCCAACCCCGAGCGCACCCGCGCAAACGAGGTTGAGGAGACGCGTGAGAAGAACCTCTTCGACGGCATCGACCACTACGAGAAGACGGGCGAGATCGACGAGAGCACGTTCTATGCGGGCAGCCACGGCGACTGGATTGCCGACCTGGCTATCGCTCTGAAGAACGACACCAAGCAGCGCTTCCTGGTCATTTGCGAGAACAAGGGCGCTATCCCCAACATGCCCTACGACGCTATGGTCGAGCTGCCTGCCTACATTGGCAAGAACGGCCCCGAGGTCATCAGCCGTGACAACATTCCTCTGTTCCAGCAGGGCCTCATGATGCAGCAGCTGAACTCCGAGAAGCTCGTGGTCGAGGCTACGATCGAGGGTTCGTACGAGAAGGCACTCAAGGCCTTTACGCTGAATAAGACCGTGCCTTCGATGAAGGTCGCCAAGGAGGTTCTCGACGACATGATCGAGGCCAACAAGGGTTACTGGCCCGAGCTTAAGTAAAAGCAGCAGGGTCGCTGGCACAAAAGAGCCGCTGACCGTAAAACTTAACCAATGCCCCGTTCGCGTGCTTGCGCGGACGGGGCATTGTCATTTGATAACGCGTTTTATCAAATATGGCATTTATCTGCGGTAATGTCCTTTTTCACCGCTAAGGACGACATTTCATACCGCCTGCCGAACCGTGTTGTTGCCAAACAACTTTTTAGGTCAGTGTGTTGCATGTAGCATTTTCGCCCGGCCTCGCCTCCGGGCTGCCATGTGAGAGGGGATCTTATGGCTCGACTGCACGTAATGGAACGCAGCCACGCTCAGGCCGTCATGGACGACCTGCACGATGCGCTCGGACGCCGTCTGGCGGTGAGTTCGCTCGCCCCGTGCCCCGTTGAGTTTACGGCGGCGCTCGTCAACCTGTGCTCCACCCAGAGCTGCGGTAAGTGTACGCCCTGCCGCGTGGGCCTGAGCGCACTGAGCGACCTGCTCGCCGATGTGCTCGAAGGCCGCGCCGACGAGTCCACGCTCAACCTGATTGAGCGCACGGCCCGCACCATCTACCTTTCGAGCGACTGCGCCATCGGCTACGAAGCTGGCGCCATGGCACTCACGGCCATTCGTGGCTTCCACGACGATTTTGAGCACCACATTCGCGAGCACTCCTGTGGCTTTGACCGCGAGGCCCGCGTCCCGTGCGTCTCGGGCTGCCCGGCGCACGTCGACATTCCCGGGTACATTTCGCTCGTCGAGGCCGGCCGCTATGCCGATGCCGTCAAGGTCATCCGCAAGAATAACCCGCTGCCGCTCGTCTGCGGCCTGGTGTGCGAGCATCCCTGCGAGATGCACTGTCGCCGTGGCATGGTCGATGATCCCATGAACATCCTGGCTCTCAAGCGCTTCGCCGTTGAGCACAGCGACCTCAACGATTACAAGCCCAGCGTGGCCGACAACACCGGCAAGCGCGTCGCCGTGATCGGCGGCGGCCCGGCCGGCCTTTCCTGCGCCTACTACCTGGCCGTGATGGGCCACAAGGTGACCATCTTTGAGCAGCGCCACCACCTGGGCGGCATGCTGCGCTACGGCATCCCCAGCTACCGCCTGCCGCGCGAGAGCCTGCAGGCCGAGATCGACTGGATCTTGAGCGCCGGCGTCGACGTGGAGCTCGACCACTCCGTGAACGGTGAGGAGCTTGCCCGCCTGCGCGACGAGTTCGATGCCGTCTACCTGGCCATCGGTGCCCACAGTGACAAGAAACTCGGTCTTCCGGGCGAAGAGGCGCCCGGCGTGGAGTCGGCCGTCAAGATGCTGCGCGCCATCGGCGACGATGAGCTGCCCGACCTGAGCGGGCAGCGCGTGTGCGTCATCGGCGGCGGCAACGTGGCTATGGACGTGGCGCGCTCCGCCGTGCGCTGCGGTGCCGAAAAGGTGAGCATCGTCTACCGCCGTCGCATCTGCGATATGACGGCCCAGGACGCCGAGATCGCCGGTGCCCAGGCCGAGGGTTGCGAGGTTCTGGAGCTCACGGCCCCGCTCGCCATCGAGACGGGCGAGGACGGTCGCGTGAGCGGTCTGCGCGTGCAGCCGCAGATTATCGGCGAGCCCCGTCGTGGGCGTCCGGCCCCGCGTGCCGCCGCCACGCCCGAGCGCGTCATTCCCTGCGAGCGCGTGTTCGTCGCCATTGGCCAGGACATCGATTCCAAGCCGTTTGAAGACATGGGCATTGCCTGCAAGTGGGGTTGCATCGTCACCGATTCGGACGGCGCCGTGCCCAACTTCGATGGCCTCTTTAGCGGCGGCGACTGCCAGACCGGCCCCGCTACCGTCATCCGTGCCATCAACGCCGGCCGCGTTGCTTCGGCAAATATCGACCGCTACCTGGGCTTTGACCACAAGATCAAACTTGACGTGGAGCTGCCGACCGTCCAGTTTAAGGGCAAGCACGAGTGCGGCCGCTGCGAGCTGGGCGAGCGCGAGGCCGGCGAGCGCATTCACGATTGGAATCTGGTCGAGCAGGGCCTTACCGAGGAGGAGGCACGCCAGGAGGCAAGCCGCTGCCTGCGCTGCGACCACTTTGGCTTTGGCGCGTTCCGCGGAGGGAGGAACCTGGAATGGTAGAGCTCAACAAAACCACCGTCGGCGACAACAGCGAAAACGGAGCGCACAACATGGTCAGGCTCATTATCGATAACTGCGAAGTCGTGGTGCCCGAGCATACCACGATCCTGGATGCGGCCAAGTCCGTCGGCATCCAGATTCCCACCCTGTGCTATCTGCGCGATCTGAACGAGATCGGTGGCTGCCGCGTGTGCGTGGTCGAGGTTGAGGGCTGCGACCAGCTGGTTGCCGCCTGCAACAACTACGTGCTCGACGGCATGGTGGTCCACACCAACAGCCCCAAGGCCCGCGAGGCCCGTCGCACCAACGTGCAGCTGCTGCTGTCCCAGCACGATTCGCAGTGCACGAGCTGCGTGCGCAGCGGCAACTGCAACCTGCAGACCATCGCCAACGACCTGGGCATTTTCTATCTGCCGTACGAGCAGCACCTGGCGCGCGAGGGCTGGGACTTCGATTTC
>CABUNB010000055.1 GCA_902492755.1 uncultured Collinsella sp. | reverse complement strand
CCGCTGTCCTCGAGCCGGCATCAGCTTGCCGGTCTCAAAACGTATGCCGTCCGGTACGACCAACAGCCGAGTCTTGCGCCCAGTTCGAGCAGCGCCAGAGCCCCGTGCCGGAACCCACGCAGCCGATGGCAGGGGAATTCAGCCGCGGCCATCGAGGAGCCGACCCAGGGACGGCGCCCCCAGTCCTCGAAAGATTTCCACCGCCCCCTACAGGCCTGGATTGATTTAACAGTTGATTTAATCTGGCTGAACAAGCCGAGCATGGGCCGGTTGACAAAATGTAAGGTAAAATAGCAGATACGACCGTACGCCGGTGCGGGGTTCGGGTGATGTGATAGAAAGTAATACACGTATTACATCTAACCGGGAGGTGCATCATGGCAACCGCCACCGCAGCCCTGAGAACCCCCGAGGACCTCGCGAACAGGTACGACCGCCTGGCGAAGTCGACGGGCCGCACGAAAACCTTCTACATGACGGAGGCGCTTGCCGCAGAGATAGGCAGGCTCGAATACGAGTACGGCCTCATGAATTATCCGGGAAGCGTTTGGTTGCGAGGTATGCCAGTGTGAGGGCCTGATTCGTCAGGCCCCGCACAGGGGGACCGCGATGGTGGCCACCGCGCCGCCCGAGGGGCTGTTGGCGAGCGAGACGGAGCCCCCGTGGGCGCTCGCGGCCTCGGAGGCGCCGTGGAGGCCGAGCCCGTAATGGCGGCCTCCGTCGCGCGAGGAGCGAGAGGAGTCGTCTGTGAAGAGGCGCTCGCAGCCGCGTTCGAGGGCGGCGGGAGAAAAGCCCGGTCCGTCATCGGCGACCTCGATGACGAGGTATCCACCAGCGACGTCGCAGGAGACCACCACGCGCGAGCGCGCGTGCTCGGCGGCGTTGGCCACGAGGTTCGCGGCGGCTCGCGCCAGGGTGGTTCGGTCGAGTGGGGCCTCGGGCGCGCCCGCGACAGCGGGGCCCGTGGCTGCGTCGAGCGTCACGCCTCGCGCCCGGGCGATCTGGGCGGCCTCGGCGAGGACCTGCTCGCAGAGCTCGGCCGGCCGCATGGGGGCCCTCTCCGCCCCGCCGGACCCGCGCGAGGCCTCGATGAGCAGGCGCACGTAGCCGTCGAGCCTTTCGACACTGCCGGCTATGTCGCGCGCGGCGGCCGCGAGGTCGGCGTCTTTCTCGTCTTCCAGCTCCTCCGCCACGAAGTCGGCGTTGGCGCGCAGCACGGTGAGCGGCGTCTTGAGATCGTGGGCGAGCGACGCCATCTGCTCGCGCTGCCCCCGCTCCGCGGCCCACCGGGCCTCGAGCGACTCGGCGAGGGAGGCCCGCATGGCGTCCATCGCGGCGAGGACGTCGTTCACCTCGCGCACGTTGGTGCTGCCGACCGCGAAGTCGAGCTCCCCCGCGCCGACGCGCCCCGCCGCCTCCGCGAGCGGCGCCATCTTGCGCGAGATCACGCGGCTCGCGCGGCGCGCCACGAGCGCGAGCGCGAGCGCGCTTCCCGCCGTGGCGCCGACGAGCATGAGGTTCTGCGGGTTGGGAAGCAGGCCGGCGAGATCGCGCGAGACCCACTGCGGCAGGTACTCGCTGACGAGCGCGCATGCCCCGCCGTCCTTGAGCGGGAACGCGGCGTAGGTGAGGCCCGAGCCCCCGCCCTCGATCTCCACTGTGCCCGGATCCGCGGCGAGTGCCGTACGGGCCATTTCCGTCGCGTCCTCGAGCCGCGTGCCCTCGAGGTCTGTCATCAGCACGTATCCGTCCTTGTTCAGGATGAGGTAGCGGTACGCCGTCGGCACGTCCTGCTGCCCGCAGACGCCGTCGCGTGCCAGGCCCTCCGCGACCTCGCGTGCATTGGCCGGCCCCCAGCTTGCCTCGTAGACGAAGCCCACATTGATCGCCGCGGAGAGCGCCATGAACGAGGCGAGCCACGCCGTGGCGACCGCCGCGAACGCGTAGGCGAAGTAGCGCGCGATGACGAAGGAGAGCGGCATGCCCCCGCGACCTCGCGCCCCGGTCCTCAGAGCTGCCACTTGTACCCCATCCCCCAGACGGTCGCGATCGGATCGGCGCCGGCCTCGGAGAGTTTCCTCCGGGCGCGGCTGACCTGCATGGATATGGCCGCGTCGTCGGCGTCGCTCTCCCAGCCGAGCACCGCCTCGCGTATCTGCGCGCGGCTCATGACCTGCCCGGGGTGGCGCGCGAGGTACTCGCAGATGGCGTACTCGGTGGGAGTGAGCGGCACGGTCTCGCCGCCCACGGCGAGGTCGCGCGCCCCGAGGTCGATCCGCACCTCCCCGAAGGAGAGGGCGTGCGAGCGCGGCCGGCGCTCACGGCGTAGATGGGCCGCGACCTTGGCGCGCAGTTCCGCGGCCCCGAAGGGCTTGCGGACGTAGTCGTCGGCGCCCAGGCCGTAGGCGGCCACGGCGTCCTCCTCGGCCACGCGCGCGGTCAGGAAGACGATGGGCCCGTCGAAGTCCGGGCGGATCTGCCGCACGAGCTCGAAGCCATCGAGCCCCGGCATCATGACGTCGCAGAGCACGAGGTCGAAGCGCGAGAGGTCCATCCCCGGGACCGCCGTCGGGTCCGCCTCCCTGACGACCTCATGGCCGTCGCGGCCGAGGACGCGCGCGAGAGCGTCGAGGATCGCCCGTTCATCATCCACTGCCAGTATCCTCGCCATGTTAGACCTCCTGAAACTCTCGTCGGAATTGTACTAGCGCCGCATTCAGCGGTCCAGAGCCCCGCGCGCAGCTGCGGGCGCCTCAGTCGCTTCGCACGCGCGGTAGCGCACGCCCGAGCCGCCGCGCGCCTCGATCCCGAGCCAGCCCTCGCCGTCCGACTCCCGCCCGAAGAAGATGAGCTGGAGCTCTCGGACATTGCCCCTGTCGTCCGCCGCGTCCACCAGGTAGACGTAGTTCGCCCCCGCCTCGGTGGCGTCGGCGTAGAAGCTCGCGTGGCTGCCGGGCTCAGGCGCGGGCGCCCACATGGCGATCTCAAGGTTGGGCAGCACGCGGTCGGCGATCGAGCGCAGCGCCGACCCCCCCAGCCGGCGTCGAGCAGGGCATTCCTGCCCAGGACGAGCGCTGCGGAGAGGAGGGCGAGCACGGCGGCGAGCGGCCTCCTACGCATCTGCCCTCCCGTCCTCGAAGCGGCAGAACCAGGCGAGAAGGACGGCGGCGGCTGCCAGGGTGAGCGCGAGGCCAGCGAGCGCAGTCGTGAGGAGAGGGCCCGCCGCGCGTGCGGCGTCGATGAAGGCCTCCACCCCGAGCGACCCCAGGCGCGCGGGCCAGGCGAGCGGCACCCAGCCCAGGGGCGTCGCTAGGGCACCGGTGAGCTCGCCGGTCATGAGGCCGTGCGCAAGTCCGCCCACCGAGAAGAACGCGAGGAGCGACCCCGCCGCGCCGCCGCCGATGGCGGCGTTGCGGCCGAGGCGCAGGGCCACGCCGAGCCCCAGCGCGTAGAGGGGCAAGCTGCCCAGCACGATGCCCGCCCAGGCGGCCGCAAGCGGAGCGGGCCCGAGCGGCAGGCGTCCGGCGACGGCGAGCGCGCCCCCGAACACGCTGAGCGCCACGGCCAGCGCGCCCGCGCCGAGCGCCGCAAGGGCGAGCAGCTTCGCCGCGACGGCGCGCCCTCGCGAGGGGACCGCCGTGAGGTTGGTGAGGCGCCCGGCAGCGCGCTCCTCGTCCACGGCGAGCCCGCAGACGATGGCGGACATGAGCGGCATGAGGGCGCCGAGGAACTGGGCGTAGGCGTCCGCGCCCAGCGCCGGGTCCCATCGGGTTACGGAGAAGTACTCGCCGCAGGCAAGACCGGCCGCCAGGCCGCAGGCGAGGTGCACCGCCGCGAGCGGGGAGCGCGCCAGGCGCAGGGCCTCGGAGAGCAGGGCCCGCGGGAGAGTCATGCGCGGCGTCGGGTCGGAGAGTCGTGTCATGGCCATCACCTCTCCTCGGAGCGCGCGAACCAGGCCGCGCCCGCCGCCGTGAGCGCGGCGAACGCGAGCGCGCAGACCGCAAGGCCCGCCAGCGTGAGCATGCCGTCCGCCATGAGCGCCCCGCCGAGCGCCATGTCCGCCGCGAGCGGCTCGCCGCTCGGCAGCACGGGGATGAAGCTCGTGGGGATGACCATGTTCGCCGACGGCGGAAAGAGCTGCGGCAGCGGCACCAACGACCAGGCGAACCCACCTACGAGTTGCGCGGCGAGCGGGCAGAAGATGCCCGCGAGCATGCCGAGCCGCGCCGTGAGGAAGAGCCCTGCGGGGATCATCCACGCCGCGGTCACCGTGTTGGCGAGCGCGCAGAGGAGCATCGTGAGCGTGCCCGCGGCCGTGAGACCCTGCGAGGAGAACGCCGATCCCGCGAGGTAGATGACGAAGACCACGAGGTTCGAGAGCGTGCAAAGAGCGAGGCACCAGAGCGCCTTGGCCCACCAGGCTCGCCCGAGCGGGAAGCCCAGGCCCAGAAGCCCCCGCATCCGCGTGCGAGCGTCCGCCCGCGCGACGCACGCCACCACAAGCGATAGAGACACGGGCAGGAAGAGCGCGTACCAGTAGTTCCACGCGCTAAAGATCTGCACGCCCCGGTAGGGCATCGCGCCGAGCAGCGGCATCGGCAGCGCCATGAGCACGGCCAGGCGAACCGGTGCCGCGTGGCGCGACTTCAGGGCCTCGGCGCGCAGGCCCGCGAGCAGGCCGCCTTTCTCGCCCGTCATGCCGCCACCTCCCCGCGCGCTCGTCGCCCTTCCCGGCAGAAGCTCATGAAGAGTTCCTCGAGGTCCTGCCCGGGACGAAGCGCATCCTCGTAGGCAAGGCGCCCCCCGCAGATGATGCCGATGGTGTCTGCCATCTGCTGCACCTCGGAGAGGATGTGGCTCGAGACGATCACCGTCGTACCCGCCGCCGCGAAGCCGCGGATCTGGTCGCGCAGTTCCTCGATGCCGATGGGGTCGAGGCCGTTGGTGGGCTCGTCGAGCACGAGCAGGCGTGGCCGGGCGATCAGCGCCAACGCGAGCCCCAGGCGCTGCCGCATCCCCATCGAGAAGCGCCCGGCGCGCTTCTTCCCGGTGTCCGCGAGGTCCACGGCGGCGAGCACCTCATCTATGCGGCTCTCGGGAAGGCCCAGCAGCGTGGTGCGCACGCGCAGGTTCTCGCGCGCGGTGAGGTTGGGGTAGAGCGGCGCCTCCTCGATGAGGCTGCCGATTGCGTAGAGGTCCTCGCGGCGCCAGGCGTGCCCGGCAAAGAGGATCTCCCCGGCCGTCGGCCGCAGCATCCCGCAGATCATCTTGAGCGTTGTCGACTTGCCGGCGCCGTTGGGACCGAGCAGCCCGTACACCTCGCCCTCGCGGATATGAAGGCTCACGTCGGCCACGGCGTCCTGCGCCTGGTCGCCGCGGCCGAAGTGCTTGGTGAGCCCACGCGTCTCGAGCATGTAACCCATGGGTTTATCCTTTCTCTTCCGGGAGCGCGGGCCGAGTCACCGTGCCCGCGCGCCTTACCTTTCGGGTTCACAATCCATGGTGGGGCGCGTTTCTAACGAAGCCATAACGGCCGTTGGGTTCTTTTGGCGCCAACCCTTCTCGACCCGCACATCATGATTAATTTGTTTAAGGCAACAACTTTCCCGATCGATGTAATCACCGAATCAAAACGTGTACATCAGCCATCAAAGATGCCGAAAAATATCATATTTGGAGGCTGATGTACACAAATGCAGAATCCCGCACAACCCAGTAGCATCCTCCATATGTCTGGACTCTCTATGCTTACGCTGGATAGACATCGCCGGAACGGGTATAGTAGCGAAAGTTTTGTCGTTAACCAGCGGGGGAGTCCTGTGGGCATCAAAAAGAAGATCAAAAAGGAGCTTATCGGCACTTCCGATTACCCGTCGAATAAGATCTTTACGATCTCCAATTTCATCACCTTTACGCGCCTGATCCTCACTCTGGTATTTCTGTACCTGTTTGTGACGGATAACAACCGCGTCATCGCCATCGTTATCTACGCTGTTGCCGCCTCCACCGACTGGATGGACGGTCAGATCGCCCGCATGACCAAAACGGTCTCGTGGCTCGGCAAGGTCATGGACCCCATTTGCGACCGTGCGCTGCTGTTCACCGGCGTACTTGGACTGGTGGTCCGAGGAGAGCTGCCCATCTGGGTCTGCGTGCTCATTATCGGCCGCGACATCTATCTGGGCATCGGCACGCTTATCGTGCGTCATTATCACCGTCGCCCCATCGATGTCGTCTTTCCCGGAAAGATTGCCACAGCGCTGCTCATGACCGGCTTCTCGCTCATGCTGCTCGGTTTCCCCGTTATTGACGGCCTGCGCCTTTTACCTTCGACCTTCGCGGCCTTCCCGGGTCTCAACGGAAGCTCGGTGCCCCTCGGCATCTTCTTCGTGTATGGCGGCGTGATCTTCTCCATGCTCACGGCTGTCATCTACTCCATTAAGGGCGGAGTGGCCATTAAACAGGCTCTCGCGCATCCCGAGGACGAGGACATCGACTTTCTGAACCCTGAAATCGAAGACTGATTCATTGGGGTATGATTACGTACGGTTCATTATTTGCGGCACGTCCGCGATAAGTTAGGGGTTGTCATGGACAACATGGTTAACAATATGCCTCAGAATGATAAGACTGCTGACGCTACCTGCGTATTCCGCGTGCCTTCAAGCGACGTCACCGTTCCCGACCTCATGGCCAACGTGCGCATCACCGCCCCCGTTCTGTCCATCGTCAAGGGTCCGCAGACTGGTGCCGCCTTTGAGCTCGAGGACGACGTGACCACCATTGGCCGCGATCCTGCGAACGGCATCTTCCTCAACGACATGACTGTTTCGCGCAGCCACGCGCGCATTATCCGCGAGGGCCTCGGCGCTCGCATCGAGGACTTGGGCTCGCTCAATGGCACCTGGGTCGACGGTGCCATCGTCAATGCAGCCCCGCTGCACGACGGTTCTTCCGTCCAGATCGGTACGTTTACGCTCATCTACCACGAGAGCACGCCGGAGCGCATCGAAACCGGTGAGTAGGGCATGGCCGAACGCAACTATCTGAGTATCGGCCAAGTCGTCAACCTACTTCGAGGCGCATACCCCGATCTTTCGAACTCAAAAATTAGATTTCTAGAAGATGAGGGGCTCATTACCCCTCATCGTACGCCTAAGGGATACCGTCAGTACTCTAAGGAGGACGTTGATCGCCTGGAGGTCATCCTGCATTTGCAGAAGACCCGCTACATGCCTCTCAACGTGATTAAGCAGCGCTTGGAAAACGCCACGGACCTGTCAACGCTCGCCTACGAGGTGGGCTTGCTATCCGATGTTCCGCTCAAGACGGAGCCCAAGGAGACTAAGCAAAAGCTGCATCCCATCGAGACCATTCCCGATATGCTGGGCGTCGAGATTTCGTTTATCCGCTCGCTCGCCGAGAACGACCTCATTCGCATCATCAAGAGTCCGCAGAATCGTGAGCTCGTCGATGGTCGCGATTTTCCGATCATCCGCTACTGCTCCGAGCTGTCACGCTTCCATATCGAGCCCCGCAACCTGCGTCAGTACGTGTCTTCCGCCAACCGCGAGTCCTCGATGTTTGAGCAGGTGCTCGTGAGCATGCTTGGAATGGATACCTCCGATGACGAGCGCGACGCCAAGCTCGAGCGTGCGTTTAAGAAGCTTCACGACCTGACCGAGGGTGTGCACACTGCGCTGCTCAAGAACCGCGTTTTTGAGTCGCTCAACGCCGTGGTCGAGGACGCCGACATCGATGCACTCGATGAGGAAATCACTCGCTCCGAGTCCACCAAAGCCAAAAACGAAGAGATAGCCACGCCGGCTTCGCACGAGGATTCTCTCGTAAAGCCGCTCAAGGTCGTCGCCCCTTCGCACTCCGGCACCGCCACGGCGGGCAAATAACCGCTGCCGCTTATCCGGCAACCCATTGAAAGGTCATGCAATGTACGACTTCGAATCTCAAATCGTCGACATCCCCGACTATCCCGAGCCCGGAGTCATCTTCAAAGACATCACGCCCCTCTTTGGCAATCCCGAGGCGCTCAAAGCCATGACCGATGCCCTCGCCGAGCACTTTGCCGGCATGGGAATCACCAAGGTCGTGGGTCCCGAGGCTCGCGGCTTTATGGTTGGCGTACCGGTGGCTGTAGCCCTTGGCGCCGGCTTTGTTCCCGCACGTAAACCGGGCAAGCTGCCGCGCGAGACCGTAAGCCAGAGCTACGAGCTCGAGTACGGCACCGATTCAATTGAGATCCATGCCGACGCTATCAGCTCTAAAGATACCGTGTTGATTCTGGACGACTTGGTCGCGACGGGCGGAACCGTCGAGGCAACAGGTAAACTGGTGCGAGATATGGGCGCAAAGCTTATCGGTTACGGTTGTATACTTGAGCTTGCGTTTCTCAACCCGCGCGAGAAGCTCACGCCGTCTGATGACGATGTGGAGCTCTTTAGCCTGGTGACGGTAGGCTAGCCGTTACCCTTAGTTACTGGAAAGGAAGCTACATGCGCACAGCAAACACGCACAAAAACATGGCACGCTGCGCTGCTACGGCAACCCTCGCTTGTGTTTTGGGCTTGGGCCTCGCGGCTCCTGCCTACGCCGATACCGCATCCGACCTTGCCGCTGCTCGTACGAAGCTCGAGCAGATCGGTACCCAAACTCAGCAGATTTACGATGAGCTCGCCACGCAGACGCAAGCGCTCGATCAGACTGCCGGCGAGATCACGCAAAAGCAGCAGGAGATCGCCGATGGTCAGGCCAAGCTCTCGACCTATGTCGCCGGCGAGTACAAAACCGGCGGTCTGAGCCTGCTTCAGGTTCTGACGGGTGTCGATGATCTGAGCGATATGCTCAACCGTCTGTTCTACTACGGCAAAGTTTCTGATAAGCAGGCTCAGACCATTCAAGAGGTAAAGGAGCTTAAGCAGCAGCTCACCGATAAGCAGGCCGAGCAGGAGAAGAACGTCGCCACCACGCAAAAGAAGGTCGACGAGCTTAACGCCCAGCAGGCTGAAGCCCAGAACGTCGTAAATTCCCTGGATTCGCAGCTGCAGGCCGAGCTTGCCGCCGAGGCCGAGGCCAATGCCGCGCTGCAGGCCGGCATCAACGCTAGCACCGCCGAGAAGGCCACGGTGAGCAACGAGACTGCCGGTACGACCGAGAACACCAACAACGGTGGCCAGACCAGCAATAACAACCAGGGCGGCAACACTCCGGCTCCTACGCCGACACCCGCTCCGACGCCGCAGCCCTCCACGCCTGCTCCGGCTCCGACGCCTTCTGCTCCGAGCCAGTCCGTCGATGGCGGTTCTGTTGTCTCGCGTGCATACAGCAAGCTTGGTTGCGCTTATTCCTGGGGCGGAATTGGCCCGAACAGCTTCGACTGCTCTGGTTTTGTTAGCTATTGCCTCACTGGTCGCTATTGCCGCCTCGGCACCACGGGTACCTTTATGGGCTGGACGCGTGTGTCCGATCCGCAGCCCGGTGACGTTGTGGTCAACTCGTACCACACCGGCATTTACATCGGTGGTGGTCAGATGATTCATGCTTCCGACTACAATACGGGTGTTATCATCAGCTCCGTTGCCGCCGGCATGAACAACAACTATATCTTCGTGCGTTACTAAGTCATCTTACACAGCGTGTGAATGTGGACCTCGTGGCTTTAAGTCGCGAGGTCCATTCTTTTTTTTCTAATCTTGTACGGCTATCTAGTATTCAAAACTAGATAGCCGTACATTCAGTTTGCAAGATGGCTATAATTGTTGAGGAACAATTAGAAAGGACCCTCTATGAGCTGGGCACTTATCTCCGATTCAAGCTGCAACCTCCGCGATTGGCAACCGACCGCACCCCATACCACCTTTGCATTTGCGCCCCTCAAAATTCGAGTGGGGGAGCGTGAATTCATCGATGACCTTTCACTCGATGTTCATGAGCTCAACTGCGCTGTTCAGGCGGAGACGAACGCTTCTTCGAGCGCTTGTCCCAGCGTAGGGGAGTGGGCCGAGCTCTTCAAATTGGCAGACAAGACCATCTGCATGCCGATCTCTGAGGGCGTGTCGGGCAGCTACAACGCAGCAGCCACGGCTCGCGATATGGTTCTTGCCGAGGAGCCCGACCGGCAGATTCATCTAGTCAATTCGCGCGCAGCTGGCGGCAAAATGGACCTCATTTTCTTGCTGTTCGACCGCTATCTTGCAAGCAATCCGGATGTCTCATTCGAGGACGCTTGCGCATACTTCGATAGCCTTGAGCAGAACAGCAAAATCCTCTTCAGCTTGTGCAATTACGAAAACCTGGCCAAAGCCGGACGTATCCCTAAGGCAGCCGGCGTCATTGCCAACAAGCTCAATATTCGCATTTTGGGCACGGCGAGTGAAGTCGGTAAAATCGAACTCGTCGGACACACGCGTGGCGAAAAGAAGATGCTCAACAAGATTATCGACACCATGGAAGCCGAAGGTTTTACGGGCGGCGAGGTCGTTATCGACCATGTCGAGAATGAGGCAGGCGCCCAAGCACTTGCCAGCCGAATTGTGGAGCGCTGGCCAGGCTCCAAGACTATCATCATGCCCTGTAACGGGCTAGATTCATACTATGCCGAAATGCATGGGCTCATTATCGGCTACGGCATGGGCGTGGCTTCGGGCCAATAACGTCCAACCAAGCAAAAATACGGGCGGGACAAAGTGGCAGATAGCCCTTTGTTCCGCCCGTTTTATACGTCGGCTAGTTATTAAACCCATTAAACTTTAGATAGCTCATCAGGTACGCTTTCGAAACGAAGGATGAAACCGCACTGCGCACAAGCAGCGACTCACGCGTTACCTGATGCGCCGTATCGGGAACCGGCGTCTGCTCGACGGAAAACGCCGAACGAATCGATGCCTCGAGCTGATCGACCACATAATCGAAGGCCGTCGGGGCATCGTAGCTCAAACGCTGAATGTTAAAGAGTGCCTGCACCGCAGCAATAGGTAAGACCTGCTTAAAGAGGCAGATAGCGATCAGGCGGGCAATCTGCTCGCGGCCATATTGCTTTTTGACCGGAGCAGGCACCAGGCCGACCTTCACGTAGTTATTGATCATCGATGGCGTAATGACAGGGTGCTCAACGCAAATGGACAGCGGCTCCATCCACAGCGCAACATACTCAATAACCTGGTCGCGGTAGAGCGTCACATTGGGCAACTGGTCATAGCGCGGCAGACTCAACGTATTGAGTTTGCGCACGATTTCGGACTGAATAAATGCATCGGGCAGCACCGTCGGCTGAATATCCTCAGGCTTAATGCTGACCGACGAATCGGACATCGGAATAACGTGTTTAACGTGGTTCATAAAGGTCCTCCGTTCATTTTCTATATTGTATTCTAGGTTATCTAGTTTTACATACCACATAGCCGGCAAGTAAAAGTGGTTGGACAATCCTTGATTCTCATTTTCAGTGCAACAGCCTCAGGACTCAGCGCAACGCGTTGCGC
>CABUNB010000054.1 GCA_902492755.1 uncultured Collinsella sp. | reverse complement strand
GGACTTGCAGCGACGGACCTCAGGACGCTCTTACACCACGTCTGCGCGCGCGACCCATTTCGACTTGCTATCTGGCCTTATTAGTCCAAAATTGCTGCTACCAAATCGGTAGCAGTACTCATATTTGATGTTTTTTGACCAGCAGGTCTCCCTGCCTTAGCAAATCTAAGGCAAAACGGGCTCCAGACCGCCGAATCGTGCCGCATATGGCACGTCCGCAGTCCGGAACCCGGTCAAAATTGAGTTATTGCGCCGCGTTAGCCCAAGACACCCGACAGGATCTCGATCAGACTGTCCACGTCGGATTCCTCGCAGACGAGCGGCGGCAGGAAACGCAGCGTATGGGCACCCGTAGCGTTAATCACGGCACCGGCGGCCAGCGCGCGGGCAACAATATCATGCGCGTCGCCCGCGGCATCATCCAGGTCGCAGCCGAGCATCAAGCCGCGACCGCGCACATCGGTCACGTGCGGTAACTTGGCGAGTTTTGCCTCCATATAGGCGCCTACCTTGGCAGCGTGGTCGGCATAATCGCCGCGCACGAGCGCGGAGAGCGTCGCGGCACACGCCGCGACGGCCAAGCAGCTACCGCCAAAGGTCGAGCCGTGGTCGCCCGGCTTAAACACGTCGGCAATCTCCTTCTTTGCCACGACGGCACCCATGGGCACGCCATCAGCAATGCCCTTGGCAAGGCTCATGATGTCGGGTTCCACGCCATAGGTTTGGAATGCAAACGGCTTACCCGTGCGGAAGATGCCGCACTGGACCTCGTCGGCGATAAGCACGGCGCCCACTTCGTGTGCCAGGTCACGCGCTGCCGCCATAAACTCCTCGGTCATGGGGTGCACGCCACTCTCACCCTGGATCGGCTCGAGCATCACGGCACAAATTTCGCTCCCCAGCTGCTTAAAGATCGCACGCAGTTCATCGATATCGTTGGGCGTACAGGCCACAAAGCCACCCGGCAGCGGGCGGAAACTATCCTGCAGCCAATCCTGCATGGTGGCGGCAATGGTCTCGAGCGTACGGCCGTGGAAGCCGCCGCGCATGCACACGATAGTGTTGCCGCCGTTACCGGCACGCTTGGCGTACAGGCGCGCGAGCTTCATCGAGCCCTCGTTGGCCTCGGCGCCGGAGTTGGCAAAGAAGGTCTCCCACACCTGCTCGTCCGCAGCCGGGGCACCAAGAGCAGCTGCCGTAGTCTCATCGCCGGCGGCAATGGCATCGGCAAGCACGCGCGCACCATCTACGTCGTCGTTAGCAAGCTTGGACAGCAGCGCCGCGACCTGTCCGCGCTGCTCAATGTAGAAGTAATTGGAGACATGCATGAGCTTTTTGGTCTGTGCCTCGAGCGCCGAGAGCACAGCCGGGTCGCCATGACCCAGGCTGCACACGCCGATGCCGGCAAGAAAGTCGAGGTACTCACGGCCATCGTCGCCGGTGAGTTTCATGCCGTGGCCCTCGACAAACTCGACCGGAGAGCGGCCAAAGGTATGCATAACGTAATGGGATTCAAGCGATTGCTGAGCTGCAAGTGACATGGGATGCCTTTCGTTGAGCGCCGGACGGCGCAGGCCTATGGGTGCAGGAATGGGGCGGCTGCGGGTCAGTTAGACCGTCTGAAGCTTCTCGACCTCGTCAAGGTTCTCGGTCAGACGCGCAGCAAACGTCGAAAGCGGATGCGGATGCGTATCGAACTCGTAAGCCGTCTCGGTGGAATGGATCACGGTACCGACGCCGGCGTCGGTCAGCAGCTCCAGCAGCAGCGAATGCGGCGTGGTACCGTTGATGATGTGAGCGCGAAATACGCCTCCGGCAAGCGCATCGACAGCAGCACGCAGCTTGGGAATCATGCCCTTATCGACCTCGCCGCCGTAGAGCATCTCATTGACCTCGTCGAGCGTCAGATTGGAGATAAGTGAATCCTTGTCGCTAAAGTCCTTGTACAGGCCGTCGACGTCGGTCAAAAAGATCGCCTTATGCGCATGCAGCGCCGCCGCAACGGCACCGGCGGCGGTATCGGCGTTGATGTTGAAGAAACCGCCGTCCTCCCCCGCCGCGACGGTAGCGATGACGGGGATGTACTCGCTATCGAGCAGGCGCTCGATATAGTCGGTGTTGACGTGCGTGACCTTGCCTACGCGGCCGAGTTCGGGGTCGAGCGGCTCGGCGATGAGCGTACCGGCATCGCTGCCCGAAACGCCCACGGCCAGGTTGCCGTGGTGGTTGATGGCAGCAACCAGCTCCTGGTTAACCTTGCCGCCCAGCACCTCGCGCACGATATCCATCGTCGCCGGCGTGGTCACGCGCTGGCCGTTCTTAAACTCGACGGGAATATCGTAATGGCTAAGCGCCTCGTTGATGGCCTTGCCGCCGCCATGCACGATAACGGGGCGCATACCGATGATCTTGAGCAGGACGATGTCGCTCATCACGTCGCGGCGCAGCTGCTCGTCGACCATGGCGGCACCGCCGTACTTGATAACGACCGTCTTACCGGTCAGGTTCTTAATCCACGGCAGCGCTTCGAACAGCAGCTGCGCGGTTGCTTCGTTGGATTCGCTCGAACGACAATCGCGTGCGAATTTCATAATCTGCCTCGTCTTTCGTATCGTTATCGCGCCGTGCTCCGCTGTCCGCAATCGCGGCAAGATGCGCAGCGTGCCTGGAATCTAGGAACGGTAGTCGCCGTTGATGGAGATGTACTCGTGCGTGAGGTCGCAAGTCCACACGGTCGTTGCCGCGTCGCCCGCGCCCAGGTCGGCCGAGATCACGATCTCGGGCGCCTCAAAACGTCGTAGAGCCTCGTCCTCGTCAAAGGGAACAGTCAGACCGTCGCGACAGACAGGCATGCCCATCATGTCGATGGAAACGTCTTCCTGATTAAACTTCACACCGCACTTGCCCAGCGCCATAGCAACGCGGCCCCAGTTGCAGTCGTGGCCGGCGATGCAGGTCTTAACGAGCGGCGAGTTGGCAACGGCACGGGCGGCGACATCGGCCTCCTCGTCGTTAGCGGCGCCGGTGACGTTGACCGTCACGAGTTTCGATGCACCCTCGCCATCGGCCGCGATGTTGCGCGCTAGGCTCTCGCACACCTCGTGTACGGCAAACGCCAACTCGTCAAAGGCATCGGAGCCCTCGACGATAGGCTCGGCATCTGCGGCAGCGACGCCGGAGGCAAGCATGATGCAGGTGTCGTTGGTCGAGGTGTCGGAATCGACCGTTACCTTGTTAAAGGTCTGCTTGACGGTCGAGAGCAGCAGGGCATGAAGTGCCGCAGGCTCGACGGGGGCATCGGTGGTGATAACTGCGATCATGGTGGCCATGTTGGGCATGATCATGCCCGAGCCCTTGCACATTCCGCCTACCGTATAGACATTGCCCGCATGACCCGCAGCCTCACTGACGTAGGATACGGCGTACTCCTTGGAGTGCGTGTCGGTCGTCATAATGGCGCGAGCGGCATCGGCGCCACCGTGGGCGGAGAGCGCCTCGTAGGCAGCAGGAATGGCGGTCTCAAACGTGTCGATCGGCAGAATCTGGCCAATCACACCCGTGGAGGCAACCAGAATCTGCTGGGGCTCGCAGCCGATGACCTGCGATGCGATGCTGCACGTCTCGCGCGCGCATGCAAGGCCGGTCTCACCCGTGGCGGCGTTGGCATTGCCAGAGTTGACCGAAACGCCGGCGATGATACCGTAGCCCTTGTCGGCACCGCCCAGGTTGGCACGGCTCACCTGCACGGGCGCCGCGCAAAAGCGATTGGTGGTAAACACGCCGGCACCGGGACAGGGTTTATCGGGCACGACGAGCGCGTAATCCAGACGCTCGGGGTTCTTGCGGAACCCCGCGTGGATGCCTGCGGCTTTAAAACCAGCCGCAGCCGTAACGCCACCCTCGACGGCGCGAATCTTGATATCAAACAGCTCGGTATTCATCGTCTTTATGACTCCTTATGTCAAACAAAAAAAGCGGACATCGGTTGGTGCGCCATGCCAGTCGTGATCGTGAGACCAGCTTAAGAGTGGCGCCCCACTCGATGCCCGACTACCAAATCGTTAACAATCGAATGTGCTACACCGGGCACGCCACTGTGGGCAAGCCTCGTCGCTCGTCAAAGCCAAAGACGATATTGGCGCACTGGACCGCTTGGCCCGCAGCGCCCTTGCACAGATTGTCGATGGCGCCCGTCGCAACCAGCACGCCCGCGCGCTTGTTGAGCGCGAGGCCAATCTGGGCAGCGTTGGTGCCGACGACCGAAGCCGTCTTGGGCTGCTGGCCGGCATCGAGCACGCGCACAAAGGTGCGACCGGCATAGAACTGCTTGTAATAGTCGACAACGTCCTCAAGAGCCAAGGAGTCGATGGCCTGCAGCGCGAGCGGCATCGTCACCGTGGAAAGCAGGCCGCGCTTGAGCGGTGCCAGGTGCGGGGTAAAGACGACGCGATCGGTCAGGCCAAGGATTTGCTCAATCTCGGGCGTGTGGCGATGCTTGCCCACGCCGTATGCCTCCAAATTCTCGTCGGCGCTGCAAAAATGGGTGCGGGCGTTGCAGGACTTACCGGCGCCCGTCACGCCGCTGATGGCATTGACGATCACAGGGCCACTTTGGGCAACCCAGCCGGCGCGCACGGCGGGCGCGGCGGCAAGGCTCGTTGCGGTGGGATAGCAACCGGCGCAGGCGACCAGCACGGGTTTGCCGTCGGCATGGTCGGATGCGGCGGTCTCCAAGTCCTGGCAGAACAGCTCGGGCAGGCCGAAAGCGCGGGTCTTGAGCAGCTCGGGGCTCGTATGCTCGGCGGCATACCATGTCTCAAAGACAGACGCGTCGCTCAGACGGTAATCGGCCGAAAGATCAAAGCAGGAGACGCCCGATGCAAGCAGCGCGGGCACCTGTGCCATGGCAGCCGTGTGCGGCACGGCAAGAAAAACCGCATCGCAGCTCTTGAGCTCGGGGGCGTCATGCGTGGTGAAAACCAGATCGCTCACGCCAGCAAAGCTCGGATACACCGCGGACAGCGGCTGGCCGGCATCGGCGTTGGACGTAATGGCAGCAAGTTCAAACTCGGGATGACCGAGGACGAGGCGAATGAGCTCGGCGCCGGCATATCCAGCCGCACCGACGATTCCAACCTTTACAGACATATCAGACTCCTTGTCTGCAGTTATGCACCAATGCGCATCCCGCAGCCGTCGTTATGAAGTGGGTTGAAACTTTAACACCAAAAGATGCATATATACGCAAATCTTTTGCATATTCATGCATTGAAACAATCCCGACACATTCACTCGAAGGAATTGACAAATAGAGCGGGCCCCGTATTACCCAGTGCGCCTTACGGTGACGTTGCAATGTGGGGCCCGCTACATGCGAGAATTTGAATTGTCGAAGCTTGTTGAGAGACTCGTTTAGAGCTCGACCGGCACCCATTCGTCATGGTTGCAGATAAAGGCCTCGGGTTCCTCCACGCTAAAGAAGACGAGCGTGGGGTCGTTAGGCCCCTCATAGTGCTCGCTCAAGCGCTCAAGATGTTTCCATCCCGCCTCGCGCATATCGGGAGCGGCCTGGTCATCCAAGCCGGCACGCCCGCGCAAGATGAGCCAGCCATGGCCCGGCCACCAACTCGTGGCCTCAAAGCGTTGATTTTGTAGCAGCTCCTGCCACACGTCTTTGGTGCGCGCCGTCACAAACCACAGCTTACCGTCCTGAATCTGAGCAAACGAAAATGGGCGTACATGTGGCTGCCCGTCTACGCTCGTCGCCAAGTACCACGCCGGCACCGACGTCAGATACTCCAAAACCGTATTCAATCCGTCCATGTGTCCTCCTGTACTAGCCAGTTTGAGAGTCTGGTTTGTGTGATCTAGAGCTCCAGGCGTTCCTCGCTGCCGTCGATATCGCAGAAGCGGGCGACGATATTGCGGACCGAGAAAAACGCAAGGCGACCGTCGTTGGCGCTCTCGTGATTCTCGCCAATGCCCACCATGTGCTTAAAGCCTGCTTCGCGAACGCGGTCGCTCACCACCGCATCGTCCTCGAGCGCGGCCTCGCCAGTTAACACGATCCAACATTCCCCCGGCTTCCAGCCCGAGAGCTCGAACTTGGGATTCGCACTCAGCTCCGCCCACACATCCTTGTCGCGCGACGTGCAAAACCACAGCTTACCGTCATCGACCATGGCAAACGAAAACGGCCTCACGCGAGGCTGATGTCCATCGGCCACATCGGTCGTGGCCAGATACCACGCCGGAATGCGCCTGAGATACGAACAGGCGCGCTCAAGCTGAGCCGTGCGGTCGTTGTCGGTCATAGGGACCCCTTTCTTGCGCTCGAATCGCGCCTAAACAAGTTGAAGGTTGATGACGATGACACACGCGAGCAGCAGCGCCGTCACCACCGCAGCCAGCGCATCCCCGCGGCGAAATGCAAGCGCATGCAGGCGCGTGCGGCCCTGCTCGCCGTGATAGCAGCGTGCATCCATGGCAGCAGACAGCGTCTCGGCATGGCGGAACACACCCGTGAACAGCGGGATCGCCACACTGCCGAGCATACGCACGCCGCCGAGCGGGCCTCCCGTCACGCGCGCACCGCGGCTCGCCTGCGCATCGGCCGTCTGCTTCATCTCGGTGGCAAACTGCGGCATAAAGCGCAGCGCGATACCCATAATCATGCCGAGCTCGTGTGCAGGAAGTCCCACACGCGCAAACGGTGCGAGCAGACGCTCAAAGCCCGCGGTGAGGTCGAGCGTGGGCGTGGTGAGCGTAATGGCGCTCATGCCGGCCATCATCAAGCTCAGGCGGCACGCCATAAAGGCGGCGGAATGCAGCGAGCCCTCGCTTATCTGCAAAAAGCCAAGCTGCCACAGAATGCGCCCGCTCTGGTCGGAAAACAGGTTGAGCACTGCGACCACCACGACAATCGCCAGCAATGGTGCCATCGATGATAGGACCCGGCGCAACGGCACCCGGGACACGGTATAGATCAGGACAACGAAGATTGCGACCGGGGCCAGTCCGCGGAAGCCGCTGACTGTGAGCGTCGTGATCAGAAACACAAAGCCCAAGAGCAACTTAGTTCGCGGGTCCAGGCGGTGGATTGCACTATCGCCGGGATAGTAGCTGCCAAACGAAAACGCCTCCATTAGCAGCCCTCCTCTCGCGCGACCGTCTTGGATTTAGCAATGTCCGCGACGTTAGAAGGACCGTCTGAGCGACCGATCAGCAAATCTGCCAGCTCGTCGGCCAGCGACTCAACCGTATAGAGCCCGCCGCAACGCAGCGGCACGCCCGCCTCCGCGAGCGCCAACGCCATGCGCTGAGCAGCAGGTACGCCCAAGCCGATCGACTTGAGCTCATCGGCATGCGCAAACACCTGCGCGGGGGTTCCCTCGGCAAACACCGCACCTTCGTTCATTACGACGATACGGTCGCAGCAATTGGCCAGGTCATCCATGCTGTGTGAAACCATGACAACGGTCAGGCCATCGCGGTGAAGTCGATCGATAAGCTCAAGGAAATCCCTGCGCGCAGCCGGATCGAGCCCCGCCATGGGTTCATCGAGCACCAGGACTTCGGGCTCCATGGCGAGCACACCGGCGAATGCCACACGCCGTTGCTGACCGCCCGAAAGCTCAAAGGGACTCTTGTCGCCGACCGTGGAAAGGTCGAGGCCCACGCGCGAGAGCGACGACTCGACGCGACGGTCGACTTCATCTTGCGGCAAGCCAAGGTTGTGCGGGCCAAACGCCACGTCCTGCGTCACGGTTTCGGCAAACAGCTGACGCTCGGGATATTGAAACACCACGCCGACCTTGGCCTTAACCGCGGCGGCGTCTTTCTTGTTTGACAGATCGAGCCCCAGCGCGCGAACGAATCCCTCCTGGGGGCGAATCAAACCGTTGAGATGCTGGACCAGCGTCGACTTACCCGAACCGGTATGACCTGCTAAGCCCAGGAACTCGCCGCGACGCACCGTCAGCGATACATCGCGCAGCGCCCACGGGCTGCTGGGGTCGTTTCCCCAGAGAGCCTGTTTATTCGATTTGCCCGCAGTGGCCGAGCGCTTATGCCAGCGGCGGCGCTCGCGCGGACTGAGCGAATAACTGTACGAAACATGGGATAGTTCGATGACGGGCTCTGGTACGTTATCTTCGTTGTCTGCCGAAACCGTACCGCCAACGATTTCCGATTGGGGTGCGGAAGACTGCCCCACGGTGCCTGCCCCACTTCGCTCGGCATAAGCCTCCACAACCTCGGCGACCATATCCGCCTCGCGCACCTGCGCATGAACGGGCACGCCCTTCGCACGAAGCTCCATGCCCAAGCAGCACGACGCCGGCATATCCAGGTTGAGCTGCGCAAGTTCGTCCGCCCGTGTCAAGATTTCCTCGGGCGTACCGAGCATGGCAACGCGCCCCGCCCGAAATACCGCGACACGATCGGCCTCGGCAGCCTCTTCCATAAAGTGCGTAATCATCACGATAGTCATGCCGCGATCGTGCAACGCGTGGCAAGCCTTCATGAGGCCCTTGCGTCCACGCGGATCGAGCATCGAAGAAGCCTCGTCCAATATGAGCACGCGCGGTTCCATGGCGAGCACACCGGCAAGCGCCACGCGCTGCTTTTGGCCACCCGAAAGTGCATGGGTCTCATGGCGCTCAAAGCCCACCAGACCCACGCCCTTCAGCGCCTCGCGTACGCGCTGCGCAATTTGCGTCGATGGCACGCCAAGGTTTTCGGGACCAAACGCAACGTCATCTTCGACAAGCGTTGCCACCAGCTGGTCTTCGGGATTCTGGAATACCATGCCCGCGGTCGAACGAATGTCGTAGACCAGCTCGGGGTCGGACGCATCCATGCCGTTGATGCGTACCGCGCCCGCATCGGGCTGCAACAGTGCATTCAGATGCTTGGCAAACGTCGACTTGCCCGACCCATTGCCACCGAGGATGCAGAAAAACTCCCCGTCCTCGATGTTCAGATCGACGCCGTCGAGTGCCGGTACGGCACCGTCATAGCTAAAGGAAACGCCCCGACACTCAATCATGCGCGGCCTTTGACCTGGTCCTTTTTAGGCGTGATGAGGTTGGAGACCGCCTTGTACACCGCAAGCGTCAACACCGAGTTAAGGACGGTCTTGATAAGGTTGAACGGCAGAACGGCAGGAATCATGAGCGGGGCGATCACATCGACCGAGCCATACCAGAACCAAACACCAATGGTAAGGTTTGCGACCATAGACAACGCCGTAGCGGCAATGACGCCGAGCGCTAGGCCAATCACGGCACCCTTATAGGTATGCATCTTCTGGTAGACGATAGCCGCGGGCAGAATATAACCCAGCGTAGCCACCAGGTTCATAAGCGCACCGACCCAGTCACCCGTGGTGAGCGCATGGATAACGATCGCCATGGCGGCAACAGCAGTGCCGGCGCCAGGGCCATACGCAAAACCGCACACCATCGCCGGCACCAGCGACGGGTCATACGTCAAAAACGGCGCCGAGGGAAGGATGGGTAGCTGCACATACATAAACAACGCGCCCAAGGCACACATCAGCGCCATGGTAACGAGCTGTTTGGTGCTCCACCTATTCGTGTTCTCAAAATGGATATGCTGCGACTGTTCAGACATAAGATCACCTGCCTCTTTCATCCGGACTCTAACCGTTGGTACTGGGATCTCACCAGTTCAGCCGGCATGCGAACCAACGCACACACGGGTCGCGGACTCATCGGCTCGATCGCAGACGCCTCGCCTGCGCCACGGCACCCCTTTGGCACCGCCCGATTTACCGCCAGTGGGGAATTCCACCCCGCCCTGAAACAGCAATTGCAAGTGTAGCACCAGTAGACTTTCGCGCAAGTATGCCAAAGGTAATTTGTGGCGGGGATCAGTTGCCGCAACAACCACGTCCCCCACCCATCCCAAAGTAGCGCGCTTTTCGCGCAAAGCGCGAAACAGCGATCGGGACACGTATTCCCAACAACCAAGTCCTCCGCCCACGCCGACCTCAAGGCCGTAAACGCAGGGAATCCGGGGGCGTGACGGGGGTTTCTCTCCGGAACATTCCGCAGGACGCAAAGAGGCTCCGCAGCGCGAAGCGCGATGCGGAGCCTCTTTGCATGTCCGAGGACGTTCCGGAGAGAAACCCCCGTCACGCCCCCGGATTCCCGGTGGGAGTTCTAGACCTTGTCGGCCTTAGTACATACCGCCGCCCTGCTGACCAGCGGTAGCAGCAGCGATAGCGTCCTCAAGCTGAGTATTCTTGGGCACATCGGAGACGGTAGCCTCGGTGATGAGGATCAGGCTGGCGACAGAAGCAGCGTTCTGCAGGGTAACGCGGCTGACCTTGACGGGGTCGAGGACGCCCATCTCGATCATATCGCCCCACTCGCCGTTGGCAGAGTTGAGACCCTGGCCAGCGGGCAGCTCGGCAACCTTGTCGACCACGACAGCGCCCTCAAAGCCAGCGTTCTTGGCGATGGTGGCGACCGGAGCGGTCAGAGCCTTCTTGACGATATCGACGCCGATCTTCTCCTCGGGGTCGTCAATCTCGACAGCATCGAGCGCAGGCGCAGCGTCCATGAAGGCGACGCCGCCGCCAGCGACAATGCCCTCCTCGACAGCAGCGCGGGTAGCCTGCAGGGCGTCCTCGACGCGATGCTTGATCTCCTTGAGCTCGGACTCGGTAGCAGCGCCGACCTTGATGACGGCAACGCCACCGGAGAGCTTGGCCAGGCGCTCCTGGAGCTTCTCGCGGTCGAAGTCAGAGGTGGTGTTCTCCATCTCGCCCTTGATCTGGGCGATGCGGGCATCGATGGCCTCCTTGGAGCCAGCGCCGCCGACGACGACGGTGTTGTCCTTGGAGATGGTGACGGACTTAGCGGTACCGAGCATATCGGCGGTGATGTCAGCGACCTTCACGCCCAGCTCGTCCAGAGCAGCCTGACCACCGGTGAGGACGGCGATGTCCTCGAGGATGCGCTTGCGGCGATCGCCGTAGCCCGGAGCCTTGACGGCGCAGACGTTGAGGGCGCCGCGGATCTTGTTGAGGACGAGGGTGGGCAGAGCCTCGCCATCGATGTCCTCAGCGATGATGAGCAGGCCACGGCCAGCGCGCTGGACAGCCTCGAGAACAGGCATGATGTCCTGGACGCTAGAGATCTTCTGGTCGGTGATGAGGATGTACGGATCCTTCATCACGGCCTCCATGCGGTCGTTGTCCGTGACGAAGTAAGCGGAGACATAGCCCTTGTCGAACTGCATGCCCTCGACGGTGTCGATGGTGATGTCGAACGTCTGGGAATCCTCGACGGTGATGACGCCGTCCTTGCCCACGACCTCCATGGCCTCGGCGATCTTCTCGCCGACCTCGGGGTCACCGGCGGAGATGGTACCGACGGAAGCAATCTGCTCCTTGGTCTCGACCGGCTTGGCCTGCTTCTTCATCTCGGCGACGGCGGCGTTGACGGCCTTGTCGATGCCGCGACGGATGGCCAGCGGGTTGGCGCCAGCGGCGACGTTGCGCAGGCCGTCGTTGACGATGGCCTGAGCGAGCAGGGTTGCGGTGGTGGTGCCGTCACCCACGGTGTCGTTGGTCTTGGTGGCGACCTCCTTCACCAGCTGGGCGCCCATGTTCTCGATGTTGTCCTCGAGCTCAATCTCCTTAGCGACAGAAACGCCGTCGTTGGTGATGGTCGGGGCACCGAACGTGCGCTGCAGCGCAACGTAGCGGCCCTTGGGGCCCATGGTGACGGTAACGGCGTCGGCCAGGGTGTTGACGCCCTTGGCGAGCTTAGCGCGGGCATCGGTGTTGAACGTAATGTTCTTTGCCATGGTAGGTAATCCTCCAAAAGAAATGTGACTCGCGTCGCCGCTTCCGAGTCCTATACGGCGGGCGCGTTCAAAGACGAATCAGAGATTCTGACGAGACTAGGCCTCGACGACGGCGTAGATGTCGTCGGCGCGCATCAGCAGATACTTCTCGCCGTCGACCTTGACCTCGTTGCCACCGAACTTACCGTAGATGACAACGTCACCGACCTTGACGTCCATGGGGATGCGCTCACCCTTGTCGTTGACCTTGCCAGCGCCAACGGCAACGATGGTGCCGCGCTGCGGCTTCTCCTGAGCGTTGCTGGCGATATACAGACCAGAAGCGGTCTTCTGCTCGGCCTCGTCGGGCTTGACCAGAACACGATCTGCAAGCGGCTTCAAAGACGACATGCTTGTCTCCTCCTTTTTGGGCCGCGCGGTTATACCACGCGAATTAACCCTTTTTGTTTGCGTACGCGTTGAATGGTACCCACGAATGGCGGGTTATACAACACGGAGTCAAAAAATCTTATTTTTTGGCACTTAGATTTTCTGAATGCCGGGGGATAACTTAGCGGTGGCTCCCGGGGCGGACCGGAGGGCATGAAGTTTGCTGCTCTACAGTCCTGCGCAAGACGGAAAGCACATTAAGTGCTTTCCT
>CABUNB010000053.1 GCA_902492755.1 uncultured Collinsella sp. | reverse complement strand
CACCAATGTTGGCGATGCCGGAGAAAACGGCCTCGAAGCGGTTGAGCAGCTTAAGGCGATTATCGCGAAGCTGCTCGTCCTTGTCCATGACCATGACCTCATCGAAGAAACGGTCGATGGGCGCGCGCAGGGCGGCGAGGGCGGCAAATGCGGCCGGGTAGTCCTCGGCAGCAAGGGCGGCATCGACAGCGGTCTGAGCAGCCTCGGAGGCGTCGGCAAGCGCGAGCTCGACCTCGCCCATCAGGCTGCGGTCATACTCCGCACCCAGCTCGGGCTTGGAGATATGCGCGGCGCGAGCATAGGCGGTAGCCAGGTTGTCGAACGTCTCAGCGTCGTTCTTGCGGGCCTCGTCGAGGGCGGCGCAGCGGGCGAAGAAGACGGACGGGGCGATAATATGCACCGCGGAGACGGCGGCAACGGTATCGGTCGGGATCTTTTCGTCGCGGGCCATGCTCACCAGGCGGCCATGGAAGAAGTCACGAACCTGCTGGGCGACCTCGGCGGCGTCGAACTCAATACCCTGCTCACTGTAAAGTTCGAGGGCGAAGTCGATGAGCGACGTGGGGTCGATCGGCAGGCGGTCGCGCAGGATGTTGATGATGCCGATAGCGGCACGACGCAGCGCGTAGGGGTCGGAGGAGCCGGTCGGAGGCTCGCCGATGGCAAAGATACCGGCGATGGTATCGAGCTTGTCGGCGCAGGCCACGATGCAGCCAGCGGTGCCCTCGGGCAGCTCGTCACCGGCAAAGCGGGGACGATAGTGATCGCGAATAGCATGAGCGACCTCGTCGTTCTCCCCCATCGCGGTGGCGTAGTAACCGCCCATCACGCCCTGTTGGCTCGTGAACTCGACGACGGCGTTGGACACCAGGTCCGCCTTGCACAGGTGCGCGGCACGAGCAGCGTCGGCGGCAAGATGGGCGCCCAGATGAGCCTCGCGGGCAATAGCGAGCGCGAGCTGCTCGATGCGCTCGGACTTGGCGAGCACGCTGCCGAGCTTCTCCTGGAAGGCGACCTTGGACAGGCGCTCACGGAACTCGTCGAGGGAGATCTTCAGGTCCTCCTCATAGAAGAACTTGGCGTCGTCCAGGCGGGCGCGCACGACGCGCTCGTTGCCGTCGATCACGCGCTCGGCATTCTCGGGCTTGCTGTTGGAGACGATTACGAACTCACGCGTGAGCTTACCCTCGCCATCATAGATCGGGAAGTAGCGCTGGTTGGTGAGCATGGACTCGCAGATAATCTCGTGCGGGACCTTGAGGAACTCCTCATCGAAGGTACCGACGAGCACCGTCGGCCACTCGCAGAGGTTGACGACCTCCTCGAAGACCTTCTTGGGCGTATCGACATGGCAGCCGGGACGGGCAGCCTCGACCTCGGCGATACCGGCGAGAATCGCCTCGCGACGGCGCTCGGCAGAAAGCACGCCGGCGTCCTCGAGCACCTGCTCGTAGGCGGCGGGGCTAGCGACAACGTGGTCACCGGGGCCAAGCACGCGATGGCCGCGCGTGGTGTTGCCGCTCGTCACGTCGGCAAACGACACGGGCACAACATCCTCGCCCAAAAGGCAGCAGATCCAGCGGACCGGGCGCACGAAGGTGGCGTGCTCGTGGCCCCAGCGCTGGGAGCGGTAGTTGGGCCACTGCAGGCCGGCGATGGTCTTCTCGCACAGAGCCGTCAGGATCGGAGTAGCCGGAGCGGAGGGAATGTTCTTCTCGGCAAAAACATACTCGCGACCGTCCGTATCCTCGCGACGGACCAGGTCCTCGGCAGCCACACCGCACTTGCGGGCGAAGCCCTGGGCGGCCTTGGTGGCGTTGCCGTCGGCATCGAAGGCAATGTTTGCCGCGGGACCGCGCTTGACCTCGTGAACCTCATCGGTCGCAGTGGCGACGTTGGCCACGAGCGCAGCCAGACGACGCGGACTCGAGATCACGCGGACCTCGCCATGGGCCAGACCGGCCTCGTCGAGGCCCTTGGCGATCATGGTGCCAAGCTGCTTGACGGCATTGTTCAGCGGTGCGGAGGGCATTTCCTCCGTACCGATCTCAAACAGGAAATCCTTAGCGTCTGCCATGGCTTACGCCACCTCGCCTTCCTGGTCGGCATTCTCGTTGACTCCGGCGACCTCGGCCATATAGGCCTCGCAGCACGCCTTGGCGACGGCGCGGACGCGCAGGATGTAATTGGCACGCTCGACTGCGGACAGGGCGCCGCGGGCATCGAGCAGGTTGAAAGCGTGGCTGCACTTCATGACACAGTCGTACGCCGGAAGCGGCAGCTTGCGCTCCAGGCAGGAATGGCACTCGGCCTCGTAGTCGTCAAACTTCTGACGCATCATCTCGACGTTGGCGACCTCAAAGTTATAGGCACTGAACTCGCGCTCGTTCTCGAGGAACACGTCGCCGTAGGTCATGGGCGTGCCATCGGGCAGGTAGCTCCACACCAGATCGTAGACCGAGTTGACGCCCTGGGCGTACATGGCGATACGCTCCAGGCCATAGGTGATCTCGACGGGCACGGGGTCGACCTCGATACCGCCCACCTGCTGGAAGTACGTAAACTGCGTGACCTCCATACCGTTGAGCCAGACCTCCCAGCCAAGGCCCCAGGCGCCCAGGGTCGGGCTCTCCCAGTCGTCCTCGACAAAGCGGACGTCATGGTCGTTGGGGTCCAGGCCAATGGCGGCCAGCGAACCCAGGTAGAGCTCCTGGGCGTTGACCGGCGAGGGCTTGATGAGCACCTGGAACTGATAGTAGTGCTGCATGCGGTTGGGGTTCTCGCCGTAGCGGCCGTCGGCGGGACGGCGGCAAGGCTGAGCATAGCAGGTGCGCCACTCGGCGGGACCGAGCGAGCGCAGCGTGGTCGCGGTATGGAAGGTACCGGCACCGACCTCGGAGTCATAGGGCTGCATAATGACGCAACCCTGCTCGCCCCAGTACTGCTGGAGGCGCAGGATGATGTCTTGGAAGGAAAGCGATGAAGCGTTCATGCCTCTAATATCCCCTCGTCGAAACGAATACACGGTTAGGTACTGTACTATAGCGGTTTTTAATCGATAGCGCCGATGCGGTTGAGTGGCCAGTAGCGCACAAGCGCCACAGCGATCAAATCGGAGCGATCGACGGGACCAAAGTAGCGTGAGTCGGCAGAGTTCTCTCGATTGTCGCCCATCACCCACACACACCCGTCGGGGACGGTGTAGGGATAGCTCACCTGGGCGGCGGGCGCTTGGACCGAAAGCGGCCAGCTCATGCCGGTCGTATAGCCCTCATCGAGCGCCTGGCCGTCAACGACCACGCGACCGTCCTGCAAATCGACCGTCTGGCCGGCCGTGGCGATGACGCGCTTTACCAGCACGTCATGCTCGGACGTGGCATCGGGGTTGTGGAACACCACGATATCACCCTGTTTGACGGGCTGACCGAGCTCGAGGCTCACCTTTTGTGCCAGGATCTGGTCGCCAATCTCGATCGTGTCCTCCATGGAGCCGGTGGGCACCACAAAGGGCTCGACCACAAAGGTGCGGATCAGGAAGGTGGCCACGAGCGCGATTGCGATGACCGCGATCCACTCAAAGGCGCCCCTCAACGCGGAATGCTGCGATGGAACCATTCTCACTCCTCGCTCTGCGAATACGAAGCGTCCAGAATCTCCTGCGCGTATGCGCGCTCCTGGGGCGTAAGCCGCGCCGTCTCGATCAGATCGGGACGCCAACGACAAGTGCGCTCGATGGCATTCTTGCGGCGCCAGGCGTCAACCTTGGCATGGTCACCGCTCACGAGCACCGGCGGCACGCCCTCGCCGTTGAATTCGGCAGGGCGGGTGTACTGCGCATACTCGAGCAGGCCTCCGTCCTCGGCGGTCGAGAATGACTCGTCCACGTTGCTCATCTCATCGCCCAGGGCGCCGGGGATGAGGCGAACAACAGCATCGGCCACGACCATGGCGGGGAGCTCGCCGCCCGTGAGCACGTAATCGCCGATCGACAGGCGCTCATCGGCATACGCATACGCACGCTCGTCGACACCTTCGTAACGGCTGCAAACAAACAGCAGACGCTCACTTTTGAGCAGGCGCTCGGCCACGTGCTGCGTAAAGGGCTCGCCGCACGGGGTGAAGAACACCACCGTTGGCTTGGGGCCCTCCGCGCTAATGGCCTCGATGGCCTCGGCGATAGGCTCGACCTTCATGAGCATGCCCTGCCCGCCGCCGTACGGCTCGTCATCGACGGTACGATGACGGTCGTGCGTCCAGTCGCGCAGGTTATACGCCTTAAAATCAAAAAGGCCGGCCTTGCGGGCGCGGCCCAAAATCGATGTGGACATGACGGGCTCAAACATCTCGGGAAAGACCGAAAGGGTCTCAATCAGCATGTTGTCCTCCCTACTTGTCCATATCGATCAGGCCGTCCATAACGTGGACGGAAATTGTTCCTGTGTCGGGAAGATCGAGCACAACCTGCTCGATCACGGGAATCAGCACCTCGCCGTACCGATCGCCCTCGACAACCCAAACATCGTTAGCGGGCGTCGACATGATCTCGACGATCGTGCCGAGTGAACCGAAGCGCTCGTCAACCACCTCGCGACCCATCAGGTCGGTATAGGCGGCGTCGAGAGAATCGAGCTCAAAGTCATCACGATTTGCCAGCACGTAGCATCCCGTGATGCCCTCGGCGGCCGTCAAGTCGTCAATGCCCTCAAACGAGACCAGATCGCCATCGCCCGTATCGGTGACGGACACAACCGTGCAAAAGCGGTCGCGCTTGAGCGCCGGCGGCGTCAGGGCGACGCGCATGCCCGGCTCTAATACAGAAGGAAGCCCCCGCAGCGGCTGCGCGAGGACCTCCCCCTTCCTTCCGTGCGGCTTGACCACACGGGCGATGTTTTTGTACTGGGACCTCAAGGTCCTAGCCCAGAACCTCTACCTCGACAGCAATGTCGAGGCGAGCGGCCAGTGCACGGGCGAGCGTGCGAATGGCCTTGATGGTACGGCCACGACGGCCGATGACCTTAGCGACGTCATCCTCGGCGACAGAAACCTCGATCGTAGAGGCGTCGTCACCATCGATGACCTCAAGGCTCACGGAATCCGGGTCGTCGACGATCTGAACAACGAGATATTCGACGAGATCGGCGATGCGATCTGAGAGCATTGCCTCACCCTCGAGCTGTGCAGCGTCAACCTCAGGCACGATTTACTCCTCGGCGCCCTCAGCGGCCTCAGCGGCAGCCTTAGCGGCCTCGGCCTCTTTGGCGAGCTGCTTCTTGGACTTCTTGACGACGGTCTCGGTCTTCTCGCCCTCGTTGGCGGCCTTGACCAGAGCGGCGACGGCGTCGGTGAGCTGAGCGCCCTTGGACTGCCAGTCGGCGATCTTCTCGAGGTCGAGGTTGATGGTCTTGGGGGCGGTCATCGGGTTGTAGCGGCCAACCTCCTCGATGATACGACCGTCACGCGGGGCGCGGGAATCGGCGACGACGACACGGTAGTACGGACGCTTCTTAGCGCCGTGACGAGCAAGGCGAATCTTGACTGCCAAAGGAAACTCCTCCAACCAAGCAGCTTTAGGCTGCAACTACAAACAAACAGTTGAACATAATACGCCATCGACGCGGGCAGGTGAAGTCCGTGAGACCAACTTCTTCGGTGTAGTCGAGGGCAAATCCATATCTTAGACAAGAATTCGGGATTTGCAAGCACATACACGCACCCCACATGAGCTGCGCGGTATACTGATGACATGGAAAGACGCGAACATACATACGGTTATGAGGATGCCATGGGCGTCACGCCGCCTCCCTGGACGGGTCCGGCGGTGGGCCTCATGGACCTCGATGCGTTTTTTGCGAGCGTGGAGATGCTCGATCATCCCGAATGGCGCGGAAAGCCGCTCATCGTGGGCGGGGACGCCGATTCTCGTGGCGTCGTGTCCACCTGTTCTTACGAGGCACGTCGCTTTGGCGTACACTCCGCCATGCCCTCAGCCGAGGCGCGGCGCTTGTGCCCGCAAGCCATTTGGACGCACGGGCACTTTGATCGCTACCGCGAGGTGAGCGCGCAGGTCATGGCGATTCTCGCCGACGAGACCCCGCGCGTAGAGCGCGTATCCATCGACGAGGCATTTATCGATATCACACCGGGTCGCTTTGCGCCCGAGGACCCGCTGCTGGTTGCACGGCGTATAAGCGACCGTGTGGCAGCGCTGGGAGTAACGTGCTCCATTGGCGTGGGCTGCAACAAGACGGTCGCAAAGATCGCAAGTGAGCGGGATAAGCCGTTTGGGCTGACCATCGTGCGACCCGGAACCGAGCAGCGCTTTTTGGCCGCGCTGCCGGTATCTGCCATGAGCGGCATCGGGCGCTCGGCCGAGGAGCGACTGCGCCGTATGCGCATCTACACCCTCGGCGAGCTATCACGTGCACCGGAATCCACCTTGGCCTCTATTTTTGGCGTCAACGGCGAACGCATGCGCCAGCGTGCGCTGGGACTCGAAATCTCCGAAGTCACAAGTCTCGATGAAGAGCGTGAGGTCAAGTCGGTCAGCAATGAACGCACCTTTGCGAAAGATTTGACTGAGCGCGGGGACATCGAAGCGGCGATTGCGCTGCTGGGCGAGTCAGTGGGGCGCCGTCTACGCCGTCAGGGACTGACGGGCGGCACGATAACGCTCAAGCTTAAGTATTCGTATGGAAGCGGTCGCTCGGCACAGCGCCGGCTGCCTCATCCGACCGACGATGAGAACATCTTTGTGGCGGTTGCGCTCGAACTGCTCGACAACATCTGGCAGGAAGGCATGCATGTTCGCTTAGCAGGCATCGGCATGAGCGACTTTGACCATCAGGGCGGCATCCAGACCGACCTGTTCTGCGAAGTCGACGACCGCGGAGCCCAATCGAGCGACCGTCGCGAGCTCTCCGTCGCGATCGACGCCGTCCGAGACAAGTTCGGCGACACCGCCCTATCCTTCGGCCGCCAATCCCGCTTCAACGATTAACCGTCTTTGGGCAAAAAGAAAGCCAGGCAGGTACGGAAAACCGCAACTGCCCGGCGAAATGCGCGAGGCTAGCTAAAAGCCCCGTATCAAATGAGCCACTAGAGGAGGTCGAGGGGGAGCTGGGGGGCGTCACCCCAGAGCTTTTCTAGGCGGTAGAAGTCGCGGGCTTCGGGAGTGAAGACGTGGACGACGACCGAGCCGTAGTCCATGAGCATCCAGGTCTTCTGCTCACGGCCCTCGATGGAGAACGGATGCTCGCCGCAAGCCTCGGCGACCTTCTCCTCGATCTCGTCGACGATCGAATCGACCTGGCGGTTGTTGGTACCGGTGGCAAGCACAAAGTAGTCGCACACATCGGAAAGCTCGGTCAGGTCGAGCACCTGCACGTCCTCGCCCTTCTTGTCGTAGGCGGCCTGCGCGGCGGCGCGGGCGACATCCTCGGCGGCGATACCGCTCGCGGACAGCGAGGCGGCGGTACGGTCGGACGTGGCGGCGAAGCTCTTGTGCTCCATACCTTCAAGAATCTGCTCGTCGGTCATGGTCTCGTCGGCCATGGAATACCTCTTTCTAGACACACCCGAGCTAGCGCAGCTGGGCGTAATGGTTGTAAATCGTAATAGCCGTGGGATAAAGATAGCGCCCGGACTGGATCACGTAGACCAGACCCTGCGCAAAACAGGAGAAGAACAACTCGTCAAGCGTCGACTCCCCTACCATCTTGCGCAGCGCGTGGGCATAATCACCATGGCGGTTGGGTTCGATGGCATCGGCCACAAAGACCACCATATCGAGCGGCGTCATGTCGCAGGCACCCACGGTGTGACGGTCGACAGCCTGGAAAACGGCCGGCGACAGCTCGGGGAAAAGCTGCGGAAGCTCATAGGCGGCAACAGGGCCATGCAAAAGCGGCGTCGCGGCGGAAGGAGAGCCGGCAACCTTGATGCCATAGTGAAGCGCGCGGGCCACGAGCTCGTCATCGGAAAGCACCTTGTCCCAGTCGTGGATCAAGCCGGCGGCAGCGGCATCAAAGCGGTCAACGCCGTAGACCTCGGCCAGATGAAGTGCGGTCTCGGCAACACCCAGCGAATGCACATAGCGCTTGCGCTTATCTTTCATGCGAACATCGAGCAGCTCTTGAATGCGCTTGAGCAGCGCGCGCTCATCGCCCTCAAACTGATCCTCTACCGACAACGTAGCCCCCATCACTCAAAATCTTCTTGACCCAGATCAACATACAAACTGCGCTTGCGAATGTAACCGAGCACAGACTCGCTCGTAAGATAGCGCACGCTCATGCCGCGGGCAACTCGCTTGCGAATGTTCGTCGAGCTGATCGCCAGCGCCGGAATCTGAATATAGCGCACATCGAACGGCAGCCCCGACTCTTTGATTCGGGCACGCGCCGTATCGATATCAAAACCCGGTCGCGTCGCCGCAATAAAGGTAGCAAGCTCAGCGATTTGCTCGGCATCATGCCAGGTCACAATATCGATAATCGCGTCGGCGCCCGTAATAAAGTAGAGCTTTACCAGCGGCGGGTAAAAGTCGCGAAGGGCATGAAGCGTATCGGCCGTATAGGTTACGCCCGGACGGTCGATCTCGAACCGGCTCGCCAAAAAGGCCGGGTTCGCGGCGGTGGCGAGGACCGTCATGGCATAACGGTCCTCGGCAGGCGTCACCGGCTTGTCAAGCTTAAAGGCGGGAGAGCCCGCCGGCATAAAGAGCACGGCGTCCAAGTCGAGCGACTCGCGCGCCTGCTCGGCAGTCACCAGGTGCCCGTAATGAATCGGGTCGAATGTGCCGCCCATAATGCCAAGCCGAAACTCTTTGCCCTCTTTTATGGGCAGCTCGGGCAAACCGATTCCACCGCGCAGCGACATGGCTTACTCGCCCTCCGAGGTCTCGGCATCGTCCGCGGCATCCGCCGCATCGACAACCTCGACGCCCTCATCCGCAGCATCGGCCACGTCAATGGCCTCAACGGCAACGTCCTCGCCAGCGTCCTCGAGCTCCTCGTACTCCGAAAAGTCCTCAGCGCCCTCAAAGTCAAAGGCACGCTGGCAAATGCGGACCTCGTCGCCCGCACGGCAACCGGCCTTCTCGAGCGCGTCGTCAACACCCATACGCGCAAACTTGTGCTGCAGGTAGATGACGGCTTCCTCGTTTTCCCAGTCGGTCTGGATGACCATGCGCTCGATGGCACGACCGACCACACGGAAGGCACCGGGCTCTTCCTGGACAATGCGGAAACGCTTCTCGCGCTGCAGACGGCGGCGCTCCCACTCCTCGTCGCGCAGATCGACCGGCTCATCGGAGACCGCCAGCTCGGCGCGCAGCTTAGCCACCTGCTCGCCCACGGCAAGCATCAGCGTGTTGAGGCCGGCACCCGTCACGGCGGACACGGCAAAGAACATATGGCCGTCGTCGAGTGCCGCACGCTTAAGGTCGGCAATCTTGTCGGCCGTGCCCGGCGCATCGCACTTGTTGGCGACGACGATCTGCGGACGCTCCGAAAGCTCTGCTCCATACTGCTCGAGCTCACGGTTAATAATGCGATAGTCCTCGACCGGATCGCGATCCTCAAAACCGCCCGTCATGTCGACGACATGCATGATGAGCGCCGTACGCTCAATGTGGCGAAGGAACTGGTGGCCCAGGCCCTTGCCCTCGCTCGCGCCCTCGATCAAACCAGGAACGTCGGCAACGACGTAAGAATACTCACCGGCACGCACCATGCCAAGGTTCGGCACGAGCGTTGTAAACGGATAGTCGGCGATCTTGGGACGGGCGGCACTCATGCGCGCGATGAGCGAAGACTTACCCACCGAGGGAAAGCCCACGAGCGCGGCATCGGCCATAAGCTTCATCTCGAGCTCAATCCAGTGCTCCTCGGCCGGTTCGCCCAGCTGAGCGAACGCGGGCGCGCGGCGCACCGACGTCACAAAGTGCGTGTTGCCCAGGCCACCGGCACCGCCGGGCGCCACGACAACGCGCTCGCCATCGTGCACCAGGTCGGCAATCTCGAACATCGGGGTCTGCGTCTCGGGGTCGAGCTCGCGCACCACGGTGCCCATGGGAACCTTCAGGATCAGGTCCTCGCCGCTCTTACCGTTACGACGGGCACCCTGCCCGTGCGTGCCGCGTTCGGCGCGGAAGTGATGCTTAAAGCGGTAATCGATCAACGAAGACAGCTGAGCATCGGCCTGGATGACGACATTGCCGCCACGACCGCCGTCGCCGCCATCGGGGCCGCCCTTGGGGACAAATGCCTCGCGCCTAAACGACATGCATCCGGCTCCGCCGTCGCCGCCGCACACGTTAATGCGGCTGATATCGGTGAACTGTGACAACAGAATCGCCTCCTACAAAAAGAGGGAGACCCTTGAATCCTAAAACTCAAGTGCCTCCCACATATGTGCTCTATGAAGGGTGAATTACGCGTTCGCGAGCGGGCGTACGCTGACCCTGTGCTTGATACCCTTGTGGAACTCAACGGTACCGTCGACCAGCGCGAACAGCGTGTCGTCCTTGCCACGGCCAACGTTCTCACCCGGGTGGATGTGCGTGCCGTGCTGACGGACGAGAATCGTGCCCGTGGTTACCGTCTGGCCGGCATAGCGCTTCGTGCCAAGGCGCTGACCGCGGGAGTCACGGCCATTACGGGAGGAACCGAGTCCTTTTTTGTGTGCCATTGTGTATACCTACTCTTTCGTTACGAGTGTAATCTACTCGGCGACGGGAGCCTCGGCAACAGCCTCGGCCTCTGCCTTGACAGCCTTCTTGGCGCGGGACGTAGCCTGGACCTTCACGATCTTCAGCTTGGTGAGCTGCTGACGGTGACCCTTCAGACGACGATAGCGCTTACGCTTGTGGAACTTGAAGACCAGCTGCTTCTCGCCCTTGAACTGCTCAACGATCTGAGCGGTAACCTTGGCCTTGGCCAGCTTATCGGGATCAGTGACGATCTTCTTACCATCGTTGAGGAAGATGACCGGCAGGGTGACCTTGTCGCCCTCATTGCCCTCGATCTTCTCGACGGTGATGACATCGTCGGTGGCGACCTTGTACTGCTTGCCGCCCGTGTTAACGATTGCGTACATGTTTACTTGCCCTTCATGCATCAGTTAGTGCAACAGCCGAATATAGTAGCAGGCGAAAATACCCCCGTCAACGAGTATGTGGAGCAAATCCACAAGTTCGCACAGGTATGGGGCTGACGAGTCGGCCCTCGTCGTCCTCGCATGCTTGATTCTGACGCTCGACATCGTAGGAGCAGATGGTCACGAGGTCTTGCATACCGGTGGAAACAATAGGTGCATCCACGCCCGGGGTCAAGCCCTGCAACAAAACATCAGCTGCAGAAAGCAAAATTTCCGGACGCATGGAGCCCTCGTTATCGGCATGGGTGTCGAGCATGAGCACTAAATGGTCCGGGCGCTCCCCCGCCGTGAGCTCATAGCCCACGAGCGTGTGATCCAAATCCAAGCGCTTGCTCTTTTTGCCGCGCGCGTAGTCGATGCCATGGTCCGCGCGCAGCGTGTCGATCGCACGACGCACCTCGTCGGCGCTTACGGGCGCCTCGGGATCCAAGTGCAGGTCGATGCGATACGACAGACGCGTGAGTTGCGCCGTCAACGCCGGCGTGCGCACGTCGATATACGCCGCCTCGATGGGCGCCAGATCGGCCGGAGACGCCGCAGCCAGACGCCCAAACGCCTCGTCGAGCGCCACGAACTCGGTCATAAACAGGTCATACCACTCGCAGGTCGACGACGTACCCACCGGTAGCGCCGAAGAGAAGCCCACGCGCATATGCGGAGAAAAGCCCTGCGTGACGGCATAGGGAAGTCCCGCACGGCGCACGATGCGCTCAATGGTATGGATTACTTCGAGATGGCCCAGGTATTTAAGGCGATCGCGCTTGCCATAGCGAACACGAAGCCTAAAGAGCGTGGGGTTGTCGGTCAGGCGCTCACTCATGCGCGATCACCCATCAATACATTCTTGACGTGGAGCGTGGGGCAGATTCCGCAGCCGGTGCACGACGTGCGGGTGCAGTCGGGAGTCGTGACACCCTCGAGCGAGCGACGGTACTCGCGCTCGAGGAAGCCACGCGTGCAGCCGGGGCTCACATGCTCCCACGGCAGGCGCCAGTCCAACTCGTAGGGCAGGTGCACGAGCTCATTGAGGTCGATGCCGTTTTTGGCAGCAGCCTCCTTCCAGTTATCGAGCGAGAAATGCTCTACCCAGGCGTCAAAGCGAGAGCCCGCGCGCCAAGCATCGATGATGACGGGCGTCATGTCACGCCCGGCGCGGGACAGCGCGGCCTCGATGAGCGAGGTCTCGGCATCGTGGTAATGCACGCGGACGGCACGGTTGCGAACGCTCGTGATGAGCAGCTTCTGGCGACGCTTGACGTCGTCGTAGTCGAGCTGCGGGCACCACTGGAACGGCGTGGCAGCCTTTGGGATAAAGACCGAAACCGAGATGGACACCGAGATCGAGCCGCGACGAGCCTTGGGCACCACGGAACGACCGAGCTCCAGCACGTGATCGGCCAGATTGGCGATGGCCACGATGTCCTCGTCGCGCTCGCCGGGAAGGCCCATCATAAAGTAGAGCTTCATGCGG
>CABUNB010000052.1 GCA_902492755.1 uncultured Collinsella sp. | reverse complement strand
AGCTGCGGAAACGCGGGGTCCGTTCAGGCTGTTGCGTTGAGATTGAAAATCAACCATTCCGAGGAAGACGCGGCGCAACGGCCCACTTTAGAAGGCAAAAGCGAGTCAGATAGTATAAACTCTCATGCACCATATATACACGGCTCGCGATGCGGGCCGTTTTTTCAAAAGTTATCCATCGAGGTGAGAGGCACACCATGATTGCAATTTTAAAGCAGAGCGCCAGCGACGAGGCCGTCAGCCATATCGTCAGCTGGATTGAGAAAAAGGGCCTGAAGACCGATGTCTCGCGCGGCGAGAATGAGACGATCATCGGCCTGGTGGGCGATACGACCAAGATCGACCCGTTCCTGCTCGAGTCCATGGATGTCGTCGAGCGCGTGCAGCGCGTCTCCGAGCCGTTCAAGCGCGCCAACCGCAAGTTCCACCCCGAGGACTCCGTCATCGACTGCGGCCACGGCGTCAAGATCGGCGGCGATCAGTTCCAGGTCATCGCCGGCCCGTGCTCCGTCGAGGGCGAGAACCTCATCCGCATCGCCCGCCGCGTGAAGGCCGCCGGCGCCACGATGTTGCGCGGCGGCGCCTACAAGCCCCGCACCTCCCCGTACGCCTACCAGGGCATGGGTCCCGCCGGCCTGGACCTGCTGTGCGAGGCGTCTGCCGAGCTCGACATGCCGATCGTCACCGAGATCATGGACCCGCGCGACGTGCAGGTCTTCCTGGACAAGAAGATCGACGTCATGCAGATCGGCGCCCGCAACGCCCAGAACTTCCCTCTGCTCAAAGAGGTCGGCAAGACCAAGACTCCGATCTTGCTTAAGCGCGGCATGTCCGGCACGATCGATGAGCTGCTCATGGCCGCAGAGTACATCATGAGCGAGGGCAACGACAACGTCATCCTGTGCGAGCGCGGCATCCGCACCTTCGAGACCCGCACCCGCAACACCTTCGACCTCAACGCCGTGCCGGTGCTGCACCACCTGTCGCACCTGCCCGTCGTCGCCGACCCCAGCCACGCCACCGGCTACACCCGCTACGTTGAGCCCATGGCGCTCGCCGCGACCGCCTGCGGTGCCAACGGCCTGGAGATCGAGGTCCACGACGAGCCCAGCCGCGCATGGTCCGACGGCGCTCAGGCCCTCACCCCCGATCAGTTCGACGACACCATGCGCCGCATCCGAGCCATCCGCGAGGTTGTCTGCCAAGAGACCATGGAGTAGTCCATGGGTACAGTGAGAAACGCGCGCGTTAACCAGGGCGGCCCCAAGTGCGCCGGCATCGTCGGCCTTGGCCTCATCGGCGGCAGCTTTGCCCGCGGCTATGCGCAGGCGGGCGTCCGCGTGCTGGCCTGGGACCCCGATGACGATGTCATGACGGCCGCCAGCATGGGCACCGTTGCCGGCGAGCTCAACGACGAGACGCTCGGCGAATGCGACATCATCGTCCTGGCTTGCTACCCCGAGGCCTGCATCGAGTGGCTCGAGGCGCATGCTCAGGCACTCGCCGACGCCACCGACACTGATGCCATCATGGGCCCCGTGGTGATCGACACGGTGGGCGTCAAGGGCATCGTGTGCGAGCGCGCCTTTGAGCTTGCCTGCGAGCACGGCTTTTACTTTGTGGGCGCGCACCCCATGGCGGGCACGCAGTACTCGGGCTATGCGCACTCCCGCGCCGACCTGTTCCAGGGCGCTCCCCTGGTGCTCGTTCCACCCGCGGTAGACGATGCCCTTAAGCTCGAGCTCTTGGGCCAGGTGCGCGAGATGGTGCGCCCCTTGGGCTTTGGCAAGTTCAGCGTGACCAGCGCCGCCGAGCACGACCGTGTCATCGCCTTTACGAGCCAGCTTGCGCACGTTGTATCTAACGCCTACGTCAAAAGCCCCACTGCCCAGGTCCACCACGGCTTTTCGGCCGGCAGCTACCGCGACCTCACCCGCGTGGCGCACCTCAACCCGCAAATGTGGTCCGAGCTCATGATCGACGACGCCGACGCGCTCGCCTTCGAGATCGACCATCTGATCGAATCGCTTGGCGCCTACAGCCGTGCGCTCAAGGACCGCGACCAGCGCTATCTGGAGAATCTCCTTGCCGAGGGCGACCGCATTAAGCGTGCACTCGACGACGAGGCCTCCCACTAGACCACCTATCACGCCAGGTCGAAAGGACCGAAGCTTATGGCGATTACCATCGATATCGACACCGCACGCCCCTATCAGGTGCATGTGGGCACGTTTTTGCTGGAGCAGGCAGGCCCGCTCGTCCGCGCCACCGCCGGCGGCACCAAGGCCGTCATCGTGACGGACACCAACGTGGGCCCCCTCTACCAGATGCCCGTTAAGCAGAGCCTGGAGGCGTCAGGCTACGAGGTGAGCATCTGCACCTTCGAAGCCGGCGAGGCCCATAAGCGCGCCGAAACCTATGTCGCCATTTTGGAGTTTGTGGCCGAGCACGAGCTTTCGCGCTCCGACGTGATCGTGGCACTCGGCGGCGGCGTCGTGGGCGACGTGGCGGGCTTTGTGGCCGCCACCTACATGCGCGGCTGCAAGTTTGTGCAGATCCCCACGAGCCTGCTCGCCATGGTGGATTCGTCGGTGGGAGGCAAGACCGCCATAGACCTGGCTGCCGGCAAGAACTTGGCCGGCGCCTTTTGGCAGCCGAGCGTGGTTATCGCCGACGTGGGGTGCCTGGCCACCCTCACGCCCGAGCAGTTCGCCGACGGCTGCGGCGAGGTCGTCAAGCACGCCGTAATCGCCGACCCGGAGCTTTTCGCCGAGCTGGAGAAGACCCCGCTCACGCTGGAGCTGCTCAACCGCGATGTGGCCCGCGTAGCGCTCATCATCGCCCGCAATATCGACATCAAGCGCGCCGTGGTCGTCGCCGACGAGCGCGAAACCAACCAGCGCAAGCTCCTCAACTTTGGACACAGCGCCGGACACGCCGTCGAGGCCTGCGAGCACTTTGAACTCGGACACGGCAACTGCGTGTCGATCGGCATGGGTATCATCACGCGCGCCGCGGCCCTGCACGGCATTTGCGATGCTGCACTGCCCGATCGTATTGAGGAACTCTGCGCCCGCCATGGCCTCAAGACCCGCTGCGACCTAGATGCCGATGCCGTCTTTGCCGAGGCGCTCCACGACAAGAAGCGCGCGGGCGACACTATCGACCTGGTGATTCCGCACGGCATTGGCCGCTGCAGTATCGACCGCACGCCGCTTTCCACTTTCCACGAACTCATTGCCGAGGGCCTCGGCCAGAAGGGAGACGCATCCGCATGCTAGCCCGCATCACCCCGTCCCCGCTTAAGGGCACCGTTCCCGCCATCGCGTCCAAGTCGATGGCGCATCGCCTCATCATCTGCGCTGCGCTTGCCAACGGCGAGACGCACGTCACCTGCAATACCACCTGCGCCGACATCGAGGCCACGGTGCGTTGCCTTACGGCCCTGGGTGCTCGCATCGAGACCGTCGAGGACGGCTTCCAGGTCCACCCCACCATGAAGAGTGTTGAGTTTGGCCTGCTCAAGGCCCTTGCCGGCAGCACGCTTGACTGCGGTGAAAGTGGATCCACGCTCCGCTTTATGTTGCCCGTCGCCTGCGCGCTGGGCGCAGAAGCAACTTTTGTGGGTCAGGGGCGCTTGGGCGCCCGCCCGCTCTCCCCGCTCTCGGACGAGATCATCGCCGCCGGCTGCGACCTACAGGGTCTGGGCGGTTTTCCGCTCAAGACGAGCGGCCGCATGCGCCCGGGCACCTTTGTGCTTCCGGGCAACGTGAGCTCGCAGTACATCTCGGGCCTGCTGCTGGCAGCCCCGCTGCTGGCCCAGCCCTCCTGCGTGCAGGTAACCGGCCTCATCGAGAGCCGCCCCTACATCAACCTGACGATACAGGCCATGAAGGCCTTTGGCGTCGAGGTCAACGTCGAGCGCATTCCGGCCAAGGACGGCCAGCCCGAGGTCACGAACTTCCGCGTGAACAGCGGATCGTACCGCACGCCCGGCAGCGTAGCCGTCGAGGGCGACTGGTCCAACGCTGCCTTTTGGCTGTGCGCCGGCGCTATCGGCGCCGACCCCATCACCGTGGAGGGCGTGTCGCTCAGCTCCGCGCAGGGCGACCGCAACGTGCTCGCCGCGCTTTCGCGCTTTGGCGCCCGCATCGTGCGTTCCACCAACGCCGCCACCGTACAGTCCGACAAACTTGCCGGCTTTGAGATGAGTGCCCACGACATTCCCGACCTGGTGCCCGTCATCTCGGCCGTAGCCTCGCTGGCGCAGGGCCGCACCTTTATCCGCGATTGCGCCCGTCTGCGCATCAAGGAATCCGACCGCCTGGCAACCACCACCCGCGAGCTCACCGCGCTGGGCGCGCAGGTGCGCATTGCCGGTGACGACCTCATCATCAAGGGTGTCGATGCCTTCACCGGCGGCGAGGTCGATTCGCACAACGACCATCGCATCGCCATGATGGCCGCTATCGCCGCGAGCCGCGCCACCGGCGAGGTCGTGATCCACGGCGCCGAGGCGGTCAACAAGTCCTATCCCGATTTCTTCGACCACTACCGCCTGCTGGGCGGCAAGGTCACACTCGAGGAGGAATAGCATGTCCTCGACCTTTGGCAACGTCTTGCACTTAAGCATCTTCGGCCAGTCGCACTCCCCCGCCATCGGTTGCTCGCTCGATGGCGTCCCGGCGGGCATCGCCGTAGACCAGGAAGCGCTGCAGGCCTTCCTCGACCGTCGCGCCCCCGGTCGCGACGAGACCGCGACCAAGCGCCGCGAGGCCGACGCCGCGCACATTATCGCCGGTGTGGTCGATGGGCACACCACCGGCGCGCCCATCGCGGCGATTATCGAGAACACTAACACGCGCTCCAAGGACTACTCCGAGCTGCGCCGCAAGCCCCGTCCGGGACATGCGGACTTCCCTGCGCGCGTGAAGTATCACAACATGCACGATGTCGCCGGTGGCGGGCATTTCTCCGGCCGCCTAACGGCACCCCTGTGCATCGCCGGCGGCATTGCGCTGCAGGCACTCGAGGCCCGCGGCATTAACGTGATGGCGCATGTGGCGCAGATCGGCGGCATCTCCGACCTGCCGATGGACGATATGGTCTATCGCGAGGCCGACCGCAAGGCGATCCTTACGAATGATCTGCCGTGTATTGACGCCGCCGCAGCCGGCCGCATGCGCGAGGAGATCCTAGCCGCGCGCGACGAACTCGACAGCATCGGCGGCATCGTGGAGTGCGGCATTTACGGGCTTCCTACGGGCATCGGCGACCCTATGTTCGACGGCATCGAGAACCGCATCGCGCAGATCGCGTTTGGCATTCCCGCCGTAAAGGGCGTGGAGTTTGGCATGGGCTTTGCCGTGGCCGCCATGCGCGGCAGCGAGAACAATGATCCATATCGCATCGATGCCGAGACCGGCGAGATCGAGGTCGAGTCCAACAACGCCGGCGGCATCCTGGGCGGTATTTCGACCGGCGCGCCCGTCATGTGGCGCATGGCCGTAAAGCCGACGCCCTCGATTGGCCGCGAGCAGCAGACGGTGGACATGGACGCTATGGAAAATGCCGAGCTCTCGGTCCACGGCCGCCACGATCCCTGCATCGTCCCCCGAGCTGTCCCCGTAGCCGAGGCAGCCGCCGCCCTTGCCATCTGGGACGCCCTCCTCGAAGACGCCGCCCAGCGCTAACTACCCACCCCTCAACATCCCCCGACACGTGAAAGGGGTCTCCATGGACCTTGCTGACATCCGCCAGGCCATCGATGGCATCGACACCACGCTCCTCAACAGCTTTGTCGAGCGCATGGACATTGCCACCGAGGTCGCCAAGTCAAAAATCGAGATGGGCAAGGCCGTCTTCGACCCCGCCCGTGAGCGCTCCAAGCTCAACAACCTCGCCAGCCGTGCGCCCGAGCGCTACGAGGCCCAGACCATCACCCTGTTCCGTCTCCTCATGAGCATGAGCAAGGCCGAGCAGCAGCGCTACATCAACGAACTCAAGGGCATCACAGTGTCGCAAAAGGCCCACGCCACGGCCGTAGCCTTCGACACGCCCTTCCCCCAGACTGCCAGCGTCGCCTGCCAGGGCGTTGAGGGTGCCTACAGCCAGATCGCCGCATGCAAGCTCTTCGACGTGCCGGATATTGCGTTCTTCGAGACCTTCGAGGGCGTCATGCGCGCTGTACGCGACGGGTTCTGCGAGTTTGGCGTGTTGCCAATCGAGAACTCCACCGCCGGCTCGGTCAACGCCGTCTACGACTTGCTCGCCCAGTTCGACTTCCACATCGTGCGCTCGCTTCGCCTCAAGATTGACCACAACTTACTCGTCAAGCCCGGCACCAAGCTCGCCGACGTGCGCGAGGTCTACAGCCACGGTCAGGCAATCGCGCAGTGCGCCAGCTTTATCGAGGCCCACGGCCTGCACGCCACCAAATACCCCAATACCGCCATGTCGGCGGAGATGGTCGCCAACTCCGACCGCACCGATGTTGCCGCCATCGCATCGCGCAGCTGCGCGGCACTCTACGACCTGGAGGTGCTGGAGTCCAACATTCAGGACTCGAACAACAACTACACGCGCTTTGTCGTCATCAGCCGCGAGCCGCGCGTCTACCCCGGCGCCAACCGCACCTCGCTCATGATTACCACGGCCAACGAGCCGGGCGCCCTCTATCGCGTGCTCGAGCGCTTCTACGCACTCAACATCAATCTCATCAAGCTCGAGAGCCGCCCCATCCCCAGCCGCGACTTTGAGTTTATGTTCTACTTTGATCTGGACTGCCCCTTTGGCAGCAAGGCCCTCGACGACCTGCTCGATTCTATCGACGACGTGTGCGAGAGCTTCACCTACTTTGGCAGCTACACGGAGGTGCTCTAGATGACCGATACTGCCGCAACCCGCCCCTACGGAGTGCTGGGCCGCGTGCTGGGCCACAGCTACACCCCAACCATCTACAAGGAGCTCGCGGGGCTCGAGTATGTGCGTTTTGAGCGCGAGCCCGAGGACCTCCAGGCTTTTATGACGGGTGACGAATGGGAGGGCACCAACGTGACCATCCCCTACAAGCGCGCCGTCATGGAATACCTGGACGAGCTGAGTCCACTCGCCGAGCGTATGGGAAACGTCAACACCATTACGCGCCTGCCCGACGGCCGCCTGCGCGGCGACAACACCGACTACTTTGGCTTCCAATGTCTGGTCGAGGAGTTGGGCGTCGAGGTTGCCGGCAAGAAGGCCCTCGTGCTCGGTGCCACCGGTGGCGCCGGCACCACTGCCAGCATGGTACTCGGCGACCTGGGCGCCATCGTCGTGCCGGTCGGCCGTACGAGCGAAGTCAACTACGACAACATCGCGCAGCAGTCCGACGCCGCACTGCTCGTTAACTGCACGCCCGCCGGCATGTTCCCCCATTGCCCCGACGCGCCCTGCACGCTCGAAGGGCTCGATGCGCTCGAGGGCGTTATCGACATTGTCTACAACCCCGCTCGCACGGGACTCATGCTCGAGGCCGAGCGCCGCGGCATCCCCTGCATCGGCGGCCTGCTGATGCTCGTGGCCCAGGCGGCGCAAGCCGTTGAGCGCTACACCGGCCAGGTCACTCCGCGTGAGCGAATTCTGGACGTAACAGAGCGCCTGTCACGCCGCGAACAGAACATCGCGCTGATCGGTATGCCGGGCTCGGGCAAGACCCGCGTGGGCGAGCAGATTGCCCTGCTCACGGGGCGAGAGCACATCGACCTGGACCGCGCCCTCGAGGAGCGCCTGGGCATGGCCTGCGCCGACTTTATCGTCGAGCGCGGCGAGGCGGCCTTCCGCGAACAGGAGACGGCGGCGCTGGCCGACATCTCCAAGCGCAGCGGCCTGGTGCTTTCCACGGGCGGCGGCGTGGTCACGCGCGACGAGAACTGCCCGCTACTGCACCAGAACAGCCAGATTGTGATGCTCAACCGCAAGCTCGACGAACTCGCCCACAAGGGACGCCCCATCACCGCCCGCGATGGCATCGACAAGCTGGCCGAGCAGCGCATGCCGCGCTACCGCGCCTGGGCCGACTACATCATCGACTCACGCGACTGCGCCGCCAACACCGCCCAAGCCCTCCTCGACACCCTCCCATCCGCTCTCTAATCAAAACCACCACAAAGGGGACAGGCACCTTTGCGGTGGTTTCTCGACTGCAAAGGAAGCAACCATGAAAGCACTCGTCATCAACGGTCCCAACCTCAACATGCTCGGCATTCGTGAGCCGGGCATCTATGGCAGCGACAACTACGACCGCTTAGTGCAGATCTGCCAGGAAGCGGGCGCCGCACAGGGCTTCGACGAGGTCGAGGTTTTCCAGTCCAACCACGAGGGCAGCATCGTCGACAAGATCCAGGAGGCCTACGGCAAGGTCGACGGTATCGTCATCAACCCGGCGGCATACACGCATACGAGCGTGGCGATCCTCGACGCCCTCAAGGCCGTCGCCATCCCTGCCGTCGAGGTCCACATCAGCGCTGTCGAGACCCGCGAGGACTTCCGTCAGGTGAGCTATGCACGCCTAGCCTGCTTTGCCACCATCACCGGCGAGGGCCTGCAGGGCTACGCACACGCGCTGGAGCTGCTGAGGGAGCGTATCGAAAAGTAAAATGCCAACCCCAACAAACAGCAGCGGCTTGCTCGCGCTCGGCTCCAACAGCACACAAGATGAAAAAAGCCCAGACCACCAAGCGGTCCGGGCTTAATAAACGATGGTGCTCCATGGCGGATTCGAACCGTCGACCTTGGGATTAGAAGTCCCCTGCTCTATCCAACTGAGCTAATGGAGCAAATAACCGCACGCCCAAGCACGCGCAAGCCTGTCAGGCGCAAGTAATTATAACCTAGTTGAACTGTTCGCGGTACGCCTTGCAGACCTCATCAACCGGGCCGTCCATGCGAAGGTCGCCCTTCTCAATCCAAACGGCGCGCTGGCAGATGCGCTCAACCTGCTCCATGGAGTGCGAAACGAACAGAACCGTCACGTCGCCGCTCTGGATAAAGTGCTGAATACGCGCCTCGCACTTTTGCTGGAAGAACACATCGCCGACGGACAGCGTCTCGTCAACGATCAGAATATCGGGCTCGGTGATCGTCGCGATTGCAAAGGCAATACGCGCCACCATGCCCGAGGAGAAGTTCTTAAGCGGCATGTCGACAAAGTTCTGCAGCTCAGCGAACTCGATAATGCCGTCAAAGTTGGCGTCGATGAACTCCTTGGTGTAGCCGAGCAGGGCACCGTTCAGATAGATGTTCTCGCGGGCGGTCAGCTCGGGGTCAAAGCCGGCACCAAGCTCAATCAGCGGCGCGATGTTACCGTGCACCTTAACGCTGCCCTCACTGGGCTCAAGCACGCCAGCGATGATCTTGAGCATCGTAGACTTGCCGGAACCATTGGTGCCGACCAGACCCACAACTTCGCCGCGATGAATATCGAACGAGATGTGCTTAAGCGCCCGAAACTCCTCAAAGAACAGCTCGTGCTTGGCAAGCTTGATGAAGTACTCCTTGAGGTTGGTCAGCGACTCGGACGCCATGTTAAAGATCATGGTGACGTCGTCGACCTCGACAGCCAGAGGCTGCTCGCTGTAATCAACAACAGATTCAGTCATCACAGCACTCCTTAGATGTAGAGGATGAACTTGCGCTCGGACTTATGGAACACGGTGTAGCCAATAACAAGCGCAAGGACCGCCCAAGCGACGCACATACCAAACGTCAAAAGCGAGGGCGTAGTCTGGAACAGGAAGATATCACGCATAAACTGCAGGTAGTTGTACATGGGGTTCGCATACACCAAGATCCGAACGATATGCGGCATCTGAGCAACAAAGTCGGTCGTCCAGAAAATAGGCGTGATATAGGTCCAAGCCGTGATGACAACACTCCACAGATGCATAACGTCGCGGAAAAAGACCGTGAGGGCCGAGAGCATCATACCCAGGCCCATGCAGAAGCACATAAGCAGCAGCAGGCAGACCGGCAGCAGAATCAGGTGCCAAGAAGGCATAACGCGGAACCACAGCATAACGATGGCAACGGCGACCAGCGAGAAGGCAAAGTTAACCAGCGAGAAGAGCACCTTCTGTACTGGGAAGACCCAACGGTGCACCTTAACCTTCTTGAGCAGCGGGGCAGCACCCACGATCGACGTCAGGGCCTGGTTCGTAGACTCGGACATGACGGCAAAGGTAACGTTACCCACGATCAAGTACAGCGGGTACATCTCGGGCGTCATTGAGCCATTGCGGCCCTGGGCAAAAATCGTCGAGAACACGATGGCCATGACGATCATCATCAGAAGCGGGTTGAGCACCGACCATGCGACGCCCAGAACGCTACGGCGATACTTGATCTTAAAATCCTTGGTAACCAGCTGACGAAGGATAAACGCGTCCTTCTCAAATTCGTTCTTAGCAAACGTCGCAGGCAGACTGCGAGCTTCTTGTTGCTTTGTCTGATCCGACACGGATGCAACTCCTTTACTCGTAATCGTTGACAAACGAACAGTATAGACCCGACGGCCATGTAAACGATTCGCGCAACAAAACTGGAGAACTAACCCACATCTTAGGATGCCAAGCCCAAACGGCTATACTTTCAAGGATTGAATGTATAAGGAGCATTGAGTGAATTCTGAATCCATCGCCGTCATCATCCCCTGCTACAACGAAGCCCTCACGATCGGCAAAGTCATCGACGACTTTCACCGCGAGCTTCCGCAAGCGACGGTCTATGTCTATGACAACAACTCGTCGGACGACACCTCACGCATCGCCACCGAGCACGGCGCCACGGTCCGCTTTGAGCCCCGTCAGGGAAAGGGCAACGTGTGCCGCCAAATGTTTCGCGATATCGACGCCGATTGCTACCTGATGGTCGACGGAGACGACACCTATCCCGCCGAGGCGGCCAAAGCCCTCTGCGAGCCTATCCTCAACGGCACGGCCGATATGACCGTAGGCGACCGCCTTTCCAACGGCACCTACGCCGAGGAAAACAAGCGTGCTTTCCACGGCTTTGGCAACAATCTGGTCCGCGCCATGATCAAGTGGATCTATGGCTACAGCTTCGATGATGTCATGACCGGCTACCGCGCCATGAGCCGCCCGTTCGTCAAAACCTTCCCTGTGCTTTCCGAGGGCTTCCAAATCGAAACCGAGCTCTCGATCCACGCCGTCGACCACCGCTGGCGCATCAAAGATGTGCCCATCGAGTACCGCGACCGTCCGGAAGGCTCCGAGTCCAAGCTCAATACCGTGAGCGACGGCATTAAAGTCGTCGCGATGATCGGTGCGCTGTTCAAGGACTACCGCCCGCTGAAGTTCTTCAGCCTCGTCGCGCTTCTGTTTGCGGTGATCGGCCTCGCCCTGGGCATGCCCATCGTTGTCGAGTATTTCCAGACCGGCCTCGTTCCGCGCTTCCCCACCGCCATGCTCGCCGCGTCGTTTATGTTCCTGTGCGGCCTGAGCCTTGCAACCGGATTCATCCTCGATTCCGTGGCAAAGGTCGAAAAAAAGCAGTGGGAGGTCAACGTGTATAGCAAGTACGTCTACGACGACCAGCCCGGCCGCCCTACTTCCAAGCCAAGCGAGAGGTAGATCTTCCGCAAAATACTATTGGCACCACTGCGCAGATAGCCACCAACAAGAAAAGCCGCCGTTAAAGAACGGCGGCTTTTACTCTCGTAAAGTTAATAGCGGCTAGAGCGTCTTGATGTACTCCCCCAGCTCTTCCTCCCAATCGGACATGTGGAAGCCGGCAGCCTCGAGCTTGGACAGGTCGAGCGCGGAGTGGACCGGGCGCGGGGCGATGGGGCCGGCGGCGTTCGCGTAGTAGTCGGCGGTGCTGACGGGGACCACTTTGTCCCCGTTGCCGTTGGCGGCCTCGAAGACGGCGCGGGCGATGTCGGCCCAGGACTTCACGGCGCCGGAGCCGGTGCAGTCGTAGGTGCCGTAGGGGGCCTTCGCGTCCAGCACATGGAAGATGGCCTCCGCCATGTCGCGCGTGAAGGTCAGGCGGCCCAGCTGGTCGTCGACGACCGTGATCTGCTCCAGCTTGTCGTCCGGGTCGGCGACGCGGTCGGAGAGCGCCTTCATGGTCTTCACGAAGTTGTGGCCCTCGCCGATGACCCAGCTGGAGCGCATGATGTAGTGGCGGGGGCACCCCGCCACGGCGATGTCGCCGGCGGCCTTGGTCTGGCCGTAGACGGACAGCGGGCTGAGGGGCTCGTCCTCCGTGTGGACCTCGGCGGTGCCGTCGAAGACGTAGTCGGAGGACACGTGGACGAGCGTGATCCCGTGCCCGGCGCAGGTGCGGGCGAGAAGCGCCGGCCCCGTGGCGTTGGCCTTCCAGGCGGTCACGCGACCCTCGGGGGTCTCCGCTTTATCCACGGCCGTGTAGGCGCCGCAGTTGATGACGGCGCCGTAGAGCGACCAGTCGTACTTGGAGTAGGCGTCCGGGTCGGACATGTCGAAGGTGTCGATGTCGCAGAAGTCGAAGTCCTTCGCGACGCCGCGCTCCTCGGCGAGCGCGCGCACCGCATGGCCCAGCTGGCCGTTGCAGCCGGTGACGAGGGTGCGCCTGGGCGCCATCGGGACGACGTCCTTCAGCATCGGGTGGTTGAGGTCGGCCTCGGAGACAACAGCTTGGTCGAGAGGGATCGGCCACTGGATGTTGAGCTCCGGGTCGGCGAGGTTCACGAAGGTGTAGGTCTTCTTCAATTCAAGGGACCAGTGGGCGTCCACCAGGTAGGTGTAGGCGGTGCCGTCCTCGAGCGCCTGGAAGGAGTTACCAACGCCGCGCGGGACGTAGATGGCCTTGCTCGGGTCGAGCGTGCAGGTGAACACCTTCCCGTAGGTGGCGCTGCCCTCGCGCAGGTCGACCCATGCGCCGAAGACCGAGCCGCGGGCCACGGAGATGAACTTGTCCCAGGGCTCGGCGTGGATGCCGCGCGTGACGCCGCGGCTGTCGTTGTAGGAGATGTTGTTCTGGACGACGCGGAGGTCCGGGATGCCCAGGGCGGTCATCTTGGCGCGCTGCCAGTTCTCCTTGAACCAGCCGCGCGAGTCGCCGTGGACGGCGAGGTCGACGACCTTCAGGCCCCCGATGCCGGTCTCGGCGACGGAGAGGTCCTTCTCGAATGCGATGTCTGCCATGTGGGAAAAGCTCCTATCGAAGAGGTTGGATAGCCGGGGGCGCCCGCGCGGGGACGCAGGATCATCCCCATGCCCTGCGGCCCCGCGC
>CABUNB010000051.1 GCA_902492755.1 uncultured Collinsella sp. | reverse complement strand
CGCCTTGGCCGCACGGTCCAGGTCCTCCTCGGTCACGTTCTTGTTAATGATGTCGCGCATGCGCTGGCTGCCGGCCTCGGGTGCGAACGTCAGGCCGCCCTTCTTTTCGCCGGCGACCGACTCGGCCATATCCACGCCAAACGAATCCAGGCGCTGCGACGGAATAGACACGCGAATACCCGTATCCTCCAGGCGACGGTTGAGCCTGCCGAGAACGTCGCGAATGCAGGAGTGGTCGGTCGTGGAGAGCGAGGTCAGCGACACCTCGTCATAGCCGGTCTTTTCCAGACCCTGAATCACCGACGAGACGATCTGGTCGGCCGAACGCTCGCGCACCGGGCGATACGTCATACCGGCCTGGCAAAAACGACAGCCGCGGGCGCAGCCGCGCAGAATCTCGATAGACAAGCGATCGTGGACCAGCTGCGCATAGGGTACGCACGACTGCGACAGCGGATTCGTGGCGCCGAAATCCTCGACGACGCGCTTGTAGACCACGGTCGGCGCATCCTTGCCCTCACGCGGCACGGTGTAGCCATGCGGCGAGCAGGGCTCGTCGTGACGAACCTCATAGAGCGACGGCACGTAGTTGCCGGCAATGGATGCAAGCTGCTCAACAATCTGCGCGCGCGGGACTCCTTCGTCACGCAGGCGGCGATGCAGCTGGCAGGTCTCGAGCAGCGATTCCTCGCCCTCGCCGATGAGGATGGCATCGAAGAAGGCCGCATACGGCTCGGGGTTATAGACCGAGGGGCCACCGGCAATGATGATGGGATCGTCCTCGGTGCGGTCGGCCGCGAGCAGCGGAATGCCGGCGAGGTCGAGCGCCTCGAGGAAGTTGGTGACGGCCATCTCGTGCGGCACATGCATGCCGACGATATCGAACGAGGCCACAGGCGCCGCGCCCTCGAGCGACAGCAGCGGAATATTCGCCTCGCGCATGGCGTCGCCCATGTCGGGCCACGGCACATAGCCGCGCTCGCAGGAAATGCCCTCGGCCTGGTTAAGGATGTTGTAGAGGATGGCGATACCCTGGTTGGGCAGACCGACCTCGTATACATCCGGATAAATCAGGCAGCAACGATAATCGGCATCGGCCTTGGAAAGCGTACCCCACTCGTGATCGATATAGCGGCTCGGCTTTTCGACCTTGGCGAGCAGCGGCTCAATTAAATGAAAACAGTCTTGATACGGAACGCGCAACGGAAAACCCCTAAGCAGCGAGATCGGATGCGTCTTGGTAGGACGCCATAGGACGGGTAGCGCCCGCGACCGTGGTCACCAGATCGCGAACGCGGGAGAACGAGGCAGTGACCGCCTCGTTGGCACGGCTGTAGTCGACATCGCGCTCGTAGAGCGAAACGAGCGCACGGCCCATGCCATAGGTGCCCGCGGCAGCAGTGAGCGCCTTGACGGCAAACCCAATATGCGGCGTCTGCTTGACGAGCGCGCGGGTGACCGCGCGGATCACAAGACCGCCGGCAAGCACGCCCGCGACCTCGTAGCCGCGCTCAGGCTTAATGCCGCGTCCAAAGACGGCAGCGAGCTCAAAGAGCATGCCCACCTGCGCCAGCGCCATAACGGGATAATCGGCACCCGGCAAAAACACCAGCGCACCGGTCGCCATATTGGTGAGCGCGCACGAGGTGATGATACGATTGGCCGCCGCGATGCGCATGAAGGCAAAGTTCGCCGCAAAAGCCGTTTCCTTTTCGGTGCGATCGAGAATCCAGCGGGCAAGCGTCTCGAGCAGATACGTCTTATCGGTTGCCGCCACCACGCCGAGCATGGGCGTGGACTCCTCGATAAACGGCACCTCCACAGCAGACTCGGCAAGCACGCACACGGGCGCGCCGGCGATCACGAGCTCCTGCACGGCACTCTCCAAGCGGTCGGAGCCGCACGAGAGCACCAGCACCACATCGGTATCGGTCTTTGGAGCAATTCGCTCCTCCCCCAGACGCTCGACGCGCACAATGCCCGAGGTCGTCTGCGGCACAAAGGCGTCACGCACCGTCTCGGCCAGAAAGCGCGAGGCGGACGAATCCAAATAGACCGAGATGCGCACCGGCGTATCGGAATCCTTCTTAACGGACGCGCCCATCTTAAAAGCGCGGGTCAGCTTATCTACGGGAATTTTCATAGCAAACCCCTCCAGCGGTTACGCGGCGCCCGAACGATGCCGCCATATGGATTGTACGATACCCACCGTCAGCAGCTGAATCATCATCGAAGACGAACCGAAGCTAATAAACGGTAGCGGAATACCGGTAATCGGCATCATGCCGATGCACATGCCGATGTTTTCGAAGGTCTGGAACGCCCACATGCCAACGATGCCCACACACGAAAGACGCAAGAACAGCGACTCGCACTTAAAGGCGACGCGAATCGTCGAAAAGATCAGCAGCACGTAGAGGCACAGGAGCAAAAGGGAACCGCAAAAGCCAAAGGTCTCGGACAGGAAGGCGAAGACGAAGTCGGTGTGGAACTCAGGCAGAAAGCCGCCGGCCGACTGCGTCGCATGGCCCAAGCCCTTACCAAAGAAGCCGCCCGAGCCAACGGCGATAAGCGACTGCTGCAGGTTGTAGGCATCGTCCGAATCGGCATTATCGGGGTCGATAAAGACCGTCAGACGGTTCATCTGATACTGCTTGATGAGCACATCGTGGCCGAGCAACGAATCAAAGACCGAATCGAGCGCCAGGACGAGAGCCACCAGGCCCACGAGCAGGGCCAGGGTCGACAGCACCCATTCGCGGCGTGCACCGCTCATGCAGATGACAATAGCGCCCGAAACCAGCACGACCAGGCCTGAGCCCAGGTCGCCCATGGCAACGACGGCCAAAAACGGAATGGACAGCATGCCGCAGAGCTTGACGTAGTCGCGAACGGTATCGATGCGGCCGTTATACTGCGAGCCAAGCGTGGCAATAAAGAAGATGGTGATGAGCTTGGCAAGCTCAACCGGCTGGAATGTCAAGCCGATACCGGGAATCTTGATCCAGCCCGTCATGCCCAGACCGCCCGTATAGGACAGACCCGGAATCTTGGGCGAGAAGATAACGATCAGATCGATGACGAGCAACGCCGTCGAGAAGTTGGAAATACCGCGCAGGTCGGTACGCCAGACCAGCACCGCCAGCACCGCCCCGATACCAATTCCCAGCAGATGACGTGAGAACGAAGCATCGGCCTTAAACTGCGAAGCCGACCAGATAATGATGGCACCGTAGGCGACGAGCGCCACTGTAGCCACGAGCACACCGATATGCACCTTTTGGCGAAACGTGCCGCGCGAGGCCGAAAGTTGCTTGTTGACGCGGTCCAGGCTGCTGCGAGAGCCGGTCTTGGTTGAACGGAACAGATCCGCCGGAGAAAAATCCATCGCAACCTCCTATCGAACCGAAGAATCGCCCGAGGCCGAAGAGGTATCGGGCTCGTCATAAATCACGCCGAGCACGTCGCGCACGACATGCATCGCGGTATCTGAGCCACCGCCGCCCTGCTCCAAGACAGTAGCGATGACATACTTGGGATCATCGGCCGGTGCATAGGCGCAGAACCACGCGTATTCGTCCTCGCCGCTTTTCTCGCCCGTGCCCGACTTGCCGTATACCTGCGGCGTCAGGGTGCCAAAGTGAGCCGCCAAGGACGTCGATGCCGTGTAAATCACGTCGTGCATGCCGTTGCGAACAAGAGTCAAATCCGAATCGCTGTTGATCTTGGCCTCCAGGCGCTTCTTCTTGCCCTTGCCGTTGTACTTATAGGCATCGCCGTCGCCATCGCGCGACACGGCAGACAAAAACACGTGAGGCACGTACTGTTTGCCGCCGTTGGCAAGGCCCATGTAGGCGCACGCCATCTGCAGGGGCGTCACCAGGATGTCGCCCTGGCCGATGGCAATGTTGGTCATATCGCCGGCATTCCACTTGCGGTCCTCGGCAGAGGCGTCGGTAAAGTACGACTCCTTCCACTCGGCATCGGGAATACGGCCCGCGCCCTCACTCGGCAGATCGATACCGCAGGTCTTGCCTAGGCCCCAGCGACGAAAGACCTCCTGCAGCCCCTCGGAATGTTGCTCGTCATAAAAGAACGCCTTGCCCATGTCGTAGAAGACGGGGTCGCACGAGTTGGCGATACCCGACTGCAGCGTCATGGTGCCGTGGCCAGACGTCAACCAGCAGCGCTTGCCCCAAGCCTTGCCCAAGCCCGTCCAATAGCCCGTGCAGTTGGTTGTCTGTGTTGAAGTGTAGGTTCCAAACTCAAGACCGGCCAGTGCCGAAAGCGGCTTGATGGTCGAGGCCGACATGTACTGTCCGCTAATGGCGCGGTTGAGCAGCGGGTGCGAACCCTTGTCATCATTGAGCTCGGTCCACACGTCATTTGAGACGCCGCCGATAAAGACGGACCGATCGAACTTGGGCTCGCTCGCCATGCCCAGGATCTCGCCATTGTTGGGATCGAGGCACACCACAGCGCCGTTGCCGGCATTGCTGTAGCCAGTGGTCTTGGCAAGCTCGATGGCGCTCGCCAGCGCCGTCTCACAGGCCTGTTGGATCTTAAGGTCGAGCGTGAGCTTAATGTCGGAGCCGGCCTTGGCGGGAACGGCGCCGGCCTGACCGGTCACGTTGCCCGAGGCATCGACCTTGACGGTCTGCTCGCCACGAATACCCTGCAGCAGGTTTTCGTAGTAGCTCTCAACACCCGCCTGGCCCACGATATCGCCCGACTGGTACGTAATCCGGCCAGCAGAAGCATCATCATCGCCAGAGGTTTTCTTATTCTGGGCCTCGAGCTGCTCGGAGGTAATGGTGCCGGTATAGCCCAAAATGTGGCATGCCGTCTCGCCGTACGGGTACTGGCGCTCGGTACGCTCGGCAATCTTGACGCCCGGGAACTCGCCGGCGTGCTCCTGAATATAGGCAACCGTGGAGCGACGGACGTCCGTCGCGATGGTATGCAGGCTCTGGGCGCCCTCGGAATTGTCCTGGATATTGCGCAGAACCGCCACGTAGGGCATGCCGAGCACGTTGGCAAGATGGCGAACCAGAACCTCATCCTCGGCAAGGTCGCGGTAGGCCACGACAGCAAGTGAGGGACGGTTCTGGACAAGTGCCACGCCATTGCGGTCGAGGATGCGGCCGCGCACAGCGGGTGTGGTAACGGTGCGCGTCTGATTGCTATTAGCCTGCTTTTCGTAATAGTCCGACGAGACCATCTGCATGCCCCACAGCTTGACGGCAAGCGCCGCGAACATCGCGCCCACACCCGTGGTGAGGATGGAGAAGCGGCCCTTAAAGGCGGTCGCCGCGGTATTGCCCTCGCCCTCGGTGGCGCGCGGGGCCGTTCCATGCTGCGTATCGTAGGTAAAACGGGAATCGCCGCGACGCATGATGACCAGCGCGACCACGATGGCCACTACCAGCACGATACCGGCGATAATAACCGTCATCTGGGAAGACATCTACAGGCCTCCCCTATTTGAGCTTACGGGTCTTGGGCTTAAAGCGCATGCCCGTCTGGCGTCCGCCACGTGCGGAGAATCCATAACCGGACTGCGGCACGACGCCGGACATCAAAAACGGAATGGCAACCAGACCCGTCAGGATCGAAGACGGCAGCGCATGGCCGAAGATCGCCACGACAAAGCTCGTCTCCAAACCCATAAACAGCAAGATGATGCTGTAGATCACATTAATGACGAGCGCGAAGGCACCCACCGTGATGCCGCGCGCACTCGGGGTACCGCCCGTCTGACCGGCGGCGCTATGCACCAGGGCAAAAGAACCCACGGTCAGCAGGAGCGACATAACGCCCACCGGCACGGCAGCGGAAAGGTCATAGAACAAGCCGCTGCAAAAACCGCACACGACGGCACGGGTCGGGTCGCCCGAGAACACGCTTATGCACACCAGGATAATCATAAAGTTGACGCGACCGCCCGCAATGGAGATCTGCGGTGCCAGGCCTGCCTGCAGCAGCACGCAAACGATGGCGGCGATTACAAACGTGCGGGAGCTCATCCCCTGCTCGTGTAGATCCATGGACATGCCCCCTATTCGCTCGAGCCGGAATCGGTCGTCTCGGACGTGTCGGAACTGTCATCCGAACTCTCGTCCTTCGTCTTGGTCGCAGCATCGCGCGACGTTCCCTGCGGCGTGCTGTTGGCCGTGCTCACGTCCTCATCCGAGGCCGACTGTTCGTCGGTCAGCGAGGTGATGACCAGCACTTCCTCGTTGTTCTCGGCCGTGGTCTGAGCGCGCACCACAATGGTGTAGTACACATCGTTTGCCGATTTCTCAACCGACGAGACGGTACCGAGCGGAAGGCCCTTGGGGAACACACCGCCAATGCCCGAGGTCACGATGATGTCGCCAACCTTAACGTCGGAGTCGACGCTCACATACTCAAGACGCAGCGTGCCGTCAGCCTGACCCTGCAGCATGCCCTGGGCGCGCGTATCCTGCACCATGGCGGACACGCCCGAGTTCTCGTCGCCAATCAGGCGCACGGTGGACGTCTTGGCCGAGACCTCGATAATCTGGCCTATGACACCGGCAGAACTCGTCACGGGCATGTTGATGGTAAGCCCGTCGGCAGAACCCTTATCGATGGTAACGGTCGAGGTCCAGGCATCGCCCGAAGCGCCGACGATACGAGCTGCAGTGGACTTGAGGTTGTAGGTCGACTGCAGACCGACCAGACCCTCCAGTCGCTCGGCGGTCTTTTGAGCCTCGGAGAGCTCGGCGACCTTAGAGGTCAGTTCCTCGTTTTGCTTCTTAAGCTCGTCAAGCGTGTCCTGTGACGCCGTAAGGTTAGAGAACACGTTACCGATCGCATTGAAGGGAGCCGCCACAGCCGAGCCCAAAAAACGCACCGGCGAGGTGATCGTCGTCACACCCGAACGAACGGCATGAATCGGCCCAGCCTCGCCCTCGCGGATGTAAAACGTGAGCAGCAACACCGAAATCAGGCTGAAAACAATCAACGGGCGCATACCCGTTGATTGTCGCTTGGTATTCAGATTTGTGGAGAAACCCGAAGATCGTGCCAAATGGAATCCACCTTTTGGAAATTAAGCATTGGTCTGGACGAAGCCACCGTCAAACGCGTTGGCCTCGAGCACGCGGGCACAGCCGTTCACGACGTTATCGAGCGCCGTGGGGCTGACGTTGACCGAAACACCGGTCTCATCGCGCAGACGCACGTCGAGACCGCGCAGCAGCGCGCCGCCGCCGGTCAGCAAAATGCCGTAGTACATGAGGTCCGAGGCAAGATCGGGCGGCGTGGCGTCGAGCGCGTCCTTGACGGCCTTGGCCATCTCGTCGAGCGGCTTGTTGAGCGCGCGACGGATCTCCTCGCTCTCGATGCGCACAGTCTTGGGCAGGCCCGTGATAACGTCGCGGCCGTTGACCTCAACGTCGAGCTCGTCCTTGAGCGGCACGGCGGAGCCGACCTTGATCTTAATGTCCTCTGCCGTACGCTCGCCGATGGCCAGGTTATAGGCATCGCGAACGTGCGTGAGGATGGCCTGATCGAACTCGTCGCCGGCAATGCGGATGGACTGCGAGACGACGATGCCGCCCATGGCGATAACGGCGACTTCGGTGGTGCCGCCACCGATATCGATAACCATGGAGCCGGTGGGCTCCTCGACGGGCAGGTCGGCGCCGATGGCAGCCGCCATGGGCTCCTCGATCAGATAGGCCTGGCGAGCACCGGCCTGGATCGTGGCCTCAAAGACGGCACGCTTCTCGACCGACGTGACGCCGGAGGGAACACAGACGACGACGCGCGGACGCGGAGTCCACGGATAGCGCTTCTCGGACGCCTTGTCGATAAAGTAGCGCAGCATGGCCTCGGTAACATCGAAGTCGGCGATGACGCCGTCCTTGAGGGGACGAACGGCCACGATGTTGCCGGGCGTACGGCCGAGCATACGCTTGGCCTCGATACCGACGGCCAGGATGCGCTCATCGTTCTTGTCGATGGCGACAACAGAGGGCTCGCGGATGACGATGCCCTTGCCGCGCACGGAGACAAGCGTATTGGCGGTGCCGAGGTCGATCGCGAGATCGCCCGCATAGCTACCGAAGAACATATCCATCAAAGAAAACAACGCAACTCCTGATGTGTTGGATGATTGCTGGAAAACTACTAGCCCATCATACTAGCGCAAGCCCGGCACCTCACTTGCGGTGAAGCGCCGGGCAAAGCCAAATCCCATAAGGTCACTACTGGTTGTCGGCAGCCGAGAAATCGATATCGAGCGAAGACACGGCCCAGCCGATATGGTTGTCGGAACGGACGAACTTGACGGTGTACTCCTGCTCGCCACCCTTGGACAGCGACGCCTTCACCTTGGCGGTCGTCTCGGTCATGGACTGGTCCATGCCCTCGACGGAGACGGTAGCACCCTGCGGAATCGAGGAGATGATCATCGACTTGGCGTCCTCGGACAGGCTCGAGGCGAGGCAAGACTCCGCCTTGGCGGTGTCGCCATCGCCGGCAGCCTGGAACAAGTCGGTAACCACCGACTCCTGAGACGGGAAGCCCAGGCCGCGCGTGTAGGCAAAGCCCAGACCGCCCGCGGCGATCAGGATGAGCAGAAGCAGCACGATGAAGACCTTGAGGCCTGTGTGGCGATGACGGCGACGGACCTTGGCCTGCTTGCGGTCCTGGCGGTCCTGCTGAACCATCTCGGACTCGGACAGCGTGAAGAAGCCGGTGTCCGAAGGGTCGGGCATAAACTGACCAGTTGCGCCCGTGGGATCGAGCGGGTCGACGGCAGGAGCGTCCATCGCGGGCGCCGGAGCCGTAGCCATGGCCGTCTGGGCAGACAGCGCGGCAAGCGAATCGTGCACGCGGGCAAGCTCGTCGGCCTGCTCGGAGGTGAGCTGGTAGATGCCATCGGCAGTAGCGGCGTTAAAGGCGTCGAGTGCGTCGGAGGGACGGCCGGCGGCAGAAAGCGCCTGACCCATGCCGGCGTTGAGCGCACGCGTGTCGTCGCGGGGGCCGGCAAAGTCGATAGCCGTGCGGTAGGTCTCCACGGCATCCGCCGGACGGCCGAGCTTAATGAAGCAACGACCGAGCTCGCCGAGTGCGGCGGCAGGAGCCGGATTGGCGCCGTCGATGGCAGCCTGACGGAAGGCGGTTCCCGCGTTGGCATAGTCGCCCGACTGGAACAGCGCATTGCCCAGGCCCAGATAGGCCTTGAACGGCGTGGCATAGGAAGCATCCTGCGTAGCAGCAGAGAACGCCTGAGCGGCCGTCGTGTAGTCGCCCACGGCGGCAAGCGCCTTGCCGCGGTTGGTGAGCAGCGCGCCGCGCTTGCCGTAGGTGCCGTCGTTGAGGGCGGCGGCATAGGCCTCGGCGGCCTCGGCATACATGCCCAGGTGCATCAAGGCGTTGCCACGAAGGTGATCGGCCTCGCCCATAATCTCATCGGGAGTCTTTGCCGCCCCAAGCATCTGGGCTGCAGCGGAAAAATCACCCGCGCGGTAAGCGGCGCGGCCCTGTTGGATCAGCTGGCTATTCAAGGAAGTCCCCTTTACTCGTGAACGATCTCGACATGGACGATCTCGTCGCCGGCACGCAGCTGCGAAATCACATCGAGACCCTCGACCGTGGTACCAAAGACGGTGTAACCGGAATCGAGGTTATGCTGGGCGCCCAGGCAGAAGTAGAACTGCGAACCCGCGGAATCGGGGTCCATGGAGCGCGCCATGGCAAGGGCGCCATCGACATGGCTGTTGCGCGGATTGGTGGCGAACTCGCCCTTGATGCAGTAGCCGGGGCCACCGGTACCGGGCATGCCGTCGGGGCCCTCAAGACCGGCGGCGACGTCGGCGCCGGACATGTCGCGGGTATTGGGGTCCCCGCCCTGGATAACAAAACCGGGCACATAGCGATGGAACTTAAGGCCATCATAGAAGCCCATCGTGGAAAGCTCGCAGAAGTTCGCGACATGAATGGGAGCGCCCTCGCCGTCAAACTTGACCTTGATGGTACCCTTCGACGTCTCGATTACGGCGCACTCGTCGCCGACAAGCTGATACTCGGGCGTGTAGAGCTCTTTCTTAAAACCAAACATGTGGTTCCTTCCTCGTGCGTTTAAAGCATATTTGTACGAATTGTAGCAATAAGCACGGGCTTACATCAATTGCGCACGTAGGTTATGCCGACTATGGCGAACTAATTTTAGAAACGCTGCTGCGGCTTCCAGGAACCCACATTGGCGTCGTACTGGTTCAGCGCGCTGTTGCCACCCTGCGCGATGGGCGCCAGGATCTCGCTTTGGTGGGAACTCATCGACTCGCCATCGGGAATGGCCAGCGAGATGTCCCAGCTCTGGCAGATCACGTCGACGCGCTCATACATCCACTCGGCAAGCTGCTTTAAGTGGGCGATGTCGTCCGCATAGACCGTATCGTCCTGTACTTTCAGGTTGTTAAGCTCATCTTGCGTCTTTTTGATCTGGTCGCGCAGGGCGTAGGCACTCTGCGACAGCTCCTGACGGGTGGACAGCGGCGTTCGGAGATAGCCGTTGTTAAAGGAATCGATGACCTCGCCGATCTGGTCTTCGTCAGCGTAGGACACGATGGTCTGATACAGACCGTCGAGCCTGGTATAGAGCTGATCATCGGTGAGCACGGTTTCTTCCTGGACCACCTCGGCAGAATCGTCCTGCTTGGTATCGTCCTCAGTGGCCTCGCCCTTTTGGCGCGTGGGGAAGGTCGTCTGCGCGGCCTGGCCAAACTGGTCGTAGAAGCCAGGCATGACACCCATGGGATCGGTCGTCACGAACCAATAGGCACCGCCGCAAACGACGGCAAGGACCGCGATGACGATAAGCGGCTTGGGAATATGACGCTTGTGCTTGTGATAGGCATCCTCGTCGGGGTGCACCTTGCGCTTGGGTTTTTGAGCATCGTCATGCAGGGAAACGGGCATGGGAATATCGACCTTGGGGATACCGAAATCCTTATCGAAAGCTGGCAGCACGCAGGTCTCATTGGGGTCGGCGGCGTCCGAAAGCACCGCAGCGGCAGAGGCCGGCGCATGCGGCACCTCGGTATCGATCTGCTCTTGCGTTAGGCGCGGAAAGCCCGCCGTGCGGCCCGCTGCCAGATCGGATGCAGCCGCGTCCTCGGAGAGGATACCCGGAGCCGGGCGTCCGCATTTGGGGCATGTACGATCATGCGGAGAAAGACGGGCACCGCAGCCCTCACAGAACACAAACTCGGTGTGCTCGGGACCATCGCCCGGACCCACATAGGCGTTGCAGTAGGGGCAGAACGAGGCGCCGTCCTCGATAGTCTTAAGGCAATGCGGGCAGATCACGGCATCCTCTTTTCGAAGCAATTCAAACAATCGAGGTTAGAGCATAACATCGCCACGGCTCCACTGGAGCAAGGCACCAATTCAACATCGCCAGGGCGCGTAGTTACTTCTTCTTTTTGCTCGGCATCGAGACTTTGATGCCTTGGGCGGACTTGGTTACGCGAGAGCGCTTGGCTCCGCTACCCTTCTTTTTCTTGGGCTGGACCTGGGCCACGCCCTCGAGTGCGCGGGCCTCGGCCTCGCGAGCGGTGCGATCTTCGCGGCGCTGCGCCATGTCGGCGGCGACGCGCTTGGCAAAACGCTCCGCCGTCGAACCCGTCGAGCTCACCTTGCCGCCACCGCGACCCAGGTGGACGCGCACACCGCGTCCAAAACCAGTTGCGGCATGACGACGACGCGGCTTGAGCGAATCCATCATCGTGGCGAGCTTAAAGAACACCGAGCAGGTAAAGACCACGATGACAGCCAAGATAACCATCTGGCCCATCGACAGGTTGGCAATAGACAGCAGCTCCGGGAATCCGATAACGCCCACCAAGATGCCAGCGACTACAAACACAAAGAGCACCACGCGCAAGGGCGTGAGAGGCTGCGAGATGCGCCAGATCAGGCTGACGCTCGCCGCGCACGACGTAAGCAGGCACATCGTAGACAGCGTGAGCTGGCTAAAGCCAAACACGCGCGCCACAAAGATATCGAGCGCCGCAGCCAAAATGACCGCAATCGACGCCGGCAGTGCACGCTTGAGCACGTTGGTCAAAAACGCACCCTTCACGCGAGCATTGTTGGGCTCCAGGCCCAACACAAAGCCCGGCGCGCCGATGCAGAAGAAGTTGATGAGCGTCATCTGAATCGGCTCGAAAGGGTACGGCGGCAGCGCGATGCACAGCGCCGCCAGGCCCATCGAGAACAGCGTCTTGGTCAAGAACAGCGAAGCCGAACGCTGCAGGTTGTTGATGGAGCGACGGCCTTCGGCCACCACGGCGGGCATCGAGGCAAAGTCGTTGTCGACGAGCACGATCTCGGCCACGTTGCGCGCGGCATCGGAGCCGGCCGCCATGGCGACGGAGCAGTCGGCCTCCTTGAGCGCCAACACGTCGTTGACGCCGTCGCCCGTCATGGCCACGGTGTGCTCGCGGCGCTTGAGCGCCTGCACGAGCTCGCGCTTCTGCTGCGGGGTCACACGACCAAAGACATGGTAGCGGTCCACTGCGGCATCGAGCTTGGCCGGCGTATCGAGCGTCGTGGCGTCCACATAAGCGTCCGCCCCCGGCACGCCCACCACGCGCGCGATCGACGACACCGTACGCGGGTCGTCGCCACTGATCACGTTGAGGGTCACGCCCTGCTCGTTAAAGTAGCCGATGGTCTCGGCCGCCGAGGTACGAATCTCGTCGCGGATGGTCACAAAGCCCACGGGCTCGGCCTCGCCCGCCATATCGCCATCGGGCGTAAAGCCGTCCACGCGCGCCACCACGAGCACGCGGCAGGTATCGGCAAGCTCGGCGACACGGTTCTCGACCTGGGCAAACGCACGATCAGAGAGCACAAACTGCGCCGCACCCATCACATAGGAGCCCTGCGCAAACGACGCGCCGCTCCACTTTTTGGAGGACGAGAACGGAATGACCGACAGCGGCTCAGACACCTCGACCGGGCGATCGGCGTAATAGTTGAGCAGCGCCTGGCAGGTCTCGTTGGCATCGGCCGAAGTCGCACGCGCCACGTTAGCCAGCGCAAAATCGAGCACCGTGGTATCGACGGGAACGGCGGCGTCGCTCTCCCCCGCACCCATACCCTCGACCGGCAGCGGATACGTGCCCTCGACCTCCATGCGACCCGACGTGATGGTGCCCGTCTTGTCCAGGCACAGCACGTCGACGCGCGCGAGCGTCTCGATGCAGTAGAGCTGCTGCGCCAGCACCTTGCGGCGGGCCAGGCGCACCGTGGCGATGGCGAGCACCGACGAGGTCAGCAGCACCAGGCCTTGCGGGATCATGCCCAGCAGGGCGCCCACTGTGGACAGCAGCGCCGACGAAGGCACATGGCCAGCCAACAGCTCGGAGAAGCACCACGAAAGCGCGCTATCGCCTGGGGTTCCCGCGGCATCCCACAGCTCGCTCACACTCGAGGCAAACAACGCCAAACCGAGCGGGATCATGATGATGCTCGCAAAGCGCACGATGGCGTTAAGCGCGTTCATGATCTCGGAATTGACCTTTTTGACGTACTTGGCCTCGTTATTAATTTTGGCCACGTAGTTGTCGGCGCCGACATGGATCACGCGGGCGCGCAGCAGGCCTGAGTCGATAAAACTGCCGCTCATGAGCTCGGAACCGGGCTGTTTCTTAATAAGGTCGCTCTCGCCCGTCAGCAGGCTCTCGTTCACGAGCGCCTCGCCCGAAACCACCACGGCGTCAGCGGGAATCTGGTCGCCACGCCCCAGGCGGATGATATCGTCGAGCACGATCTGGTCCAGGTCGAGCTCCACCTCGGCGCCGTCGCGCACCGCAATGGCCTTCTTGGAGGTCAGCAGCGTGAGCTTATCGACCATCTTCTTGGAACGCATGGACTGGATGACGCCAATAGCGGTATTGAGGAACACCACGAACAGGAACGTCAGATTCTTAAACGAACCGGTCAAAATGACCAGGAACGCCAAGATCACGTTGATCAAATTGAACAGCGTGCAGAGGTTCTCGATGATGAGCTCTTTGACCGACTTGGTCTTGAGCTCCATGTTGCGGTTGATCTTACCGGCGGCGATGCGCTCCTCGACCTCGGCGGTCGAGAGTCCGCGCTCGATATCCGTTGCTGCCATACCACGTCCCATCACGTCGCGTCGGTATAAGAAAAACCGCCCGGACCATGCGAGGTTCGGACGGTCTTACGTTCGATGGTGCCCCATGTTGGATTCGAACCAACGGCCTTCTGCTCCGGAGGCAGACGCTCTAATCCCCTGAGCTAATAGGGCCAACGTATGGCATTATACCCAAGTGCACCACGGGCTATCAAAATAAAAGAAAAAGCTTTGCAATTCCGAGGAAGACCTTGATTCTCATTTTCAGTGCAACAGCCTCAGGACTCAGCGCAACGCGTTGCGC
>CABUNB010000050.1 GCA_902492755.1 uncultured Collinsella sp. | reverse complement strand
TGCGTGCGGAACTCGCGACAAACTTCATGCCCTCCGGTCCGCCCCGGGAGCTGGGTTAACTGATTCGAGCCCGGCATTCAGAAAAGTCAGCGCAGCAAAATGGCGATGCGAATAGGAATGCGGGAATGGTTTTCGCCGCGTGCACGGGTCCCCTGGGGAGCACCGTGCATTTTTGGGAGTATTCAGCAAGCCAGGACGGCTGCATACGCGCCGGACACACCATATTGATCCCAAGGACACCTTCGACCGGCGATTTAAGTCGGCAGGCAAACTCCGTCAGGACAAAAAGGGGCGCCTCGCGCCGTACAGGAGCCCAAAATGACGTCAATCTCCGCAACGTTACCCAACCGCAGCGGCACCGACGGGGCATGCGGTGCTGAATACTCCGTTTTTTGCACGGCGCGGGCGGGGGTACATCAGGATCAGAAAGAACATCCCAGCCTTTTTATGCAATTCGTAATGGAAAGTATGCAAAACACCTAGAGATAGCATTGCTGCTGTCCAAATTGAGCGCGCGGGGAAGCGGCGCCTCCGCCCCGCGCCCAGATCAAGCAGGGCGGGGACGCTCCTAACGAACCCCCATTGGCAAACAAACGCGGCTCGAGCGCCATCCCAAAATAAGCTGCCCGAGCCGCGTTTAACGGTAAGACATGAATACTTAGCGCTCGTAGATTAGGTTGCCTGCCAGGTAGGTGGCCTGAACTTTGGTGTCCTGGAGCTCTTGGGGGTCGATGGTGAGTGGATTTTGGTCTAGGACTACCAGGTCGGCGTATTTGCCGGGTTCCAGGCTGCCGAGGTTTTGCTCGTCGCCCGCTGCATAGGCGCTGCCCAGGGTGTAGTTACGCAGAGCCGTTGCCGCATCGATACGCTCACTCGGCAGCCAGCCGCCCTCGGGCCAGTGGCTTTTGGGGTCTTGGCGCGTGATAGCCGTGTAGAGCACGTTCATGCTAGTAACAGGCGTGATAGGGCTGTCGGTACCGAAGGCTTGGCGAATGCCGCGCTGTTTATAGGTCGCAAACGGCCACATGATGCGGCTGCGCTCCAAGCCCAGGTCGCGCTCCGGACCACCCGGGTCGAGCGTGATATGGCAGGGCTGGCTCGAGGCGACCACGTTGAGCTTGCGCAGGCGGTCGATGTCCTCGGGCAGGAGGTTCTCCAGATGCTCGAGTGTGTTATGGCCGTGCTGGGGCAGGCCGTACAGGTTGGCGGCCTCCTCAAAGATATCGAGCGCGGCATGGATGGCACCGTCGCCGATGACGTGGATGCGCACGGTGTGCCCGCGCTCCGCAGCCGCCAGAACCAGCTTACGCATACGCTCGGCAGGAACTGTCAGACGGCCCTGGTCGCCCGGGAAGCGCGGGTTGGTATAGGGCTCGGTGAGATAGGCCGTGTGTTCGCTCGAGACGCCGTCGAAGAACTGCTTAAAACCAGGCGCCGAGAGCAGCGCATTGTTCGCGTAGCGGGTCTGCAGTTCTTCTAAGCGCGATTGGTCATCCAGCAACGTGGGGAACAGATGAGCTCGAATGCCCAGCTTGCCGGCTGTTTGCAGCTTGTCATAGACGTCGTCGCGGATAAAATCGCAGCCCGGCATGGGCATGAGCGACATGTCGCAGATCGAGGTGATGCCCTGCTCGGCCATGCGCTTCATCTGGTCGGCGTAAGCGCTCGCGATGCGGTCCTCGCCCAGCCACTCAAGGCAGCGCGGTAGCAGCTGCATGGCAGCCGCCTCGTGAGCAATGCCCGTGAGCTCGCCGTTTGCGTCCTTGTCGTAGCTGCCGCCCGCCGGCGGCTCGCTGTCGCGCGTGACGCCGAGCGCCTCGAGTGCACGGCTGTTGAGCCAAAGCGTGTGCCCGTCGCCCGAATACATAACGCAGGGACGATCGGGGAATGCCGCATCGAGCGACGCCTTGGTAGGATGCTCGGGCGGGTCCCAACGGTAATCGCGCCAGCCCTGCGTCACAACCCAAGCGTCGTCGGGCAGGTCCTGGGAAAACTCGAGCGCATGTTGCACCAGTGCCGCCTCGGACGTGCCCATATCCATGAGCATGTACGGCGAGGAACCGACCGAGGTATGGAAGAAGTGCAGATGAGCGTCATGAAAGCCGGGGCAGACAAACTGCTCGCCGTAGTCGATAACCGACGTGGCGGCAGGAGCGGCGGCAATCACGTCATCGGGCTTGCCGACTGCGACGATACGGTCGCCTGCGATGGCAATCGCCAGCTCGCGGGCGGTATCGATGCCGTCTTGCGCGGTAAAGACGTTCTTGGAGCGGATAATCCGATCGATATGTTGCATGGGCATCCCCATCTCTGGCAGGAAATTCAACACCCCCGAGTGTACTCCCCCGCCCTTGTAACAAAACCCCAAGCGGCAAACGGCACCTTTGCCAGGCCAAGTGGCAGGTGGCATACTGGAATGAGCTTGTACGATTTTGCAAAACCAGCAAGGAGCAAATCGACCATGACGAAGACCAAGGCACAGCAGATTATGGCGGCGACCGAGGCTCGCGCGGCTGACGACGTCACCGCAGCCATCAAAGATATCGCTACCGAGTTTGAACCCTATATCATCAAGCAGCGCCGGCACTTCCATAAGCACCCGGAGCTGAGCCTTGCCGAGGAGCGCACGACTTCCGACATCGCCAACCAGCTCGATGCCATGAATATCCCCTACGAGCGTCCCCTCAAGACGGGCCTTGTGGCGACCCTTCGCGGCACCGCGCCCGACGCCTACCGCGAGGACGGCACGCCGCGCCGCCGTATCCTGCTGCGTGCGGATATCGACGCCCTGCCCGTCACCGAGCAGACCGGCGAGGATTTCGCCAGCGTCAACGAGGGCTGCATGCACGCCTGCGGCCACGACTGCCACATCGCCATGATGCTCGGCACGCTGCAGATCCTGCGCCATATGACCGACGACATCCACGGCGAAGTCCGCATCGTCTTCCAGCCCAGCGAGGAAAACGGCCAGGGCGCCAAACTCATGATCGGCACGGGCGTGCTCGACGGCGTCGATGGCGCCTACGCCGCGCACATCTGGAGTGAGGTCGACGCCGGCACCGTAAGCTGCGAGCCCGGACCGCGCATGGCCAATACCGACTGGTTCCGCATCGATGTTCGCGGCACCTCATGCCACGGTGCCATGCCCCAGCGCGGCCACGACGCCGTTATGGTGGCCGCCGAGATCGTCAATGCCCTGCAGACCATCGTTTCGCGCGAGATCAGCCCCTACGAGCCGGCCGTCATTACCGTCGGCGAGCTGCACGGCGGCACCGCGCGCAACGTTATCGCCGGCACGGCCTACCTCGCCGGCACGGTACGCACCTACGGCGATTCGACCCACGAGGAAATGCCGGAGCTCATGCGCCGCATCGTGGAGCATACCGCGGCCGCCTTGGGCGCCGAGGCAGAGCTCACCGACTACACCATCGCCAATTACAAGGTCGAAAACGATGCCGCCTCGAGCGAGCGCTGCCGCCAGGCAGTAATCAAATGCCTGGGCCCCACCGGTCAAGGCCATTACCGCGGCACACTCTCGGGTGAGGATTTTTCGGAGTACCTGCGCCGCGTACCGGGCGTGCTCGCCTTTGTTGGCACGCGCAACCCCCAGATTGGCGCCACGTACGCCCAACATTCTTGCTTCTACAAGATTGACGAGTCGGTACTGGCCAAGGGCTCCATGGTGGCCGCCCAGTATGCTATCGACTTTTTGGCCGAGCCCACGCAAGAGGAGCTCGACGGCCCCGCGATTACCGCGGTCGCCGAAACCAACCCCGATCTGGCCGCCAAGTTGCGCTCTGCCAAGGCGACGACCGCCGAGGCTCGCGACGCCATCCATGATGCCCGAACGGCTCGCCATGCCGCGATCAAGGGCATCCACGACGCACGCGCTGCTGCACGCCGCGAGGAGAAGCACGACGAGTAGTCGATTCGCTGGCATCTCGCAGTCATAGCCACATCGCGATGTCAAAGCGGGGGCGGACGTATCGAAACGTCCGCCCCCGCTCATTCTTCAAGCGCTATTTCTACCATTTCTACCCCGTCCCCAAATGGCAGACGGCGTGGCTACTCGTCCTGAGGCTCCTCGTCGGAGCTTGGCTCGGACGCCGACTCAGGTGCAGGTGCAGGTGCCGGCTCAGGCTCAGGCTCAGGCTCAGATGCCGTCTCAGACTCGGGCGCCGGTTCAGGCTCGGGCGCCGGCTCAGACTCGGGCGCGGGAACAGGTGCAGGTGCCGGCGAAGCATCCGGAGCACCGTGACCCGAAGGAGCGGACTTCTTCTCGAAGGGCAATACAAAAGTCAGAACGTCGTCCTTATCCTCATCAGCCCATTCAGCTGCATAACGCGCTACCCAATAGCCAACGGCACGATGCTTGAGCATCTTGCCAAAGACCGTGAGGAATACCGTGACAAACGCCGTCAGCACCAAGAACAATACGAGCGTGATGCCACCGCCGGTAACAAGCGCCTCAATAGCCGAAGGACGGTAGTAGTAGCTATACATACCGACAGAGGCAATGGTGCCAAAGACGAGCGTCAGGATCCAGGTGACAACGTTGGCGACCAGACCCGTCAAAAACTCGGGAAGGAACGAAGCGCAGAACAGTTTGGTCTTGTTGTGCTTAAAGGCCGCCCAGACCTTATCGAGCGAAAACGCGCTCTCGACACGACCGGTCACCGCAAAGTGCATCACGGCAATGTCGGCGAACATCTTAAAGAAGACCCCCAAGACCGCCGTGGCAATCATAGCCAGGACAAGCAGGCCAAGCGAGCCAAACAGCGCTGCCTCGAGTGCATAAGAGCCGTAATACGAATACGAGCCCGCGGCGCCAATTACCACGCTCTCCACCAGCGAAAGCACTACACCGATAACGGGAATGGCAGCAATAACCTCGAGCACGACCGAGATAACGCTCGAAAAGACTCCGAGGCCAAACGACGTGGAACGCATGAGTGGACGATCCATACCGTCATCAACCTTGAGCGACAGATCGCGACCCCACTCAATACCAAAGCCGGAACCACACACGCTCGCAATGCAAGCTGCCAAAAAGCCGATGGCAGCCGCGATACCGCCAATAACGGGAATAAACAACACGAGCACAGACACAACGCAAATCAGCGCCGGCAAAAACGCGATTTGGCACACGCGCTGCAGCACGCCCGGAGTCTTGGTCATATCCTCAAACGCCTGAGCCACACAGCCCTTGGACGCATTCGCCACGGGCGGTTGCGGAACAAACTGCTGGGGCTGACCCTGAGGGGCAGAGGCTGCGGCACCGGCATTGGGGGCACCACACGCGCCGCAGAACTTGTCGTTATCGCCCATGGGGGCACCACACTGCGAACAGAACATCGAGATCATCCCTTCGTATCTTGAGCGAATCATCTGGATCGCAAACGATGTCTTTGGCATCATTATCACCCAATGTGGGGACAAATACTCCAACATGACGCATTTGCAATGCGCAGGGCGCTATTCGATTGTTTGATGAGCTCGACCGCGTTAGTTCGTTCCGCGGAAACCCTTGCCGACGATCTCGGAGCTGTCGACGATCGTGATAAAGGCACCCGGATCGACTTCGCGCGCATAGCGGCGCAGTTGCACGGCCTCGCGACGGCTTAGCACGCTCATGATCACCGTCACGCACTTGCCCGAGAAAGCACCGTAGCCGCGGCTGATAGTCGCCGTACGGTTGAGATGCTTGACGATAAACTCCTCGACCTTAAGGGGCTCGGAGCAAATGACCGTGCAGACTTTACGCAGGTGGATGCTCTCGATGGCTTTGTCGACCACAAGCGTCTTGGCAAACAGGCCGAGCACGCAATACAAACCGACACGCGGGCCATACAAAAAGGCCGCGATGGTCACGATGCCGATATCGACCAACAGCAGTGCGCGACCAATCTCGAGCGTAGTGCGGCGCTTGAGGATCATGGCGAGGATGTCCGTGCCACCCGTCGAGGCGCCAATATCAAAGACGATGGCGCTGCCGAGCGCCGGCAGAATCACGGCAAAGCACAGGTCGAGCCACATATCGCCCGTCATCGAGACATCGGTCGGAATAAAAAGCTCAAAAAGCGAAACATAGGCGGACAGCGCAAACGAGGCGAAGACGCTCCATAGAATTGCCTTGCGTTCCAAAAAAATAAAGCCCAAAACGACGAGAACCGCGTTGATAATCCACATAAAAACGCCGACGGGCAGAGTCGGGAACAGCGTGGACAGAATGACCGACATGCCCGAGGTGCCGCCAAAAGCAAAGTGATTAGGGGTTTTAAACGCAACGATGGCAAAGGCCGTAAGAATCAGACCCAGATTGAGCTCGGCAAAAAAGCGCGGGAAGCCCGGCTCCTGGCTGCGCTTTTGGCCGGCACGCTCGCCGCGCTCGATATCGGTGCGATCGACCACGCGCTCCATCGGCACTACGGGAGGACGATGCACCTCCTCGGCAGCACGCGACGCCGCCTCTGCCGCAGCGGCCTCAATTGCCCATGCCTTGCTTTCTGTTTCGTGCTCGTCGGCCATTACGGCAACTCCTCGTTAACAATTTGGAAACAATGCGCTCATTAGGGTAACGCGGAACGCGGGGATTGCAACCCTTAGTTAGACGAGCGGTATGACTATATCGGGAGCGTACAAAAACGGCCGGCCACGCTTTTGCTTGCGCGGTCGGCCGTTTAACGTTTTCGCAGATAAAAGCTGCCAAAACAAACCTGTCCCTTTTTGGAAGGTTATTCGTGCTGGCTGGTGCGGTGCTCGTACTCCTCGGGGGTGATGACGTCCTCGATGCGTAGGTTGACGCCCGCCACCTCAAGGCCGGTCATCGCGGCAAGGCGCTCGGTGACGCGCTCCTTGACGTCGTCGAAAATCGCGGGCGCATAGGCGCCGTACTCGATGATGACGGAGATGTTGACGACCACGCGATTGTCATCGGTGACCTCAACCGTCACGCCCTTGGTCAGATTCTCGGCACCAAACTGCTCCTGCACAAAATGCATGAGGTTACCCTTCATGCCCAGAACGTGCGGAACCTCGCGGGTGGCCATGGCAACGATCTTCTCGATCACGCCGTTGGAATAGGTCAGCGAGTCCTCGGACTCGTCCGCCTCCTCGTCATCCTCATCCGCATCGGACTCGGCCTCTGTCTCGGCGAGGGACTGACCTTCGAGTTCTACATCCTCAGCTTCGGCGACGACCGCCTCGTTCTCCTCGAGCTCGGTATCGGCCACATCGACCTTCGTATTAAAAGCCATGGTTCCTCCTTATGCCTGCCGCGGATGCGACAGTCGAATACATATTAGCGGCCGCTAAACAGACGGCCGAAGAAGTTGACGATCCCGTTCTCGCCGTCGCGAATTTGGCCGATCACGGCGCCGATCAGCACGAAGAATGCAATGACGAGCGTGTCCCACAGGCCGAGCGTGAGCACCAACACAGCGAGGATAAAGCCCGCGACGGCGCCGAGCGTGGTGTTGGGATGACGCACAGCATAGCTCCAGATGGCAGCGCCCGTACCCTTGATGAGACCCATAGCCTCGTCAAAATCCGCGGCTGCCGCGTCTTGTAACTCGGTTGCCTCTGCTTTGGAATCAACAGGTTCGCTCGCCGGTGTGGCGCTCTGGTCAATCGTCAGGCGCGGCGTACGAGCGGTCTTATCTTGATTGGTATCACTCACCGGAAACCTCCACGGTCTGGACGGTAGTCTTGGACGGCAAAAAACGGACGCGCGTGGTCGTACCCGGCGTGCCGAGCATGGTGTCGCAAGCTTCCTCGATGCGCTGCTGCATCGCGGTAGCCAGAGATGCCACGTCCTTATCGTCAAGCGCGATAGCCTCGACCTTAAATCGGACGTGCGAATCGTCGGGGCCTTGGACGCGGGCCTCGACATGCTCGACCATCACGCGGTCGTCGCGCTCGGCAGCAGCCCTAGCACACGAAGAAAGCGCCGCAAGGGTGACCTCGATATTGCGCTCCCCCGCCGGATGCACACAGGACGGCTCGCGACGAGCAAACATCAGGCGGAAGAAGCTTACCAGCACGCCGATCGCCACAACTCCGCCGCATGCCGTCACGACAATGCGCGGCATGGGGTCGCGCATCAGCAGCATAAAGCGATACGTATACGGCCCCCAAAACTGGCAGACAAGCGTACCCAGCGCCACGATGGTGGCGGCAAGATACACGATCGCTAGGGCTCGTTTGAGTACGCGCACGCGGCGCTCCCTTCAAATCTCGGCTCTCGAAATGCAAAACGGTTCGCACCATTATAAAAGAGCCGGGTCCGGTGCTCTACGCACGCGGATCCGGCTCATCTATTCCACGAGGCTTGCATGCTCGCTTCATTATGCCCAGATATGCACGGCTCAATCCGTGCAGGCGCTACTCCTCCTCGAGGGCAGCGATGACCTCGTCGGTCATGTCCATGGTGCTGTAAACATCCTGGACGTCGTCGAGCTCCTCAAGACGGTCGATGAGGCGCTGAACCTTCTTGGCGTCGGCGCCGGAGACCTCGGTCGGGGTGGTCGGGACCATGGTGGTCTCGGAGCCCTTGACCTGGACGCCCTGCTCCTCGAGCGCCTTGGAGACAGCCATGACCTCGTTGGCAGTAGTCCAGACGATCCACTCCTCGCCGGCGTCCTCGTAGTCCTCGCCACCGGCCTCGGCGATGGCCATCATGAACTCATCCTCGTCACCGGCAGCACCGTTGGCGATCATGGTCTCCTTCTTGGCGTTCTCGTCCAGGATCTCCTTGGCGACGACGATCTGGCCCTTGCGCTCAAACTGGAAGGCGACGGAGCCGGAGGTGCCCAGGTTGCCACCAGCGTGGGAGAAGGCGGAGCGGACATCAGCGGCGGTACGGTTGCGGTTGTCGGTCAGGCAGTCGACGTAGACGGCGACACCGGCGGGACCGTAGCCCTCGTACACGATGTTCTCGTAGACGGCAGCGTCGGCACCCGAACCAAAAGCCTTGTCGATAGCGGACTTGATCTTGTCCTTAGGCATGGACTGAGCCTTAGCCTTGGCGACGGCAGCGGCGAGGCTGGCGTTGTTCTCGGGCAGCGGATCGCCACCGAGACGGGCAGCAACGGTGATGTTGCGGCTGAGCTTGGAGAAGAGGGCGGAACGCTTGGCGTCCTGCGCGCCCTTACGATGCTTGGTTGTGGCCCACTTAGAGTGTCCGGACATACGTGTCTCCTATCGGTTTCGACCTAAAGCCCAGCGTGAATGCTCGGGCAATATAAACAAACGTCGTTATGATATACCTACTGGCCTGCGAGATAAACCCCAAAATGAAGGCGTCGTGATGATGCCCCCTTTGGTGCAAAGAAACCTGACCCCAATGCATCAAGTTAGGACCAGAGGAAGTCGCTGCGGGTGACGGTGGCGCCGATGGCGAAGGGCATACAGGCGATGACCGGATACAGGTAGCGCATGTAGGTCGAGCCGTTGCACGGACCAATCAGGCACACGGCGAGCACGCCCAGCAGCGGCACCCAGATGGCCAGCGCGCGCCACGAATGGCGGCGCAACAGGTAAACCACCACGACGATCATGATCCACACATAGGTGGCCGAGCTCATAGTGAGCGAAATAAACGGGATGCGCTGCACCGCCACACGGTACAGATTGATCAGGTGATCGCACCAGCGCACCACGTTGCTGTCAACCGGATGGAAGTCGAAATACTTGAGGTTGTCGGGGCGCGCCATGATCTCGGCACTACGCGCCGTGCTGTAGACCCAGGCATCGCGCGCGCTCGGATAAAAATAACCATAGTAGTTATTGATAAGCGCCGAAATATAGCACTCAGGATCTTTCTTGAACATCTGCGCCCAGACCTCAAAATAGGCCTTGATGTCCTCCTGCGAGGCATACTCGTTAAAGCAATTTTTGACGGCGTCCGACTTATCCGGGTTGTAACGGCGGCCCAGATTCTCGTACTTGAGCACACGGTCGATCACGGCACGCTCCTCGTCGGTCACCAAACCGTCGCAGGGCGCCTCCACGATAGTGCCGTCCTCCTTAACCGTAGGGTTGACGCCCGAGTTGAGGCCGTCGTGCTTTTGGACGAAACGAGCCGTCTGTTGGAACGGAATCGAGAGGATTTCGCGCTTGGAGCCGGGCGTAATGTCGTGCGCCGGCATAAACACCTTGGTGAAGTACATATTAGAGGCAAGGCAGAGTGCGAGCACCGCGAGGACGCCAACCCAGCGGAAGCGCGGCGTGGCGCATGAAACCGCAGCGCCCGTCTGCTTAGCCGCACGACGAGCGATATGTACATCCCATGCGCAAAACGCCGCCGCGATTACGCATGACGCCAGGGGAAACACCAGGCCGCCATTGCGCAAAAACGTGGAACCCATGGCAGCCAGCGCAAGCAACAGCCAGTCGTGGCGCACAAAGAGCACGGGGGCTTTCTCGCCCGCTCGCTCGACATTGGCATCACGACGGGGCAAGCCACATGCCACGAGCTTCACGGTCTGTACCAGCAGCACCAAAAACGCGTCGGCAAAGAGCACGTCTTTGGTGAGCAGGGCCGCGTAGTTAGAGAACATCGGCATAAACGCAAAGAACAGCAGGATCGTACCGCGAACCGGCAGGCTCACGCCCAGTTTGCGCAGCGACGAAATGGAATAGGCCATGCAGGCAGCCGTGATGACAAATTGAGCGCAGGTATAGATGATGAGGCCCGCGTTAGCGCTGTTGAACAGCGAAAGCCCCAGTTGAACGCACGAGCCGATAATGGCCGTGTGCACTACGGGATGATGCCCGTTGAGCAGCACGTTGGGGTTGAGTAGGCGCAGGTAGTCGCTCGTGCCGTTGGGATAGTTGAACCACTGGCGAATCTGTGCACCCGTATCTCCCATAAAAAGACCGGGCAGCGAAGCGATGAGCGTGGGCGCCCAGGCGATCATAAGCACCAGGAAGGGCCCGGCAAAGGGATGGACCGAGAGCACGGCGTGAGCCACACGCCATATGCGGCCAAAGTGCGCCTCGGAAAACGGGATGCGCCGGGAGCTCAGCCAATCTAGACACTCAAAAGCCAGATAGAAGGCCACGATCGCTAGGAGCATCCAGCCCGCGCCGCCAATCCAGGCGCAGATGATGCGGGCCTTGTCGCCAAGAACAATCTCGGCCGAGTCGGTGAGGTCGTAGCTGCGGCCGAACACCATGCAGATGGCGAAGAACAGCGACGGCAGAATAATCGATGGGCACCAGGTGTCGCCACGGCCAAAGAACACGTAGCGAAACGGCAGCGTGAGCAGGCAGGCAAGCGCAAGCAGCATGACCGCGTCGGTATGGCCGGCAAACGAGAGGAGCACCTCGTAGCACACGTACAGCATGCCCGAGGCTTTGGGGTCAATCGCCAAGACTGCGTTGCTCGACACCGGGGCGGGATCGATGGAAAACGCCGTGGTCGCCAACAGCGCGAGCAGAAATGCGATGAGCGTCTGCTTGGCGGGGTAGCGCTTAAACCAGACGATGCGGGCAGCGTCGCGCGCAGCCGTTGTGGAGAGATCGGAATCCTTCACAGTCCGAAAGCCTTTCTAGAAACCTGCCAAAAAGGGACAGGTTTATTTTGGCAGGTTTTATCTGGGGAAACGTTACGGTTCTGTCATCGTTGCCCAGCAAACCACCACAAAGGCGCCCGTCCCCTTTGTGGTGGTATGTGGTGGTTAGGCGTCGAGGTAGATGCGCTGGGGGCGATTGCGGCGGCGCGCAAAGATGACGAGCGCCAGGCCCGCAATAACGAGCGGAAGGCTCAGCAGCTGACCCATGGTGATGACGCCACCCAGCAGATAGCCCAGCTGCGCATCGGGCACGCGCACGAACTCGACGAGGAAGCGGACGATGCCGTAACCCATCACAAACACGCCCATAAACGTGCCCTGGGGCAGCAGCGGCTTTTTGCGGCTGAGCACCTGCAGGATGCAGAAGAGCACAATGCCCTCAAGAAATGCCTCGTAGAGTTGGGAGGGGTGACGCGGCATATCGCCCGCAGTCCCGCCAAAGACCACACCCCAGGGCAGATCGGTCGGCTTGCCCCACAGCTCACCGTTGACAAAGTTGGCACAACGGCCCAGGCACAAGGCCAGCGGCGCGCCGATGACGGCAAGGTCTGCCAGAGTCCATGCGTCGAGCTTATACATGCGGCACACGATGATGCCGCCGATAATGCCGCCCACCAAACCGCCATGGAAGCTCATGCCGCCCTCGTTGGTGGCAAAGATCTCGAGCGGGTGTGCCCAGTAGTAGCCATCACCGTAAAAGACGACGTAGAACAGGCGCGCACCGATAATGAGGCCAAAGACCACGCCGACCACGACACTCGTCAGGTCGTCAATCGTGATGTTAAAGCCCCAGCGACGCTGTGTGCGGTACATGACGACCGCCGTGAGCAGAGCGCCGACCACGTAGGCCAGGCCGTACCAGTAGATAGTGATGGGGCCCGCCGAGATCGCGACAGGATCAAGCATATGGTAGAGGTCGTTGAGCATATCGATCCCCCTGCTCCCTACATACAAATGCGGCCGCGGGCCTTGCGCTCGCAGCCGCATATTTGGACGTAACGTCTATGCGGAGCGTACCGTCCGCAGCTTTCGCATCTTAGAACGGCGCGTACTCGTCGTACAGGTCCTCGGCCTCGCCGGAAGCATTGACCTGCTCGACGCGGGTAACGCCGGGCACGTGCTCCTTCAGGATGCGCTCGATACCCATGGAAAGGGTCAGCGAGCTCATGGGACAGCCGGCGCAAGCGCCCTGCAGTTCCAGCTTAACGACGCCCTCGTCGTCGACGCCCACATACTCCATATCGCCGCCGTCGGCCTGCAGGTTGGGGCGAATCTCTTCAAGAACCTTCTTAAGCAGCTCTTCGTTAACAGCCACAGGGGCTCCTTTCTCACAATAACGCGGGCACGCCCGCGGACAGAAGCTATGTTACTACAGCCATGTACCCGCTCACGAGCCGTCCATGCGCGCAGACGCGACTTTCACGAGTAGTCAATTTGGGACGGGGCTCTTTGAGCTGCCTTTTGTTGCCAGCTAGCGTTGCCACGCGCTACTGCTGAGCCTGCCCCTCGGTGCCGATGTGAACATCGACGATAACCTGGCGGTAGCTGATGCCACAGGAGTCGAGGATGCGGCGGCTGATGCGTCCATCATCGGTGTCGGCATACTTATTGTCCAGGTAGACGACCTCGCCCACGCCCACCTGCGCCAGGATCTTGGCGCAGTCGTGGCACGGGAACAGCGTGACGTAAACCGTGGAACCCTCGAGATCCTTGAGTGAGCCACGGTAGTTGAGCACGGCGTTTGCCTCGGCATGGACCACGTAGTTGTGCTTGTCCTGCAGCGGGTCGTCGCTCGTACCCCACGGGAAAAAGTCGTCGTTGAGCGCCGAGGGTGTACCGTTGTAGCCCACCGAAAGGATGCGGTGGTTGGTGCTGGCGATGCACGCGCCCACCTGCGTGTTGGGGTCCTTGCTGCGACGCTGCGCGGCAATGGCCACGCTCATAAAGAACTCGTCCCAGCTAATGACGTCGCGGCGCTTGCCCGACGCAGTTTGATGCTGAGTGTCCGACATATGCGTACCTCCCCAGTCGATGTGATGCCCCGCTCGATGCGGTATAGGAGATTTCGCTCCATTGTAGCAGGCAGATATCAACCCTTATAAATGACTTGCTAATTCGAGCCGAATAGACTTTTCAAGTCGATGTCCAATGCATCGGCAAGTTTTATCAATGTACCAATTGTCGGATTAGCATTGCCCGTTTCGATTGAATGAATATGCGCATAGTCAATTCCGGTCATATAGCCAAGCTTTCGCAACGACAGTCCTTGGGTCGTTCTCAGCTTTTTTAAATTATGACCTACGAGCACTCTATATCCCGCATTCTGGCTGTTATCCATGCTAGAGAGCGTATGTGATATAGTAATGCTACTGTTGGGATATATTACAACAAGGACGGTCAGACATGGAAGTTCAGGGGAACGACCTGCAAAACTACGTCAAATCAATCTACTGTTTAGAAAAATCAGTGCTTGTACAGCAAAACGCAATCCGGGCTCTCGAAGGCTATGTCAGTTCAGAAAGAAAAAAACTGGCCCCGACCGACGTTCCAAACGACTACAGCGAAAGTGGACTTGCCGGCAATATATCTGGAGGCATCTTCTCAGCCCTATTGTTTGGCGCAACATCTGCCGCAGGAATTATCGCACTGGCCTTCATAGTGACGATCTTTGCTTCGTTTATTAGTTCGATTTTCAGCGGGTATGCATTTGTAGCCCTTATTTTTAGTCCCGACCTCGGCGGCTACTGCTCATACCTAGTAAAGCCCTTTTTTGGCTTAATTAATGTAATTAAACCATTTCTCCCTCTTGCAATAACCGCACTAATTGGAATCGGCTTTCTGTTTGGCATGAGCGCAAGGTCGAACGAGAAAAGCGAAAAGATAGAAGCAGATAATCGGAAGAAGACAATTATCGAGAATAATCGCCAAAAAACGCTCTTATTGGAGGATTTAAATGCATCCGAGGCGAAAAACCTCAATAAAATGAGGGCTAAACTACAAGAATCCGAATCTCTTTTGAACGATTTCTATAGCGTTGGGGTAGCGCGCGGAGTCGTGGTGTAAGAAGCAAGGGAGGGCCATCGCCTAGAATCG
>CABUNB010000049.1 GCA_902492755.1 uncultured Collinsella sp. | reverse complement strand
GAGGGTCTGACTACGAATCAGAACGTCATAGGTTCGAATCCTATACGCCGCACCAATTGAAATCGAAAGCCTCCGGCAACGGGGGCTTTTCTTTTACGTCGGCACCGCATGGATTCGAACCTCGGTCGAGGCGCGGGCGTAAAGAAAACGCGGAGCGTTTTTAGCCCGCGGGCGAGCGCGCCGGCAGGCGGGCGAAGCCGGTGCGGATCCGCGCAGCGGATGCGCGGAATCCTATACGCCGCACCAATCGAACTTGAAGCCTCCGGCAGCGGGAGCTTTTCTTCTATGCCGCCGCTGCATGGATTCGAACCTCGGTCGAGGCGCGAGCGTCTTAATCATCACTTCGTAAAATTTTTCCAAATTGTCGCTTGACCCATCGAGGGCTCACGTGCATAATAATCCGTGCGTTGCGGCGTTACCTCAGCTGGATAGAGGGTCTGACTACGAATCAGAACGTCATAGGTTCGAATCCTATACGCCGCACCAATTGAATTTTAAAGCCTCCGGTAACGGAGGCTTTTCTTATATCACGATGCGTCGAAGATCGCATCAAGTGGTCAAAAATGAGTAAAAATCAAATTCAATAACTTTTTTTGAAAAACGCTTGACGATTATTCAGTCCATGTGCATAATAATCAACAAGTCGCGGCGTTACCTCAGCTGGATAGAGGGTCTGACTACGAATCAGAACGTCATAGGTTCGAATCCTATACGCCGCACCATTTGAGATTAAAGCTCCCGGCAACGGGGGCTTTTCTTTTACGTAAGCACTGCATGGATTCGAACCTCGGTCGAGGCGCGGGCGTGAAGAAAACGCGGAGCGTTTTTAGCCCGCGGGCGAGCGCGCCGGCAGGCGGGCGAAGCCGGTGCGGATCCGCGCAGCGGATGCGCGGAATCCTATACGCCGCACCATTTGAGATTAAAGCTCCCGGCAACGGGGGCTTTTCTTTTACGCCAGCTTGAGTGCTTTCGTCCAAAGGGACGATTTCCTGTCGACTCGTGTAAGATTCCGAGTAGGTGTCGCGACCCATTCGCGACCACTCCTTCTTCAAGCGACCGATCAGGGTGATATTTCGTGGCAGAGCGTCCGACATACAAGCTCAGGTTTCTCGATCCCAAGAAGCGCTTTCCGGCGATGCCCGAGCAGCCTGCGGGACGCTCATATGGTGTGGTCTGGAAACTCTTTGGCGAGGATCAGCATGAATCTTGTTATGTCGTCGAGTTCGTTGGCAAAAGTCATGTGTCGCTTTTGGGCTACGTAAGCGTTTCGGGTGAGGTGTACAAGGTGGACCGCCCCGTCAGCGAGGCTCCGCTGCCCAACGATCCCGACATGGAACTGGTCCTTGACGAGTCGGATTCCAGTATTGGTGAGATTATGGTAAGGGAAGCCAACGGTGCAATGCGCGCGTGTGCGCAAACTGCCGGCTCTCCCGAAGGCCCCATGCGCGAGCAGTCCGACCACGAGACATGGAATTCGACCCGCGCCCTTCCTTACGGTGAGTTCATGGCCTCGATGTTCTTGCGCTACGTGATATTTGCCAACTCCGAAAGCGCTATTGTGAACACGGCGGACGCCGGCGGACTCGACGAGGGTATGCAAAACGTTGTCGACAAGATCAAGCTCGTAAAGTTGCCCGAGCCGGTCGAGGTGTTTTTGGGCTTTAACACGGCACCGCTCCCCGATGCTATCGAGACGCTGCTTTACCGCGTTGACCATGCCGAGAATCCGAGCGGTATCGAGCGCTATGCCGCCGCCCTTATGAGCGAAATTGACTTGCCCCGCCTGCGCACCATCGCTGCCAAGTCCGAGATGAGCCTGGCTCGCATTGATCGCTCAAAGATTTTCTATCTCAATTTTGATCGTAGCCTGTTGGACCAGGACGAGATTGACATGCTGCTTGCCATCGAGTGCCGTCTCAACCGCCTCTCCGGCATCCTTGAGCGCATCGGGGCTGGATTGGTCCCTGCGGCATCCTCGCCGAGCCTTGAGGGCTGCGCGCTCTTTGATGCGTGGCATATCGCCAAGACGACCAACGATGTTCCCCGACTGCTCGATACGGCTTCGAGCGATAACCCGTGGGCCAAGCCGGGAACGGTTTCGTGCCAGCCGGGCGGCGAGTGGGACGTGCGCACCCGTTTTGCGCGAATCGTTGAGGCGCTCAACGTGGTCACGCGGCTCGACTATACCTATCGGGCAAACGTTGCCGAGGGGATTATGCTCGTTCGGTTTGGGCAGTCTGTCGTTGATGCCATGCCGCAACGTGAATACGACGCTCAAGATGACGCCTGGCGCGAGCTGGACGAGGACACGCGCGCGATCTGGGCCGCGGAGCACGATGCACGCGTGGCACTCACGCTTGCGGCAGCGTGTTTTGCCGCGGGCACCTGCATCACGCGCTGCTATGTGCAGATTGCTGCTCCCGACAGTGAGCAGGGCGAGCGCGTTGTCACAACGTATTTCTTTGGGCGCGCGGCCTATCTGGCCGATTGCGTGCCTGTCGCCAAGGATCTTGAGAGCATGGACATGGACGATATGCCGTGCAAGCGTGTGCTCGAGGCGTATGAGTCAACCGTTCCGGAGACGATTGAGCCTGCGGAGGTTCATGTTCGTCCGCGTGATGACCATCGCACGCTGCCGCCGGCGCTGCGCGATCTGCTGCTTGCCGATACGGCTGACGAGTTGGAGGTCATGGAAGAGGACGACGACCCATACGTGGCCCGTGTTGTTGAATTGCGCGAGCAGGCAAAAGTCGACCGTACAGGTGCTTTTGAAGGCTTTTCCCGTCTTGTCGAGGAGTTGGAGGCTAAGTGCGCCGTCGCCGAGCTTTTGGCGACAGGTCCGGTTCAAACGCAGTTTTGCGATAACCAGCTGGTGCGCATGGTGCTACCGGTGTTGGAAGAAGACCGCTCGGTGCGGATTCTTCGTGCGCCCGATGCGCTGTACTTTGCCCAGCACGAGATCTGCAGCTTTTACGCCGAGCAAGAAGACTTTGAACGAGCACTGCCCGAGGTGCGTCATCTTTACGATCTGGCGCGCTCGTCCATGCAATCGCACTTTGCGCTCATCAACGTGCTTGCGCGTCTGGAGCGCTTTGACGAGATTATCGAGGTGGCGCGCCACGGCCTACGTATTGCCAGCGATCGTTCTGCAATCGGCTACCTGTTCTATCGCTTGGCGTTTGCCTATTGGAATTGCGATCAGCTCGGCCTGGCGCTGGCTTGTTACCGTCTGGTGCCGCGCGGCGAGGAGTCGGGCAGCAGCGCGCTGGAAGAAATGCAGGGCCTTATGAACGAGATGGGCGTCAGCGAGCCTCCGACGTTCGAGGAGGCGGTCGAGACCATCCGCAAGGCTGGACTCGAGCTGCCGCCAGTGTCCGCCGTGACGAATCAGCTGGCAGATGCCGCTGTGCAACTGGTCGACAACGGCTTCTTTTTCCTGGCACGCGGTTGCATCTTCCAAATGTGGCGCACCATGGGTAACGACGAGCTCGGCTCCCTCAACCGCTCGCTGGGGTAGGGGCGATATAGAGGGGCCGCACCGCGCTATTTGTATCGGCGCGGGCGGGAGGACCCGGCAGGATCGGTAAGGCATAAAGCCGCCGAGCCTGCTAAAACTGTTAAACTCTGCTAAAGTTGCTAAACTTTGTTAAAGTTGTTAAAACTAGCAGAGGAGGGCAGAATGACGAAAGCTGTTAACCCCTTTAAGCCAACGGCGGGCATGAATCCGCCTGAGCTTATCGGACGGGACACTGTTTTGGATGACTTTGCCGAGGCTCTTGAGAATGGTCCTGGTGCCCCCGATCGACTCATGCGCATCTCGGGCGTCCGAGGCACAGGTAAAACGGTGCTCCTTAATGCATTGGGTGACCTTGCACGCAAAAAAGGATTCGAGGTCGTTGACGTTGCCTCCAATGCTGGTTTTTGCAATAGAATCCTCGAGGCTCTGCAGCGAAACGTTCGTCTTGAATCAATCTCGATTTCCCCATCGATTTTAGGGGTCAGCCTTGGCTCCATGGAGATGTCGAAGTCGGCCTCTCATCTGGGCGAGGCGATGTACGATGCTGCGAAGCGCGGTGGTCTGCTCATTACGCTCGACGAGATCCAGGATGCCTCAACTGAGGAAATGCGCGAGCTAGGCAATGAGATGCAGCTCTTGATCCGCCAAGGAGCGAATGTCGCTTTCGCTTTCGCCGGGCTGCCGACATCGGTAGATGGCGTGGTGGTGGATGATACGTTGACGTTCCTTCAGCGAGCCAAACATGTTGAACTTACTCGGCTTTCCGATTTTGAAGTTGGCGGATCGTTTGAGGATACGATGAGACGAGCGGGCAAGGAGCTCGACAAAGGTGCTGCTGTGCTATTAACAAAAGCTTCGGCAGGCTATCCCTTTATGGTCCAGCTGGTCGGATATTACGCTTGGCAGGTTGCTGCGCGCAGTGGGGCGGAGAGCGTGAGCGAAGAGGCGGCTCGTAAGGGTATCCAGGCAGCTCTTGATAGCTTTAATGCTATGGTGATTGCCCCAGCGCTGCGCAGGGTGTCGGAACGGCAGTTTCAGTATCTCGCGGCGATGGCTCAATGCGAGGGCGTCGATATCGCCAACGGCGATATCGCCAAGAAGATGGGTTTGTCGGCGAACAAAGTTGGGTCATATCGCAAGCGTCTGATCGATGCGGGGTTGATTGAGCCCGCGGGCTATGGCTGCGTTTCGTTTGCAATTCCGTACATGCGCGATTATCTGTTGGAGACCGTTCGAGAGGACTAATAAAGAATGGGCTGTCCGCGCTGTCGCTGGGGCCGTCCTTGTATCTTTGTCTCAATCTGTAACATCTGGAGGGGATTACGGCCTGCAGATGTTACAGGTTGAGATGATTGACTGAGACGTTTACTGGTAAAAGAGAGGTAAAAGAGGTAAAAGAGGAAACGCCTCAAAATTCCCCTTGCCCAACTTCGGCTGTTTGGTTACTATAGAACGGCTGTTACGGAGAGCTGACCGAGAGGCCGAAGGTGCTCGCCTGCTAAGCGAGTATGCCCCAAAAGGGCATCTGGGGTTCGAATCCCCAGCTCTCCGCCAGTACGAATTTGAAGAAGGGTCCCATTTGGGGCCCTTTTTTGTGTGGAGAAAGGAGGCTGGGGATTCGAACCCGAGAGGGCACGGGCGTTAAGCAAACGCGAAAGCGTTTGTAGCCCGTGGGCGAAAAGCCGTCAGGCTTTGAAGCCGGAGGGCATGCGTAGCATGCCCGGACATCCCCAGCTCTCCGCCAGTAAGACTTTAAAGAAGGGTTCCGAAAGGGACCCTTCTTTAGTTGAACCACGTTAGCTGGGGATTCGAACCCTCAAAAATGAGGCGCCCCGTTGGACGCCTCATTTGGTTCGATGTGATATCGCTCCGGTCCTACGCCTTGGGCGCCTTGGCTACGGTCTCGCTCTCTGCCGTGAGTGGCCGGTTGTCGATGCGGCGGCCTAAGCGATCGAGCTTCACGAGCAGCCACTCGATGGGATTGGGCCCCGAGCCTTCCTCGTCGGCAACCAGGTCCATGACGGCGACCTTGGTGCCGTCCTGCTTGAGCGTAACGCTGCCTACCTTGTCGCCAACATGCACCGTGCCCGAAAGGTCATCGTAGCTAACTTTTTCGGTCACTTCGCCGGCGAGTGAGAACACCGTTGCCTGTGCGGCGGGGTCGGCGAGCGTGGCGTCGATCGTCTTGTCCGTCCAATCTGTCTGGCTAATGCGTGCCATAAGCGGGTTGCCGTTGGCGGTCTTTTCCTGCGTGTTGGCGATTGCGACCGTCACCTTGTGACCGTAGTACCAGTTGGCAAGGGTTGCGGTATCGGTAAAGCGCTGGTCGGTGGTGGTGGAGTTCAAAACAACGGTGTAGATCTCGTCGCCATCGCGGTTGTAGGCGCTCGTAAAGCAATAGCCTGCATCGTCGGTGGTGCCGGTCTTGCCACCGATGTTGCCATCTTGGCCCAGCAAATAGTTATGCGTGTCCATGGAATGCGAATGGTCGGTGCCGTCGGCGCCCGTGACCTCGATCCAGGAATCCTCGCTCGCTACGACCTCGCGGATCGTGTTGTTTTTCATGGCCTCCTGCATCATCAGCGCTACGTCGTGTGCGGTTGAGTGCATATCGCCAGCCCACTCATCAAAGTCCAGACCATGCGGGTTTTCAAAAAGCGTGCCGGTGCAGCCGAGCTTCTTAGCGCGCTCGTTCATGGCCTTCACAAATGTGGCCTCAGCGTCTTTGGTCTTAGGGTCGATCTTCTTGCCCACATATTCGGCGAGAACGATGGCGGCGTCGTTGCCCGAGGGAATCATCAGGCCGCGCAGTGCCTGCTCCACGGTAAGCTCGTCGCCTTCGAGCAAGCCAGCGGTCGAATTACCCACGGTGGCTGCGGCGTTGCTCACCGTGACCTTCTCGTCCATCTTGCAATTCTCGACGGTTAGGATTGCGGTCATGACCTTGGTGATCGAGGCAATCTTGACCTGCTCATCGGCGCCGCGGGCATAGTAGACGGTACCGTCTTTGCCCATGACGAGGGCATTGGTCGCATCGATATCGGGCAGGTTTTCGGCCGAGATGCCGCGCGCATCGGCGGTTTTGCCGCAAACATTGTCGGTCGTGAGCACTTGGGCGCCAGCGACGGTGGGCACGCCAGCGGCAAGGGCGATAGCGCAGACAAAGCCGGCGGCAAGCTGGGCTGAGCGCTTTGCAAAAGAGGTGAGGGTCTTCACAGGTTTCGCTTTCGACGGGATGGTCTCTTCTGGAACTAGAGTATATCGTTTGTCGTCGTCGGCGATCATCGCGTGCGTGCGTGGCCCACATCCGCTCCCGAACGGGCACAAGGGTGCTTAAGGCCGACTTAATCACCCACGCTTGTTGTGTGTGGCGTGCGTCGCCTCGGGCATAATGGAGCGCGAGAGGAGCACGCATGAACGAGCGCATACTGGTAGTTGATGACGAGAAGGCCATCGCCGACTTGGTTGGTATCTACCTTACAAAAGAGGGCTTTGATGTCCAGATTGCCTATAGCGGGGCCGATGCTGCCAAGGCAATCTTGGAGCAGGAGTTCGATTTGGCGCTGCTGGATGTCATGCTGCCCGATATCGATGGATTTGAGCTGCTGCGTACGATCCGTTCCAGCCATACCTATCCTGTGATCATGCTGACGGCGCGCGATGCCCAGCAAGACAAGATCGAGGGCCTTTCGCTTGGTGCGGACGATTACGTGGTTAAGCCGTTCCGCCCGCTGGAGCTCATCGCGCGTGTGCACGCTCAGCTTCGCCGCTACACCAGCTACGGTAGCCGTGCGCAGGCGGCCGAGTCGCCGACCATTCAGCTCGACGGCTTGGAGATCAACCGCGATGCTCGTTCCGTAACGGTGGACGGTTCACCGGTACGCCTCACACCCACCGAGTATTCAATCTTGCTGTATCTGGTCGAGCATCGCGGCAGCGTGGTGGCCGTGGAGGACCTGTTCCGCGCGGTATGGAACGAGGACTTTATGCCCGGCTCCAACAATACGGTGATGGTGCACATTCGCCACTTGCGCGAAAAGATCGGCGACGACGCACAAAAGCCGCGCTTTATCAAAAACGTCTGGGGCGTCGGCTACATCATCGAATAACGCTTTTCGCTTGTGAGGATCTTGATATGACAAAAGACGATAGGCAAGCGTTCGAGGTGCCCGATCGACTCTTTGAATACGTGAGGTCAGTCGTCGACAACCGCGCGCTTGCAACGGTGCTGCTCTTTTTGCTGAGCCTGCTGCTGATTGGCATCGATAACATCGCTGGAATCTTGGCGGTGCTGCTTGTTGGCTTTTTGCTGATCGATCGATTTGAGATCGTGTGCCGCTGCGTGGTGATTGGCGGCGCCGCGTGGGCCATGACGTTGGCGATTGGCGCCATGGCGCTCGGCGGCATCGAAGGGCCGGTGCTGTTCGATGCCGGCTTTGTATTCAACATGCTTGGCTTTGTGCTGGCGCTTGCCGCGTGCGTGCTGTTCTTGTGCGGCCGCGCCCTGTACTACCAGGGCTACGAGCAGGGCGAGCAGCATGCCGATTGTGTGCTGGCTGCTCGTATTCAAGATCGCCTGATCGATCACCCCGACACCTGGGACAACATCGACGGCGACTTCTTGGAGGTCGAGGGCGCCCTTAACCGCGTGCGTGACCGTGAGCGCAAGGTGCAACAGGCCTTGCGTGACGAATCTCATCGCAAGGACGATCTGGTCACGTACTTGGCACATGACCTACGCACCCCGCTTGCCAGTGTGGTGGGCTATCTTTCGCTGCTGCAAGAGGCTCCCGAGCTGCCGGTTGAGCAACGTGCGCACTTTACGGGCGTGGCGCTCGACAAGGCGCACCGGCTCGATACGCTCATCGAAGAGTTCTTCGATATCACGCGCTTTGACTTCCACGATATCGTGCTCACGCGCGGCTATGTTGATCTGGGGTTGCTGCTGGCTCAGGTGGCTGACGAGTTCTATCCCATCCTCAACGAGCAGCATAAGGAAGTCCAAGTTGATATTCGCGAGGACCTGACGGTGCTCGTGGATGGCGACAAAATGGCTCGCGTGTTCAACAACATCATGAAAAACGCTATTGCCTATAGCTATGAGGGCTCGACCATCACGATCGAGGCCAGACGCCGGGGCGGCGGTGGCGTGCGCGTGCGCTTTATCAATCAGGGCGATCCCATCCCTGAGGCAAAGCTCAAGGTGATCTTTGAGAAGTTCTATCGCCTGGATGCGGCGCGTGCGACCAATCGCGGCGGCGCTGGACTGGGGCTTGCCATCGCCAAGGAGATCGTATGCGCGCACGGCGGTACCGTTGCATGTGAATCGACGCCCGAACACACGATATTCACCATCGAGCTGCCCGCCGCATAGCCAGTGTGCCCTTACAAACACTTGACAATGCGCTCACGTGCATATGAGCCGCGATTCCTACTATCGATACTGCTGAATTGATATCGATGTGGAGGTATGCGGTATGACGGCTGCTGCGGCTGTGGAGCCCACGGAGCTTGAAGAACTCATGAAAGCGCAGGCCGAGGCCGCGCACGAGCGCGAGGTTGGGGATGCGACTCGCCCCACGGCAGAGGATCTTGCCGCCTCGCCGACGCGAATCGATGTCGAGGGCCTCGACCTGTTCTATGGCGACCACCATGCGCTCAAGGACGTGAATATCAAGATCCGCGACAAGCAGATTACCTCGTTCATCGGGCCTTCGGGCTGCGGAAAGTCCACGTTGCTGCGCTGCTTTAACCGCATGAACGACGGCATCAAGGACTGCCGCATCGAGGGCAAGATTGCGCTCGATGGTCAAGATATCCTGGGCGACTACGACATCTGCCGCCTTCGCCAGCGCGTGGGCATGGTGTTCCAGCGCCCCAACCCGTTTCCCATGAGCATCTACGACAACGTCGCGTATGGCCCGCGCGGTATGGGTGTGCGCGATCGCGCTGCGCTGGATGAGCTGGTCGAGGACTCCCTTCGTCGCGCTGCGCTATGGGATGAGGTCAAGGACAAGCTCAAAGAGTCGGGTCTGGGTCTTTCGGGCGGCCAGCAGCAGCGTCTGTGCATCGCCCGCGCACTTGCCGTGCAGCCCGACATTCTGCTGATGGACGAGCCGACCTCGGCACTCGACCCTGTGTCGACGCTGGTGGTGGAGCAGCTGGCCTGCGAGCTCAAAGAGACCTGCACGCTCGTGGTCGTTACGCACAATATGCAGCAGGCGGCGCGTATCTCCGATTCGGTCGCATTCTTTTTGCTGGGTGAGCTGGTGGAGCACGCGCCCACCGCGCAACTCTTCAAGAATCCGACCGATCCGCGCACGGCGGATTATTTGACGGGGCGTTTTGGCTGATACCATCTAGTAAAGGTACCTTTAGGGTTAAGATGCGGTCATGCCGGCCGCAAAGGGGTTCAACATGATCTATTACGTCGAGGACGATGACAACATCAGGGATTTGACGGTCTATGCGCTGCGCAAGCAGGGGATTGAGGCCGAAGGCTTTTCGTGCGACGGTGAGTTTAAGGCTGCTGTGGCGCGACGGGTACCCGATGCCGTCCTGCTCGACATCATGCTGCCCGATACCGATGGCTTGGCGATTATGCGTCGACTGCGTGCCGATCGCCTGACGGCGACGGTGCCCATCATGATGCTTACCGCCAAGGATACCGAGCTCGACAAGGTGATGGCGCTCGATGGCGGTGCCGACGATTACCTGACTAAGCCGTTTTCGCTCATGGAGCTCGCCAGCCGCTGCCGCGCACTGCTGCGTCGCGGCGGCATGGTCAAACAGGCAAGCGATGTGCTCAGCGTGGGCGACATTGTGCTCTCGCCCAGCCATCGTGAGGTGACTGTTGCCGGCGAGTCGCTTAAGCTCACCCTGCGCGAGTTCGACCTGCTCGAGTACCTCATGCGCAAGCCCGGCGTGGTCTTTACCCGCGAGTCGTTGCTGCAGAGCGTGTGGGGCTGGGACTTCGACGGCGGTTCGCGCACCGTTGACGTGCACGTGCAGACGCTTCGCCAAAAACTGGGCGAGCATGCCAGCGCCATCGAGACCGTGCGCGGCGTGGGCTACCGCTTGGCCGAGCCTTCTGCCGGTGATGGTGCTGAAGGTGACGACACCGCGGCCACCGCATCGGAGGAGTAACCCGTGGTCTTCGCCCCCCAGGGAAAACATACGCTGTCCCACCGCGTTTTTGTGACGATCTTTGTCTGTGCCATGGCGGTTATCGTGGCGTTTACGGTGCTGGGCGCGTTCTTTGTGCAAAACACCTTGGCGGATGCCACGAGTGCCAACCTGGCGCAGGAAACCGAGCTCATTGCTGCCGCCCTCGACGAGCAGCAGGAGCCCATCCCGTTCTTGCGTAGCCTCGATCGAGAGGACTTGCGCATCACGCTGATTAACAAGGATGGATCGGTTGCTTACGACAACGAGGCGTCGCCTTCCACACTGCCCAACCACGGCGATCGCCCCGAGGTTATCGAGGCCTTTGAGAATGGTTCGGGTTCCGCGGAGCGCGCAAGCTCTACGCTCGACGAGATTATGCTGTATCGCGCCGTCGCCCTTGATAACGGCCAGGTTGTCCGCTTGGCGCAGGCCCAGCCTGGCGTTGCGGCGATTTTGCTGTCGATGGTGGCGCCGATGCTGCTTATCGCAGCAGCGGGTGCGGTACTCTCGTTTTTTATGGCGCGCCGCGAGTCCCGTGCCATCATCGCGCCGTTGCAAGAGGTGGATTTGGACCACCCACGCCGTAGCTATGAGCACGCCTATGCCGAGATGGTCCCCATGCTTGAGCGTATCGAGTCGCAGCGCCAGGAACTCAAGCGCCAAATGGCGGTGCTGGCGGACAACGACCGTATGCGCCGCGAGTTCACGGCGAATATCACCCATGAGCTTAAGACGCCGCTTACGGCGATTTCGGGCTATGCTGAGCTCATCGCAAACGGCATGGTCGAGGGCGAGGACGACCTGCGCAACTTTGGCGGTCGCATCTATCGTGAGTCGGGCCGTTTGGCGGCGCTTGTCAACGACATCCTTACGCTGTCTAACTTGGACGAGGCCGAGCGTGCAACTGAGGGCGAGGCGGTGCCCATTGGGTCCACGGAGCCTATTGAGCTCTCGCGTGCCATCTACGCGGTTGAGCAGCGTCTTGAACAGGTCGCCCGTCAGGCGAATGTGACGATAAGTCATGAGACCAAGCCTGTGGTCATCGAAGGCGTGTCGCGCTTGATCGACGAGCTCATCTATAATTTGGCAAGCAACGCCATCCGCTACAATCGACCCGGCGGTACGGTTACGCTGCAGTGCGGCACCAACGACGAAGGCCATCCGTTCCTCGCGGTCGCCGACACGGGAATCGGTATCGCGCCTGAAGAACGGGGCAAGGTATTTGAGCGGTTCTATCGCGTGGACAAGAGTAGGTCCAAGGCGCGCGGCGGAACCGGTCTGGGGCTTGCAATTGTCAAGCATGCGGCCCTGTATCATCACGCCACGCTCGATCTGTCGAGCGAGTTGGGCGTGGGAACCACCATTACGGTGACGTTTCCCATACGGCAGGACGAGCCATTCGCATAGCGATACAACATAGATATTGATGCAGACGCCGCATTTGACTTTCGGGTGCGGCGTTGTTGTGCAATTTTACGATTGCTTCCGACATTTTTACAGGAGAGCCTGTTTCTTATGTATAGAGTTTGGTCTCGGTAAAAAGATGCGATAACATACGGACAGTTTTGTCAATCCGAACTGGGGAAATGAAAGGCAAGCTGCATGACCCTTCTCGAACTGTTCCAGCTGCTGAAGAAGCACCTTAAGCTGGTCATCACCCTTCCGGTGGTCTGCGCGATCGCCATGGGCATCGTGTCCTTCGTTGCGATGGACAACACCTACACCGCGACGACGAGCATGTACATTCTCGCCAAAACCGACGATAGCGGTCAGATGAGCTACAACGATCTCTCGGCGAGCCAGATGCTTTCCAACGATATCGCCACGCTGCTGGATAGCGATAGCGTTAAGAGCGGTGCTGCCAATGAGCTGGGCCTTGCTGACCTGGATGACTACAAGGTGTCTGTTTCCTCCGAGACCACCACGCGTGTCATTACGCTTTCGGTTACCGGCACCGATGCCAAGGAGACGGCTAAGGTCGCAAAGGCCATGGCCAGCTCGGTGAGTACGGTCGCTCAGAACGTCGGCGCTGCCCAGAGCATCAACGTTATCGACGAGGCTAAGACTCCCGAAGTCCCCAGCGGCCCCAAGCGTATGCTGTACGTTGCTGTCGCGTTCCTCGCGGGCATCTTTATCGCAGTTGCCTATGTCGTTTTGGCAGACATGCTCAACACCCGCATCCGCGGTGCCGAAGAGGCAGAAGAGCTCCTGGGCATTCCCGTTGTTGGCCGAATTCCGGCTATGAAAGGTGGTAAATAGGCATGGCTAAGGCAAAGAACACCGATAAGCTCGTTGTACAGAATGCCGCCAAGACCCTTCTGGCCAACATCCGCTTTGCGAGCGTGGACGACCCCATTCGCACCATCACCGTTACGTCCTCGATTCCCAACGAGGGCAAGTCTACGGTTTCCATCAACCTTGCCCAGGCTATCGCCACGAGCGGCAAGTCCGTGCTCCTGGTCGAGGCCGATATGCGCCGCAGGTCCCTTTCCGATATGCTCGGCGTTCGTTCGCGCGGCGGACTCTATGCGGTCCTTTCCGAGCAGATCTCCATTGACCAGGCAATTGTCGAGACGGGTCAGAAGAACTTCTACTTCCTCGATGCCGAGCCGCACATTCCCAATCCTGCCGACATCATCGTCTCTCACCGCTTTGCCAAGCTGGTAAAGGCACTGTCCGCCAAGTTTCAGTACGTCATCTTTGATGCTCCCCCGGTCGGCACCTTCATCGATGCTGCCGAGATCGCAAGTTTGACCGACGGCACGCTGTTCGTGGTGCGCGAGGACTTCACCAAGCGCGAGGAGGCACTCAACGCTATCGGCCAGCTTAAGAAGTCCGAGAAGGTCAAGCTCATCGGTACCGTTATGAACTACTGCGAGACCGAGACCAGCGAGTACTACTACTCCTACTACACCAAGGACGGTAAGAAGGTTAAGAAGGGCTCCGACGATCAGGGGACTTCCAAAAAGGGCATCTTCACCAACCGAGCAAACGTTTAGTTGATTAAGGCTGACCTATGCGTGACATTCATTGCCATATCTTGCCGGGTGTAGACGACGGCGCCGCCGATCTCGATGAGAGCTTGGCGATGCTCGAGGCTGCCAAGCGGGCCGGTGTAACCAGAATCGTTTGCACTCCTCACTGCCGTGATCCCTATTTTGATTACGACAAGATGTGGGATGCCTTTGAGCTGCTGCGCGATAACGCTGACGGTTTTCCGCTCCAGATGGGCTTCGAGGTCAACCATCGAAAGCTCGTTGAGCTTGGTATCGATGCCGCGGAGCACTTGCATTTTGATGGAACCAATGAGTTCCTGCTTGAGCTTTCGACGCATGCCGATGCGTATGCGTTTAGAGAGTACGAGAACACGATTTACGATTTGCAGTGCCGTGGCTACCAGGTGATCATCGCTCATCCTGAGCGCTATCGTGCGGTTCAAAAGGATGTAAGCGTGGCGGAGCGCCTGGTCGATATGGGCTGCAAGCTGCAGGCTTCGGCGGACTTTATTGCCGGCGGTCGCTTTGGTCGCGAGAAAAAGCCGGCACAGCGCCTGTTCGATCAGAACCTGTACAGCTTCATCGCGAGCGATGCCCATAACGTGGGTCATTACGACTGCCTGGCGAAGGCTCGCGCGAAGTTTAGCGTGCGCGGAGCTCATTTTCGCTAAAATCTGTCCCTAACGTTCGCATTGAATGAAAGGGCAGCATGGATATCCAACTTAAGACGGGATGCTTTGATGACGCGGCGTTGGTGCGCCGCGTCGTTTTTATGGACGAGCAGGGCTACGAGAATGAGTTCGACGCTATCGACGAGGATCCGAACTGCATTCATGTGACGCTCTATGTAGACGGCGAGCTTGCCGGTTGCTCGCGCGTGTTTCCCGAAGAGCTTGAGCGCGCGGCTGACGCAGAGGCTCCGGTGTCGCCGGCGTGCGACTTGGACGAAGGTGTCGCGGCGGGGGAGACCTACATTATGGGGCGCGTCGCCGTGCTGCCGGCTATGCGTCGTCGCGGACTGGCGAGTGCGATCGTCGAGGCCAGTGCTTCGTGTGCACGCGATGCCGGCGCTAAGCTTATTAAGCTGCATGCGCAGGAATACGTGTTGCCGCTCTATGCAAAGGCGGGCTACACGCAAATTGCCCCGGTAGATCACGAAGACGAGGGCCAGCCCCATGTCTGGATGGCCAAGCGCGTAGATGGCAGATAGGGACGTTCCTTTTAATATGAGCAGGACATTGTCAAGAGGCAAAATCGGGCCTGGCCCCAACGAT
>CABUNB010000048.1 GCA_902492755.1 uncultured Collinsella sp. | reverse complement strand
TGGGCAACAACCCCATGGTCGGTGCCACCGTCGCCTGCGCTGTCGCCGTCGAGGAGGCCCTCAAGGCCTAATCGCGCCCGCGCGATGCTCAAATAGTTGAGCTTTGGAGCCGCTACCTTTCGGGGTAGCGGCTCTTTTTGTTTACGCTATCGCAGGGTAGCGAATGCCGATATATCAGTTGGGGCGAAATACGAGATGTGACGAGATGAAACGTCAGAGCGTCCATGACGCCCACCTGTCATATGTGCCCTTTACCGATTTGCCGAGTCTTTGCGGCCCCATTACCGATCACCCGTGCGACAATGCGCCGGACGAGAAAGGAATCCGATGGAATCGACTGATGTACTGGTAATTGGATCTGGCATTGCGGGCCTTTGTGCCGCCATCGAAGCGGCACGCACGGGTGCAACCGTCACTGTGGCAAGCGCCGGCAAGACTATGAGTGGATCGAGCTTCTTCCCCGGAACCTGGGGGCTGGGGCTTATCGGACCCGTTAACGAAGACGACGAACAAGACCTCATCGATACCATCCAGACCGTTGGTGGCGGCGTCGCCGACCCCCAGCTTGTCCAGACGTTTGTCCACGGCATTCCCCAGGCAATTGAATGGCTCGAGCAAGACTTGGGCGTTGAGCTCCAGCGTCCGCAAAGCGCTGAGAGCGCTCAGCAAAAGCAGTTTATCCCCTGCTTTGACCACAAGACGCGCATGTGGCGCGGCCTTACCCGCAAACCCCTTGAGGACGCGTGTACGGCCCAGATCGAGTCTCTCGGCATTCGCCTGCTCCCCCGCCACGAGCTTATAGACCTTGTTGAGGACACGAACGGCAGAATAACCGGAACCGTGCTCTACGACCTCACCAAAGATCGAATCGTGCCCTTTGCTGCCAAGGCCACGATCATCGCAGCCGGTGGCACTGGCGGCCTGTTCGAGCGCAGCCTTACATCGGCTGATGTGCTCAGCTCCTCGCAGGCCATCGCACTGGCGCACGGCGCATCGCTTACTAATATAGAATTCATGCAGATGATGCCCGGCTTTATCGAGCCCAAACGAAACCTTGTCTTTAACGAGAAGACCTGGCGTTACGTCAAGTTCGACCAACCGGTCGATATTGCCGACGAAAAGTTGGACGATCTGCTTGAGCAACGCTCCGGATATGGCCCCTTCACCTCGCGCTTGGCCTCCCGCGCCATCGACCTCGTCATAGATCAGGCAGGTGCAGAGGGCCTGGCGCTCCACTACGACTTCCCCCGCGAGGACATCCCCGAGTTTGTGCAGACCTTTGCCACCTGGCTACAAGACGAGCACGGCATCGCGCCGACCGACGAGATGCGCGTGGCGATGTATGCCCACGCCGCCAACGGCGGTATCAAAATCGACAAGACCGCGTACACGGGCGTTGAGGGCCTCTACGCCTGCGGTGAGGCAACAGGCGGCATGCACGGCGCCGACCGCATCGGCGGCTTGTCGAGTGCCAATGGCATCGTGTTCGGACGCATCGCAGGCGCATCAGCGGCTCAAGCAGCGCTGGACGCTCCCAAGGCGGGCGCTCCGATGGATATCGCCCTCCCCCAGCATGGCATAGCTACAGCAGACGCCGAGCGCCTGACCCGCTGCCTCAAACGCACAATGAGTACCTACTGCATGATCAACAGGACCGAAGTTGGCCTTTCCAAGGCGCTGCAAGAGCTTGAGGGCTTGGAGACGGAGGCAACGACCTTGAGCACACAGAAAGTCCAGGACAGCGAAGTCGCAGCCCTCGCCCGCCTGCAATCGCAGATTCAACTAGCACAGGAAATGGTCAAAGCCATGCGCGCACGGACCGAAAGTCTCGGATCGCACTATCGCGCAGACTAGGCTGAGCACCCATCTAGAGCAGAACACAGCTTCTCGATATTTATTGAGCCCAACGGCGACTTTAACACCATTGAAATTATGCTAGAAAAGAAACGCCATCGTATCCGTGATATAGACCCTTTTATGTCCTCGCGGTCGCGTATCCTCTTTAGGCATGTAGCTACCACATGATGAAGGCGAATAACGCGTAGCCCACCGACCAGAGAGGAAGAGATATGGAAGACCCCATCCAGGCCGAGATAATCCTGTACCAGTCCGAGGGGGCAAACGTGCCGGTACAGGTCTACTACAAGGATGAGACCCTTTGGGTCTCACAGGCGGCGATGGCCGAGTTGTTTGACGTCACCGTGCCGACAATCTCGGCGCACCTGAAGAACATTTATGACAGCGGAGAGCTACAAAAGGCCAGCTCAACTAGTTTTTTAGAACTTTTCGAAAAAACCTCCAAGGGAGGCAGGCCGAAGACTTTCTATAACCTCGATGCGGTAATCGCCGTCGGGTACCGCGTCAACTCGATGCGCGCGACCCGCTTCCGCCAGTGGGCCACGGCGACCCTCAAGGAGTACATCACCAAGGGATTCGTCCTCAACGACGACATGCTCAAGAACGGCCGGCCCTTCGGCAAGGACTACTTCGACGAGCTGCTCGCCCGCATCCGCGACATCCGCGCGAGCGAGCGGCGTGTGTGGCTCAAGATCACCGACATCTTCCAGGAGTGCAGCTTCGACTACGACAAGGACTCGACCATGGCCAAGAACTTCTACGCCGCAGTCCAGAACAAGATGCACTACGCCGTCACCGGACATACCGCGGCCGAGATCGTCCAGGGGCGCTCCGACCCGTCCAAGCCCAACATGGGGCTCACGTCATGGAAGGGTGGCCCCGAGGGGCGCATCCACTCCTCGGACGTCACCGTAGCCAAGAACTACCTGTCCGAGGACGAGATCAGGCAGCTGAACCGCCTCGTCACGATGCTGCTCGACACGCTCGAGGACAGGGCCGAGCGGCACGTCCTAACGAGCATGGAGGACTGCGAGCGCCTGCTCGACGGCTTCCTGACATTCAGCGGGCGCGAGGTGCTCAAGGGCCTCGGCAACCGCAACAAGAAGACGGCGGACAAGATCGCCAAGGAGCGCTTCCACGAGTTCCAGAAGCTCCAGGACAAGACCTACGAGAACGACTTCGAGCGGATGGTGAAGCATATGAACGGGAAAGCGTGATCTGAAGCACGGAGAAGCAAAACGCCAGTTGCCTCACCATTTTCGTGACGTCACGAAAATGGTGAGGCAACTTGACCGCGCTAGTCGCGGCCAATAGTTTGAACTACGGTATTGACGCGGAAACTCCAAGGGCTCTGTGACAGATAGTGCAGTCACCCTCAGGGACGATCGCCTTTCTTGTTTCCAAACACACAAAATGCTCGATAGTCAGGTTCCTCAGCTCCGCGCCCTTTCGGGTCCGACCCCATGCGAGGTCAACAAAAAAGCGACCAGCCTAAGCCAGTCGCTTTAACATGCTTTGGTGGGCCGTCAGGGGGTCGAACCCTGGACCTTGGGATTAAGAGTCCCCTGCTCTACCAACTGAGCTAACGACCCAAAGCTAAAGTCCGTTGTGGCGGACTTTAGAGGAGATATCGTGTGGTGGGCCGTCAGGGGGTCGAACCCTGGACCTTGGGATTAAGAGTCCCCTGCTCTACCAACTGAGCTAACGACCCGATATCAACACGAAGCAAGAACTGGGGTGGGTAAAGGGACTCGAACCCTCGACCTACGGGACCACAACCCGTCGCTCTAGCCAACTGAGCTACACCCACCGTGTCCTGTGCGCTTCGCGCTCGACTATTATTGCAAGGAACGCCACGCGATGCAAGCCCCAATTTTCAAGAATTTTGAAAAGAGTTTTTCGAGACCATTTCGAGCATTTCCCACCGGTTTCATAGGGGTAAACTTGCCCCACTGCAAATGCTCGAAAGGACCGGCATGAAAGAACTCTCCAACCGCACGGCAACGTTTACTGATTCCGTCATCCGCCGCATGACGCGCATCTCCAATAAGTACGGCGCCGTTAACTTGTCGCAGGGCTTCCCTGACTTTGATCCCCCAGCGCAGCTGCTCGATAGCCTCAGCACCATCGCCACCGACCCCAAGCCGCTCTACCACCAGTACTCCATCACCTGGGGCTCCCAGGCCATGCGCGAGGCGCTTGCCGCCAAGCAGGAGCACTTTATGGGCATGCCGATCAACCCCAACGAAAATATCGTAGTCACCTGCGGCTCCACCGAGGCCATGATGGCCGCCATGATGACGGTCACGAACCCCGGCGACAAGGTCGTCATTTTCTCGCCGTTCTACGAGAACTACGGCGCTGACACCATTCTCTCGGGGGCCGAGCCCATCTATGTGCCGCTCAACCCGCCCACCTTTGACTTCGACCGTGAGGTCCTCGAGGCGGCCTTCCGCGACAACGATCCCAAGGCGATCGTCCTGTGCAACCCGTCCAACCCCTGTGGCAAGGTCTTTACCCGCGAGGAGCTCACCTTTATCGCCGACCTGTGCATAAAGTACGACGCCTACTGCATAACCGACGAAGTCTACGAGCACATCGTCTACGCTCCCCACGAGCACGTCTATATGGCCACGCTGCCCGGCATGTTCGAGCGCACCATCAGCTGCAGCTCGCTATCCAAGACCTACTCCATCACCGGCTGGCGCTTGGGCTACACCATCGCTCCAGCCGAAATCACCGAGCGCATCAAAAAGGTCCACGACTTCCTCACCGTAGGCGCCGCCGCTCCCCTGCAAGAGGCCGTCGTTACCGCCCTCAATTTCGACGATAGCTATTACCGGGAGGTCCTCGACCTCTACACCGCCAAGCGCGACCTATTCTGTCAGGGACTCGACAGCATCGGCCTCACGCACAACGTGCCGCAGGGCGCCTACTACGTGATGATGGATATCTCGGAGTTTGGCTATGACAGCGACCTCGACTTCTGCGAGGATTTGGCCTCCAAGGTGGGCGTGGGCGCTGTTCCCGGATCGAGCTTCTTCCGCGAGCCCGTCAACCACCTCATCCGCTTCCACTTTGCCAAGCGAGACGAGACGCTTAACGCGGCGCTGGAGAACCTCAAGTCTCTGCGTGATAAAATCGAGCCGCGCGGGTAAGGACGGTCAGTAACTAAAGGCAATAAAGAAACCTCGTGAACCCGTTGGGCCACGAGGCTTCTTTTTATAGCGCTTTCTTAAATGGTTTAGAGCGCTATACTTTAGAGAAGAAGTACCTCGTCCCAGAGAGGAATACTATGGCAGAGCAGCAGCTTATCGGAGCGCTCGAGGCCGGCGGCACCAAGATGGTCTGCGCCACGGGCTATGCAGACGGCACGGTCCTGGAACGCGAGCAGATTGCGACCACGACCCCGCAGGAGACCGTTGAGGCCGTCAACGCATGGTTTGCCGACAAGGGCATCGCCGCGCTGGGCATCGGCGCCTTTGGCCCCACCGCAGTCAACCCTGCCTCGCCCCAATACGGCAAGATCCTGGAGACGCCCAAAACGGCATGGCGCTACTTTGACCTGCTGGGCACCATCCAAAACGAGCTCAATATTCCCTGCGGCTACGACACCGACGTCAACGTCGCCTGCCTGGGCGAGGTCACCTTTGGTTGCGCCCAGGGCCTCACTGACGTGGTGTATCTGACCATCGGTACCGGCGTGGGCGCCGGCGTGCTCTCGGGCGGTAAGCTCGTGCACGGCATGATGCATCCCGAGGCCGGCCACATCCTGGTCACGCGCGACCCGCGCGACACCATTGGCGAGCACAGCGGCTGCCCCTTCCACGACAACTGCCTCGAGGGCCTTATCGCCGGTCCCGGCGTCAAAAAGCGCTGGGGTGGCAAGAGCGCCGGAGAGATGGCCGATGACCCGGAGGCCATGGACCTGCTCGCCGGCTATCTGGCGCAGGCGCTCATGACCTACATCCTATGCTACGCACCGCAGAAGATCGTCATCGGTGGCGGCGTGGCCGACCACACCCCCATCGTGCCGCTCGCGCGCAAAAAGTGCGCCGAGATGCTCAACGGCTACATCGTCACGCCCGAGATGGCCGACATCGATAGCTACATCGTCAACAACAGCCTCGAGGGCAAACAGGGCATTATGGGCTGCTTGGCCCTGGGCGCTCAGGCGCTTCAGCAGCAGACGCACCCGCAGGGCGTGGCGCGCCCGGCAAATCCGACCTAAGGAACGACGCCACCACGCCTCATATAAGCCCTCAAATAAAAAAGGCCGCCTAGGACCAAACAATACGTCCTAGGCGGCTTTTTTGGCGCACATCAGCGACCGTAAGAGATATCGGAGCACAACACCCGTTGCCGCTCCGCAGCAGTCGATCATCACATCGGTGATCATGCCGGCGCGTCCCGGCACAAAGAGCTGAATCGTCTCGTCGATCGAAGGAATCAGCAGCAGGAACACCGCCGTGGGCAGTAGCACGTCAAAGGTGCGCCGCCCCTCATAATCAAAGGCATGCGTTGCCAGGATGCCGAGCACCATATACTCGGTAAAATGCGCGCACTTGCGAACAACAAAGTTGGTCACCCATGCATATGGAAGTCCCACGCCGTGCAGGAAACCGCGGATAGCTTCCATGACCGTTAGGCTCAGCGAGCCCGACCCCGAGCCGGGAACCAGCGAATTGCCCCAGATCAAGAGCGCCATCAGGCAGGTCACGACCGCCCATTTTCGATTGATCTTAACCATGCAGAAGTTATGCCTCCGCGCGGAGCGGCGCGAAGCTGGCGGTACCGCCCTCGATAACGCTCAGATAGGCACGGCCCGTACGCCTGGCGGTAGAGGACTGCAGGCGCTCGATCTCTTCCTCGAGGATCTGATTGACGCGCTCGTGACGACGATTTTCCATAATGCCGGCGGCAATAGCCTCGGCCCGCTCGATGCCCTCGCGCGAGATACGGGCGGTATCCTCGGGGAACACAGCGCTGTGACGGCCGACATAGGCGGGGGCAGCAGGCTGAGGGGCAGCGACGGGAGCGGGGGCTGCAACAGGAGCAGGCTCGTCAATCTCATCCAGAATCGCGGTGGCGGCGGCCCACATGTCCTCGTGGCCCGAGTAATCGGCCATGGGGACATCAACCTCGAGCGAGGCATCCGGAAGGTCGCCGGTGTCGATGCGATCTTGGGCATCAATCGATGCGGTGATGGCTGCAGGCTCATCGAGGTCATCGAGATCGATGTCCGCGGCACCGGAAATGATAGGCATGCTGGCGAGGTTTGCGTTGTACGGCGCAGCCTCAGCCGCCTGCTGCTGGGCAGGAGCGCCCCAAAGCGAGCTTTCGGCGGCACGGCGGGCGGCAACGGCCTCCTCGTCCGCGGTCATGTCTTCATCAACGTACGAATTATCGGCAGAAGCGTTCGCGTCCGCCGAGGTAGCGCTGTAGGCGTTATTGGCTGCCGCGTTGGCAACGAGTGCCACGAAAGCCGCCGTGCTGCCCGCAGGGGCGGCCTGGGAGCCCGACACGGCACGCGCCGCGGCGGCGATGTCGTCGCGATTGAAGGAGCCGGTCTGCCCGCCGTTGGTGAGCTCGTCGATGGCGACTTGATAGACGTCGCGCGAGCGCGCAGGGTCGCAGCTAACCGGCGAATCGTCGTCGAGCATGCTGTCGATCATGGACCAAGCCTCGGCCTCGTCCATAGCATCTGCGGCTCGAGCGATGGTAGGAACACCATCGTCGGCATGACGGCGCTGGAACGCACCGGTCAGGCCGGAAAGGAATGCCGAGGTAGACTGCTCCGACTGAGCCTGAGAAGCAGAAGTCGCAGCGTAAGGAGTCGCATCCTGCTGCTGAGCTGGAATCGAGGCGGTCTTGAACTCGCTTTGATGCTGATTGAGATTGGCGGCACCGCCCATGGCATCGGGCTGGAACAGACGCTCTTCACGCTGCTCACGATACTCGGAGATACCCAGCGAGGCGGCATAGATGCCCACGCCCGCCACCGCGCCCACGGCGAAGGGAACCGCACCCGCCACGACCGTCTCGTTCACCGACGAAAACGGCAGCGTCGCGGCATACATAACCACGGGAGCGGCAAGGCCGATCCCGCACGAAAGTCCGGCAAGGACTGCTCGTTGTGTTGCATCAGAAGAAGCCATGAGCTCTCCCCATCTTCCAGCACCCAAATCGCATCATTCAGTTGGCTGCGCGAGAGAAGATGAAGCGGGGCTATGCCCCAAAGCAACGGTATATGGTTCGTTTCATCTGCGTTTTCCGTCGCGAAGCTTAAAAGTTATTATGCGAAACCGCCCTGCCGATTGCAAGCGACGATGTCGGATTGAAACGGGAAACCTGCTGCTCGTCGGTCTTACGGTCAAAAATAAGCGCGGAGCGGCGCAATGGAAAAGGGCCGAGGCTCAAAGCCCCGACCCTTTATCGCATTGATGACTATCGCAGCGCGTGGATGACAACCTAGAACGTCTGCTCGTAGTCGCTGTGTTTTTTGGCCGAACGCACCAGGAACTCCTGGTTGGTGTTGGTGCCCTTAAGACCCTTGATAAACGATGCGGCTGCGCGCTCGGTGTTGTTCATGCCGGCAAGAATGCGACGCAGACCAAAGACAAACGGACGCATCTGCTCGTCGACCAACAGGTCCTCGTTACGCGTACCGGAGGCAACGGGGTCGATAGCCGGGAAGATGCGGCGGTCGGCCAGGTCGCGGTCGAGCTTAAGCTCCATGTTGCCGGTGCCCTTGAACTCCTCGAAAATGACCTCGTCCATCTTGGAACCGGTGTCGATGAGGGCAGAAGCCAGGATGGTGAGCGAGCCGCCGTTCTCGATATTGCGGGCTGCACCCAGGAAGCGCTTGGGCGGATACAGGGCCGCCGAATCGACGCCACCCGAAAGGATGCGGCCTGAGGCAGGCGCCGCCAAGTTGTAGGCGCGGGCAAGACGCGTGATGGAGTCGAGCACCACCACAACGTCGCCGCCGAGCTCCACGATGCGCTTGGCGCGCTCGATGACGAGCTCTGCCACGCGGGTGTGGTTGTCGGCAGGCATATCGAAGGTCGACGCTACAACCTCACCCTTGATGGAACGCTGCATATCGGTGACCTCTTCGGGGCGCTCGTCGACGAGCAGGCAGATGAGGTGCACCTCGGGGTTGTTAATCGAGATGGACTGGCAGATCTTCTTGAGGATCGTAGTCTTGCCGGCCTTGGGCGGGGACACGATCAGGCCGCGCTGGCCCTTGCCGATCGGCGACACGATGTCGATGGCGCGACCGGTGATGGAATCCTTGCCGTGCTCCATGCGCAGCGGCTCATTGGGATAGACCGGGGTGAGGTCGCCGAACTTGGGACGGTTGCGAATCTGCTCGGGGTCAAGACCGTTGACGGTCGTGATTTTGGCGAGGCCGGCGCGCTTGTCGCCGCCGCGCGAAGGACGCAGCGAGCCCTCGATGACGTCGCCCGTGCGCAGGCGCGCGGAGCGAATGAGGTAGGCAGGCACGAAGGCGTCGTCGTTGGACTTCATGTAGCCATGGGCGTGGATGATGCCGGAGCTGTCCGGGCGAATCTGCAGAATGCCCTTGATGTCGCGGAAGCCCTCGGCCTTCGCGGCGGTGACGTAGATCTCCTCGACGAGCTCAGCTTTCTTCTTGCCGGTCGTCTCGATCTCGAACTCCTTGGCCTTCTCGCGAAGTTCGGCGACCTTCATGGCAGCGAGCTCCTCGCGCGAAAGCGTGGGCTCGGTGGGAGCGGCATTACGCTCCTTGTTGCGTTGCTTGCGATCGCGCTGGCGGTTGCGGCGGTCGTTGTTGCGCTCGTCCTTGCGCTCGTTGCGCTCCTCGTTGCGCTTGTGCTGGCGACGGTTGGGGCGAGCGCCGTCTTCGCCCTCGGCGGGGGCGGCACCATCGGTTGCGGCGGTGTCAACATTGGCCGCAGCGGTGTCATTGGTCTCGGCGCCAGAATTAACCTGCGCTTCGACATCAGCCTGCTGCTCGGCGGCCTTGGCCTTAACGGACTTCTTGCGACCGCGCTTGGGCTTCTCGGATGCAGGCTGTTCGACGTCCGGGGGCTCGACGGCATCAGTCGATGCATCGGCGTTCGCCTCAGCAGAATCCTCGGACGCACCCTTCTTGGCAGCCTTAGCCTTGGACGTGCGCTTAGCAGCAGTGCGACGGCTGCGACCGGGACGGACGTCGGCGGGCTCGACATCGGCGGGAGCGGCCTCGGAAGTCGTAGCATCCTGGACGGGCGCGTCGGCGGCGGTTGCAGACTCAGCGGTCGCCGCAGCATCCCGAGCGGCTGCGGCTGCGGCTGCGGCCTTCTCGGCCTCGACGAAGGCCTTGGGCTTGCGACCGCGACGGTGCGGGCGCAAAGCCGGATCGACAACGGGAACTTCGCTGGCCTCGACAGGCGCAGCGGGCTCAGCAGGCGATGCGCCCTCCCCTGCCGCGGAACGGAGCGAAGCCTCAGTGGGCTCGGGGGCTACCTGTTCCGCAACTTGCTCGGCCTTAGCAGCCGTGCGGCGGCGTGTGCGCGGTGCCGGCTTCTCGGCCGGCAGGTCGGCGGCAGGGGTCTCGATGGCGGCAGGCGTCTCGGGCACAGACGGAGCTGCAAGCTCGGTCAGAGCCGCGGCCTCGCGCTCGGCAGCACGACGGCGGGCGCGCACCACCTGAGCCTCGCTAATCTGCGCCAACGCACGTGCCTGCGCGACCTCATCGGAAATCGGCGCCGAGGAGTCGGCTGCAACGGTGCGCTTGGCGCGCGTCGTGCGCGTGGTACGGCGCTTGGACTTGGTGACTTCCTCGCCGTCAGCGGCAGGCTTGGCCGTGCGGCGCGTGAGCTTGGGCTTTGCCGGAGCAGCCTCCTCACCAGTTGCAGGCACGGCCTTCTCAGCCGCTACAGGCATAGGCGTCGAAGCAGCCTTAGGCGTCTCAGGAGCCGAGGCTTGCGCGGGCGCCGCGACCTGGTCCGACGCAACCGGTACAGCGGGAGCGGCTTGCGTCGTCGTTATTTCGTTTTCTTGCTGTTGATCAGACACAGTGTTTGCTCAACTTTCTTTTCAAGCCCTGTGATCACATGCTCCCTGCATAAACCTTCAGGGCGGCTAAACAGTCTAGTTCCGTTCAAAACGACCGACATCATTGATCTGTATCGAGATGATTGCGTCAACTACGCAGCGTTAGTGTAACACAACCGCCGCCACCTGCAACTTAGTCATCGGGGACGTTCTTAAACGACTAGTCAAAAGGGACACTCTTTGGTTTACCACCCACAAATCTGACCGCCTCCGCCAAAACTATGGCGGTTTACTACGATGAATCGCTCAACCGCGACTACTCCGAAACCGGTTGAACTAAAACCGCAGGTAGATGCCTTGCGCTTTTTTGCGAAAAGCCAGCGTGGTTGGAATTCCTCAATTCATCGTAGTAAACCGGCATAGTTTCGTATTTCCAGCAGTTCCAAATTCGTCAATACGTCGGCGTTTGCGAAAAAAGCCCGACCTCCGTGGGAGATCGGGCTTATAGGGCTCAGTTAAACCAAACCTACACGGTCAAATGACCCGCAGATTACATCTGCTCGGGCGCGGAAACGCCAACGAGGGTAAGCACCAGGGCGAGCGTCACGCGGACAGCGTCGCAAGCCGCCAGACGGGCGCGCGAAAGCTCGGGGTCGACGGGACGGCCCTCGCTCGGCAGCACCTGGCAGGCAGCGTAGAAGCTGTGGAAGTCGCCGGCGAGCTCCTCGGCAAAGTGCGTCAGACGGAACGGGGCGCGATCGCGAGCGCAGCTGGCGATCAGGTCGGTGAGCTCATTGAGCTTGCGCGAAAGGGCGAGCTCGGTCGGGTCGGTCAGCAGCGAGTAATCGACGTTCTCACCGATGGCCTTGGCGGCAACGGCCTTCATGCCCATCTCGTCGGCCTGCTCGGCGGTAACGTCGGCGGCACGGCGCAGGATGGAGCACACGCGGGCGTGAGCATACTGCACGTAATAGACCGGGTTGGAGTTGTCGCGCTTCTTAACGGCCTCAATGTCGAAGTCGACCATCTGGTTGGAGCTCTTGGAGATGAGCGTGTAGCGAGCGGCATCGGAGCCGACCTCGTCGACGAGCTCCTGCAGGGTCACCATGGTGCCCTTGCGCTTGGACATACGAACGGGCTTGCCATTACGCAGCAGGTTGACGAGCTGGCCCAGCAGAACCTCAAACTTGCCGGGATAGCCGAGAGCGTCGCAGACGCAGCGGACGCGCTCGATGTAGCCGTGGTGGTCGGCACCCCAAATGTCGATGACGTGGTCGACGCGCTGGAACTTGTCCCAGTGATAGGCGACGTCGGAGGCGAAGTAGGTGTACTCGCCATCGGACTTGATCAGGACGCGGTCTTTGTCGTCGCCCAGGTCGGTGGAACGGAACCACAGGGCGCCGTCCTTGGTGTAGAGGTAGCCCATCTTGTCGAGCTTCTCAAAAGCGCGGTCGACAGCGGAGGTGCCGGCGGTCTCGCCCTCGGTGTCCTTCACGTACAGCGAGCGCTCGGAGTACCAACGGTCGAAGTCGCAGTTGACGGCGTGGCAGAGGTCGCGCATGTTGTCGACCATCTTTACATAGCCGCGCTCGCGGAAGCTCTCCATGCGCTCCTGAGGATCGGCGTTGACCCACTTATCGCCGTCGGTGCGCCAGAACTCGGCGGCCTCGTCGATGATGTAGTCGCCGCCGTAGGAGTCCTTGCCCAGAGTCTCGGCAAAGTTGTCCTGATACGGATGGGTCTCGGGATGCTCGTCGTTCTCGTCGGCAACGAAGGCGTCACGGTCGGCGATCAGCAGCTTGTGAGCCTCGTCGATATCAACGCCCTGCTTGGCGATGATGTCGGCAAGCTGCATATAGCGCGTGCTGATGGAGTTGCCGAAGGTGTTCATCTGAGAGCCGTGGTCATTGATGTAGAACTCACGCTGGATTTCGTAACCGGCGTGGTCCATGACGCGGCAGAGCGAGTCGCCCAGCGCGGCCCAGCGGCCATGACCGATGTGCATGGGGCCGACGGGATTGGCGGAAACGAACTCGACCTGGGTCTTCAGGCCACCACCGACGTTGGACTTAGCGAAGTCCATGCCCTTCTCGCGAGCCTCGCCAAAGATGGCATTCTTGACGGCAACGGAGAGGTAGAAGTTGATGAAACCGGGGCCTGCGATCTCAACCTTCTCGATCGCGGGATCCTCGGGCATATGGGCAACGATGGCCTCGGCGATCTTGCGCGGGGCGCAGTGGGCCAGCTTGGCGGACTTCAGGGCCATGGTAGAGGTCCACTCGCCATGAGAAGTGTCAGCCGGTCGCTCGATAGCGCAATCGTCAAGTTCAAATGCGGAAAGGTCGCCGGCCTCCTGGGCCGCAGCAAGCGCAGCGCGTACCAGCTCTTCAATCTTCTCGGGCATAGATCCTCCTTGTGTTAAAGCCCCCGAGCTCTTGGTCACTCGTAGGGCAAAAGCCAGAGTTTGTAGCACTCTATCACAAGCGACGGGCACTATCGCAGGGTAAAGCCAATCGAAATTGCATATGCACAAAATTGACTACAGCTTGTATGGAGTCTCTCAAAGATGCCGGTCTGCCTGCAGATTATGCACGCGTTGAAAATGCATAAAGGTGTGAATGAGCTGTGTCTTTTATCGAATACTCTTACCTATCGGAGTTGTGTGCTTTTCCTGCATAAAGTAAGGGTTTCCGCACGTCAGCGTGGTATTCTAGACATACGCAAATTCGTATAAGTTGGAGGTAGCATGTTCTCAATCGGTCAACACGTCATTCATCCGGGTCAGGGAGTCTGCACCGTCGTCGGTTTTAGGGACGACACACCGCAGCCCATGCTGTTGCTCGAGACCAAGCAGGGACATGCGCAGACGATCCTCATGTACCCCGTGGCGCAGGCCGATCGTTTGCATGCCGCCATCTCCCAGCAAGATGCCGAGCACCTGCTGAGCCACTATGACGAGCTAGAGTGCGACACCTTTACCGAGCGTAACAGCTCGCTTGAGGAGACGCACTTTAAGCAGCAGCTCAAGCTGGGCGCGCCCGAGACGGTCCGCGTGGCAAAGACCATGATGCACCGCATTCGCCAGGCCGAGGAAGCTGATAAAAAGCCCAGCTCCTACTACATGCGCGTACTTAAGGAGGCCAAGCGCCGCTCCATAGAGGAGTTCGCCGTGGCCCTGGGCGTCACCGAAGAGGACGCCGAAGCCCGCCTAGCCCAAGCCGCCCTTAACTAACCTGCCAAAAAGGGACAGGTTTATTTTGGCAGGTTTTATCTGGCCAAACGTCGATGAACAATTAGTAAATGGCCGGGCGCTCCGTTTTATTTTGAGCGCCCGGCCATTTTTCTATCTACGTAGAAATGCGTGAAGCCCATTTGCGACGTCTTCACACAAGAACAATCCAGCTCGACGCTGGCAACGTCCACATCCGCATCGAGGGCTCTCACCCCGCTCAATTACCATTAAAAAGCATCAATTTGAAAACGCAATAACATTTCGGCAGGTAGCAGCTATAGTCGGTGAACTGAATCTCGACAACCAATACCTCCCAATAAGGTATCTTCAGCCCATCCGAGCTAAAAGGAGGGGCCATGCCGAGAAAACCTCGTTCAAAGTCACCGACTGGTTTTTTCCACGTCACATTGCGCGGGAACGGAGGGCAATTGCTGTTTGACGGTGACGAGGACCGAATCGCCTTGCTTCAAATCCTCGATGCGATCCTCCCCAAACACAATATTGAGCTTATCGCTTGGTGCCTTATGGGAAATCACATTCATCTGCTCGTCGACGATCCGGACGACCGCAAGAGCGACGCGATGCACGCGATAGCCGTATCGTATGCGGGCAGGTACAATGCACGCGCGGGTCATATCGGCCACGTATTTCAGGAGCGCTTCTGGGATTCGCCGATTAAATCGGAGGAGTATCTGCTCGAAGCAATTCGATATATTCATTTGAATCCTCAAAAAGCAGGACTGGCGACATATGACGACTATCCATGGAGCAGCCATCGTGAGTACCTAATGGGAGCAAGGTCTCGGCCGCATGTCACCGGGGACGTTGTCGACGCACTTTTTCCGACGCCGCGCTCATATCTCAAGTTCATGAAAAGTGTACCCATGCTGCCCTATCGTCCGAGCGCAACGGCAAAAGTGCGAGAGGAAGATCTAAGTGAATTTGGTGCGGCAGTCGTGCAAAACGTCGCGGGATGTGCGCCCACAGAACTCAAATCCATCTCCAAGGCACTTCGCAACGAAGCGATACTGGCCCTTCGAAAAGAAGGGCTGACGATCAAACAGGTTCAGTTATTAACCGGGTTGGGAACGTGGATTATAAAGAATGCCGCATAGTCACCTGCCGGCAACGACAGAATAGTCCCGAGGCGTCACAAGAAAACGGAAACGCCTCCGCAGCTAAGAACTACAACGGAGGCGTTTCCGCAGATAAAACATGCCAAAATAAACCTGTCCCTTTTTAATATGAGCAGGACATTGTCAAGAGGCAAAATCGGGCCTGGCCCCAACGAT
>CABUNB010000047.1 GCA_902492755.1 uncultured Collinsella sp. | reverse complement strand
TGGAGAGAACGCTCCCGCAAACTGCCTCTTGACAACTTATAGGAGCGTCGGTTTTGTTTTCACGGTTTTCGGTATGGCCGAGGCTATCCGTGTTAACGTAGTAGATGGGCCACTTTTGTGGCAAGGGGGCCGATCTGCGGGCCAGGGTAGCTAAAAGAGCCCCGTCCCAAAAAGACTGATTGGGGGCTGGGGCGTGTCGATGCGATAGTATTGCATGGTGGTATTCGACTAACCGAGGGTTTATCCGAGGGCTTTATGGAACAGCACCAGCATTATCAGAGCTTGCAAGATCAGGCATACAACGCACTGCGCTCCAAGATCATCTATGCCGAGCTCAGGCCCGGCACGCGCCTTTCGGCGATTGGTCTGGAAAAGGAGACGGGAATCGGGCGCACGCCCATTCGCGAGTCCTTTGTGCGCCTGCGTGAGCAGGAGCTGGTGGAAACGCGTCCCAAAAGCGGCACCTATGTCTCGAAAATCAGCATGGAGCGTGCCGAGAATGCCTGTTTCTTGCGCGAGAAACTCGAGAGAAGTGTGCTTATTAAATGCTGTTCGGCCGCCTCGCCCGAGCAAAAGCATCGGCTTGAGCAGATTCTTGCCGAGTCCGAGTCGCTCGACCATAGCGAAACGCGTCGTTTCTTTGACCTGGACAACCTGTTCCATGAGACGTGTTTCGTGATTGCCGGCCGCCATATGCTGTGGGATTGGATGAAGAGCATCAATACGCATTTTGAGCGGTATAACTGGCTGCGTATGGTGTCGCAGGATCTGGATTGGGAGCCGATTCGTCGGCAGCATCGCCGAATTCTCGAGGCTATTAAGAGGGGCGATACCGACGCGGCGAGCTATCTGGCAGAGACACACCTGCACCTGATGCCCGAGGAGCAGGGCCCGGTTATTGCCTTGCATCCCGACTATTTTGAGCTGTCTAAAGACTCGGCTATCTAGCCCATTATCGCATCTGCTCGAGACGCAAAAACGATGCTTCTCATCTGCAGCGTTTTGCAGCCGAGATTTTTAAAAATGCCTAAAATGGCTCAGATCGCCGACAATTGGGAAACGGGGTGCGTTATGGCGCAGATGAGAATCAAGGACATTGCCGCCGAGGCGGGCGTGAGCCCGGCCACGGTCTCGCGCTATCTCAACAACCGCCCCGGGCAGATGACCGAGGAAACCCGTGCTCGCATCGCGGCGGTTATCGAGCGCACTGGCTATCGCCCATGTGCCGCCGCACGCAATCTACGCAGCTCACGCACCAACCTCATCGGCGTGATCTTGGCCGACATCGCCAACCCGTTCTCCAGCGCTATGCTCGAAGGCCTTTCCGCCAGTGCCGCCGCGCGCGGCTGCTCGCTTATGACGGCCATTAGCGGCAACGATCCCGCAAAGGAAGCAGAGTCGCTCACCAGGCTTATCGATGCCGGCGTGGACGGCCTGGTCGTCAATACCTGCGGAGGCAATGACGGGGCGATCGCCGCGGCAGCGGGACGTCTGCCCGTTGTGCTGCTCGACCGCGACGTTGCCGACGGCGGTGTCGATCTGGTGACATCTAACAACCGTGAGCTGGTCGCCGGCTTGGTAGACGCCTTGGCCGCCGCTGGCAGTGAGCGCCTGTGCCTGCTCACCGAGGCAAGCGACGACAGCCCCGTGCGTCGCGAGTGCGCCGAGGCCTTTGCCGACGAGCTTTCGCGCCGCGGCCTTGCGGGCGAGGTCGTCACCCTGGCCGACGGTGGCGCCACGGGCGTCGGTCGCTTGGACGAGACTATCCGCGGCTATGCAGGCAAAAAGCTCGGCCTCATTGCCGTCAACGGTCTGGTCTTCCTGCGTTTGACCGAGGCGCTAGCACAGCTGGGACCCTCGCTGCCGGCGGGGCTCAAGATCGCGACGTTTGACGACTACCCCTGGAACCATGTGCTCTTTGGCGGCGTGACCACGGCCGCGCAGGACACCCTTACCATTGCCGAGCGCGTGGTCGAGCGCCTGTCCGAGCGCATCGACGTCGTCACCACCACGGTAGGCGAGGCCGCAAAGCTCGCCCCCAAGCGCATCGAGATCCCCGGCCACATCGAACACCGCGCATCGACCTCACGCTAGCCGTTCGTTCGCAACGGCCCTGTTCGCGCACGTTTTTTGAGCGCTTGATACGCTTTAACCCTGCGGAAACATTTTTCTGCGATAGTATCTGCGATATAGACCAGTCGAAACCCGCCCGAAAGAAAGGGGAGCGACATGAACCAGCAGAACATCGATTACGTACTCCGCTCCGTAGAGCAGCGTGATATCCGCTTTGTGCGTCTGTGGTTTGTCGACATTCTCGGCCGCCTCAAGAACTTTGCCATTAGCCCCGAGGACCTCGAGGTCGCTTTTGAGGAGGGTATTGGCTTTGACGGCTCCGCCATCGAGGGCTTTGCCACGCCCGAGGAAGCCGACATGCTGGCGTTTCCCGATGCTTCGACCTTCCAGATTTTGCCGTGGCGCCCGAGCCATAACGGCGTCGCTCGCGTGTTCTGCGATGTGTGCACTCCCGATCGCAAACCGTTCGCCGGCGACCCGCGCGATGCCCTGCGCCGCATGTTCCGCAAGGCCGAGAAGGCCGGCTATCTGCTCAACGTGGGCGCCGAGCTGGAGTATTACTACTTCCCCGACGAGCACACCCCCGAGCCGCTCGACAACGTGGGTTACTTCGATCTTTCGGTGAGTGATGCCGCCCGCGACCTGCGCCGCAACACGGTCCTCACGCTCGAGAAGATGTCCGTGCCCGTGGAGTACACCTTCCACGCCGCCGGCCGCTCGCAGCACGGCATGAGCCTGCGTCACGCCGAGGCCCTGAGCATGTCCGACGCCATCACCACGGCCAAGCTCATCATTAAGCAGCAGGCATACGAGAGCGGTTGCCACGCCTCCTTTATGCCCAAGCCGTTGGCGGGCGAGGACGGCAGCGCTATGTTCCTGTGCCAGTCGCTGTTCGACCATGACGGCAACAACGTCTTTTGGGGCGAGGACGACGAGAAGTACCATCTCTCCGATATCGCCAAGCACTACATGGCCGGCATCCTGGCGCACGCGCGCGAGATCAGCGCCATCACTAACCCCACGGTCAACTCGTACAAGCGCATCACCACGGGCGGAGACTCCGTGCCGCAGTACGCCACGTGGGGCCTGCGCAACCGCGCGAGTATGGTCCGCATTCCGGTCTACAAGCCCGGCAAGCAGCTGTCCACGCGCATCGAGCTTCGCAGCCCCGACCCCATGGCCAACCCGTACCTGGTCAACGCCGTCACGCTAGCGGCCGGTCTGGACGGCATCGAGCGCAAGCTGGAGCTCCCGCCCGAGGCAACTGCCGAGACGCTCAAGCTTACCGACCGTCAGATGGTCGAGGCCGGCTACACGCCGCTGCCGCGTTCGCTCAAAGAGGCACTCGACGTGTTTGAGGACTCGCAGTTTATGAAGGATGCCCTCGGCGAGCATATCCACAGCTTCTTCCTCAAAAAGAAGCGCGCCGAGTGGCATAAGTTTGAGTCTACGATCACCGAGTGGGAGATCAAGCACTACCTGGCGAACTCCTAATCGCGCTGGCTTGTTCCAGTACGATTGAGCTCATTTCTTTGGAGGCCGATATGTCCGAAAAGAGTGCCCTGTTCATGGCGCGCACGACGCGCTTCCACGAGTTTGCCCGCAGCTTGACGACCACCCTGGGTGTCGAGGTGAGCCTGGCCACCCCCGATTCGCCGACTGCAGCGCACGACTTTGACCTGCTGATTCTCGATTCCGATGGCATCCGCAGTGACCGCATCGATCAGATTGCCAAGTGGCTTGACGACCGCGGCGGCGTCCCCATGTTGGTGATCGTCGACGACGAGGCGCTCGGCACCCTGCGCCTGCCGAATCACGCGCATGCCGACTTTGTATGCCCCACGGCGACGCCCAACGAGCTCAAGGCTCGAGCGCAGCGCCTGATGGGCGAGGAGGAGACCGTCGCCGCCGACGATGTGCTCAACATCGATAACCTCGAGATCAACCTGGCTACCTACCAGGTGACGCTCGATGACGAGCCCATCGACCTGACGCTGATGGAGTACTCGCTGCTGAGCTTTTTGGCAACGCACCCCAACCGCGCTTATAGCCGCGAAGTGCTGCTGCACCGCGTGTGGGGCTTTGAGTACTGCGGCGGCACGCGTACCGTTGACGTGCACATCCGACGCATCCGCTCCAAGGTGGGCCCGCAGATCGCGGCGCACATCACCACCGTCCGCGGCGTGGGCTATCTGTTTAAGGACTAGATTTCCACCGCAAGGGGGACAGGCGCCTTTGCGGTGGTTTTGCCGCAGGTGCGGGTTCCTTTCGAGTTTGCAGTAGAACTTAAGCCTTCCTAAAAGATTGCGTTCTCATACACTTGCGCCCGCATATTGGGGTACAACTCAACGTGAACAATGATGGCCCGCCACATGTTTGGCGGGCCTTTGGTTATTTGACGAAAGGATCGCAGCTATGAGCGAGTACGATTCCCAGCGTCCCCAGGATGCGGGCAACGCCGGCGAGACCCAGCAGCAGCCGCGCGTGCAGGTGGAGTCGACGCCTGCCGACAGCAACATTCCCTACGTGCAGGCCTACGACACGCAGACCGGCCAGCCGCTGGGCAGCCAACAGGTCGTGAACAAGCACACAGTGGTCAAGACCAAGACTAAAAAGCTGCCGATCTTTATTACGGCACTCGCCGGCTGTGCCTGCGGCGCCCTGCTGGTCATCGCGCTCATTATGAGTGGCACGCTCAATATCGGTGGCGGCAAGAATGCCGTGACGGCGGGTGCTTCGGGTTCATCGACGCAAAAGATTACGATTGATTCCGAGGACACCACGCTGGCCGAGGCCGTTTCTGCCAAGGCCCTGCCCTCCGTGGTTTCCATTACCGCCACTTCGAGCGGCAGCCAGAATGGCTCGCTTTCGCAGTCTGCCGACGAGTCGGACAACTCGGGCAGCGTCGGTTCGGGCGTTGTGCTCGATACCGAGGGCCACATCCTTACCAACAACCACGTGGTCGATGGCTACGACCAGTACGTGGTGACCATGGACGACGGTACCACCTACGAGGCCGAGTTCGTGGGCAACGACGCCTCGAGCGACCTGGCTGTCATCAAGCTCAAGGACGCCGATGCCTCCAAGCTCACGCCGATTGAGATCGGGGACTCCTCCAAGCTCAACGTGGGCGAGTGGGTTATGGCCATCGGTTCGCCGTTTGGCAACGAGCAGTCTGTCTCCACGGGCATTGTGTCGGCGCTCTACCGCTCCACGGCCATGAGCTCTACCAGCGGTAATACCATCTATGCCAACATGATTCAGACCGATGCTGCCATCAACCCGGGCAACTCCGGCGGCGCGCTCGTCAACGATAACGGCGAGCTCGTGGGTATCAACTCGCTCATCGAGAGCTACTCGGGCTCCAGCTCGGGTGTGGGTTTTGCCATTCCGGTTAACTATGCCAAGAACATTGCCGACCAGATCATCGACGGCAAGACGCCGGTGCATCCGTACATGGGCGCTACGCTTTCGAGCGTCAATGCGCTCAACGCTCGCACCAACAAGCTGAGCACCGATAGCGGCGCGTATGTGGCGAGCGTCGTTGAGGATGGTCCTGCCGCCAAGGCCGGCATTCAGGAGGGCGACGTCATCACCAAGCTGGGCGACGATGAGATTTCGAGCGCCGATGGCCTGATTATCGCGCTGCGCAGCCACGAGGTGGGCGAGAAGGTCGAGATCACGCTCATGCGCGGCAAGGACGAGAAGAAGGTCACGGTTGAGCTGGGCTCCGACGAGGAGCTGCAGAACCAGCAGCAGAACGACAGCGCGACCGACACCGGCAACGGCGGTATTACCGACGAGCAGCTGCGCCAGTACCTGGAGGAGCTGCTGGGCCAGCAGGGCCAGGGTCAGGGCTACGGTCAGGGTTTCTAACGAACCGTATTGCACATATCGAAGCCAGAGGGGCTGTCCCATCAACGCGGGACAGCCCCTCTTTTCTTATTGATCCGTTGGGGACGGAGGAAAACGGATTATTTAGAAATGGCAAAGGCATGGTTTGATCGCGCGATCCACCCCGGTCCGGCCGCTGCCGATTCGGTGCGGTTCGAAAGGGTTATTCGACCCCATCGCGACCGGTGGTACTCTAGTATCCGTTTGAAATCGAGCGAAGGAGTGCCGCTATGGAGCAATCGAGCCTGTTTGGTGACGGCGTGGACATCGATACCGAAACGCCCGCGAGCGCGGATGCCGCTGCACCGGCCGACGCCCATGCCCAGGCCGCCGCGCGCGCGGCCGAGCTGCGCCACGAGCTCGATTACCACGCCTATCGCTACTACATGCTCGATGCGCCCGAGATCACGGACGCCGCCTTTGACAAAATGCTCGTTGAGCTGCAGGATATCGAGGCGGCCTATCCCGACCTGGTGACGCCCGACAGCTATACCCAGCGCGTGGGCGGATACGTGAGCGAGCAGTTTACGCCGGTCACGCACATGGCACGCATGTATTCTATGGACGATGCCATGGATCTGGACGAACTCGACGCGTGGCTCCAGCGCACTGAGGATGCCCTCGGTGCCGGTAGCGTCACTTATACCTGCGAGCTTAAGATCGACGGTCTGGGCGTGGCGCTTACCTACCAAAACGGCACCTTTGTGCGCGCGGCCACACGCGGCGACGGCACCACGGGCGAGGACGTGTCACTTAACGTGCGCACCATCAAGGATGTGCCCATGCATCTGTCCGAGGCGTCGCTCGCCCACATGGGTGCCGACCGCGAGCGTACCATCGAAGTACGCGGCGAGGTCTACATGCCCAAGGGCAGCTTTGTTCGTCTGAACGACGAGGCCGATGCCGAGGGTCGCGATCCCTTCGCCAACCCACGCAACGCCGCCGCTGGATCGTTGCGCCAGAAGGATCCCAAGATCACAGCGCGTCGCGACCTGGCCACCTTTATCTACGCCATCGCCGATACCGACCCGTTGCACGTCCACAGCCAGCGTGAGTTTTTGGACTGGCTGCGCAGTGCCGGCTTTAGCGTCAACCCCAACGTGGCTCGTTGCGCCACGCCGGCCGAGGTCCACGAGTTCTGCGCCCAGGCCCTCGAGCATCGCGGTGACCTGGATTACGACATCGATGGCGTGGTCGTAAAGGTCGACAGCTTCCAGCAGCAGCTCGACCTGGGCTTTACCGCCCGCGCGCCGCGCTGGGCCATTGCCTTTAAGTTCCCGCCCGAGGAAAAGCAGACCGTCCTGCGCGAAATTCGCATCCAGGTGGGCCGCACCGGTGTGCTCACGCCGGTCGCCGAGTTCGACCCGGTGACGGTCGCCGGCTCCACCATCGCGCGCGCCACGCTGCACAACATCGACGAGATCCGTCGCAAAAACGTGCGCGAGGGCGACACTATCATCGTGCACAAGGCAGGCGACGTAATCCCCGAGGTCGTGGGTCCGGTGCTCGACAAGCGCCCGGCCGATTCGGTTGACTGGCACATGCCCGAGGTCTGCCCCGTGTGCGGTAGCCCTGTGGTCCACGAGGACGGCGAGGTGGCTTACCGTTGCGTCTCCATCGACTGCCCCGCGCAGCTCAAGGAGCGCCTGCTCCACTGGGTGAGCCGTGGCTGCATGGACGTCGACGGCCTGGGCGACGAGATCGTCGACAAGATGATCGCCGCCGGCCTGATCCACGATGTCGCGGACTTCTACCAGCTCACGGTCGACGACATCGCAGGTCTTGACACGGGACGCACCTATGCCAGCTCCAACAGCAAAAAGGGCGTCAAGAAGGGCGATCCCATTCCGGTGGGCCTCAAGACAGCCGAGAAAATCATCGCCGAGCTCAACAAGTCCAAGAGCCAGCCGCTCGGTCGCGTGCTGTTTGCCCTGGGCATCCGCCACGTGGGCAAGAGCGTGGGCGAGGTCATCGCCGAGCGATTCCTGTCGATCGACAAGCTCATCTTGGCGAGCGAAGAGGACATCGCCGAGTGCGAGGGCATCGGCCCCAAGATTGCGGCGAGCGTCAAACAGTTCCTGGCCGTGCCCGAAAACCTTGCCGTGCTGGAGCGCCTGCGCCAGGCGGGCCTGTCGCTCGAGGTCGACTTGGGCGCCGCGCATGCACAAGCCGCAGCCGACGCTGGCGTGGCGGGCGAGCTTGCCGACGCACAGCCGCTCGCGGGTCTGACCTTTGTGCTCACGGGCACGCTCGTCAACCGCACACGCGACGAGGCGGGCGCGGCACTCAAGGTGCTTGGCGCCAAGGTTTCGGGCAGCGTGTCCAAGAAGACGAGCTATCTGGTCGCCGGCCCCAAAGCGGGTTCCAAGCTCACCAAGGCCGAACAGCTGGGCGTACCCGTGCTGGACGAGGACGCACTCGAGCAGATCTTGGCTACTGGTCAGGTGCCCCAGGCTTAGTGCATTGATGGCCTAATTGAAGAACCGCCCGGAAGCACGATGCCTTCCGGGCGGTTCTTACTTTGCTGGGGCAACCGGCACCGTGATTTGCGTTACGTAGGTCGCTGGGTCGTCGCTGATGATGTCATCGATCAGGGCAATCTCGCGCGAGGGGCCGGCGGGTGCCAGATCGTGTTCGTGCATGTAACCGAGCAGCTGCTCATAGCGCGTGGCTGCTTGCCCGTGCGTGCCGCGGAAACTAATGGTCAGGCAGCGCGCGGCGGGCCGCACCTCGACGTCGCCCAGGTACTCATCGGTGTCATCGAGCAGCAGAAAGACCTCGTCGTAGCCATCAAAGTCGCCGGCGGCCAGGCGTTCGGGCGCGATGCCCACACCCAGATTGCCAAGATAGGCAAAGGTTTCGTGCTGCCCCTGCTGAAGCTGGCGGATATGCCATCCCAGCGAATAGGCGTCGGTGGGATTGACGCGCTCGTGCAGCGTGGCGCAGCGAAGTTCGGGTTCCTCGATTTCGCTAATGGTGTCGAGATCGGCATTCAAAGCGCCATGAAGCAAGGCAAGTCGCTGGTCAATCTTGCGCGACATGCGCTCCAGCTCACGCCGCTTGTGCTCAATTAACTCCTGTTGCTTGGTCAGTTGCCGTTGCATCAAATCCATATCGCGTGTAGTGACAAACTCGCGAATCTGCGCCAGCGGCAGGTCGAGAACGCGCAGGTTGCCGATGGTGTTGAGGGTGGAGAGCTGCCGCGATCCGTAGTAGCGGTACCCACTCGCCGGATCGACATATGCCGGCTCCAACAGCCTCATCTGCTCGTAATGACGCAGTGTGCCCACGCTTAAATTGAGCAGGCGCGCCACCTCGCCAATGCGGAGCAGGCCCTCGGTGTGTTCGCTTGGTATGTCGGTCACAGGACCGCTCCTTTCAATAGGGTCGGGGAGGGGCGCCAGGCTCGCGTTGCCCCGCTACGCCACCAGCTTGTCAAAAGCCCCGCGGCGGTTGAGCACGGTAAAGGCAATCACGCAGATGACCGCCGACAGAATCGACCCGCACGGCGAGGCGATGCCCATGGGAAACAACGTATCGGAATAGGCATTCGACAGCAGCCAGGCGCCGGGCACGCGAATGAGCGCCACGGCCAGCACGTTGTGCGCAAAGCCGATGTAGCTCTTGCCGTATGCAGCGAAAAAGCCGCTAAAGCAAATGTGGATGCCGGCAAAAATCGCGTCGAAAATATAGCTGCGCATATAGCCGGTACCGGCCGCGACCACCGCGGCGTCCTTGGCAAAAAAGCCAACAAACGTCGGCGCTACCAGCCACATTAGCACCGTGATCAGACAGCCGTACACCACCGAGATGGTCATGGCATTCTTGAGCACCTGACGCGCGCGGTCACCCTTGCCTGCGCCGGCGTTTTGCGCCGTGAGTGCGCTGACGGTGGCACCCATGGAACTCGGCACAATGAACAAAAAGCTGATCATCTTCTCGACCAGGCCCACGGCGGCGGCGTCGACCAGGCCGCGGTGGTTGGCGATGACGGTGATAAACATAAACGCCACCTGGATGCAGCCGTCCTGCACGGCCACGGGCACGCCGATCTTAAGAATGCTGCTGAGCACTTCGGGCTGGGGGCGCAGGTCGCTGCGCTTAACGTGGATGTTTGTGCGACGGCTCTTGAGCCACACGAGCGCGAGGGCAACGCTGGCTGTCTGCGCGGTCACCGTGCCGAGCGCTGCACCCACGGGGCCGAGTCCCATGTGCCCGATAAACAGAAAGTCGAGCGCGATATTAATGATGCACGCTACGCCGATCACGTACATGGGCGAGCGCGAATCGCCCAGGCCGCGAAAGATGGCCGAAAGAATGTTGTACGCGGCGATAAACGGAATGCCGACAAAGCAGATACGCAGGTAGGCGGCGGTTCCTTCGACCGCCTCGGGCGGCGTGCCAATGAGCGCCACAACCTGCGGACACAATGCAAACAGGACAGCAGCCAGCACCACCGAGACGCCCATAAAGAGCGTAATGGTGTTGCCGATGGCGGTCTCGGCGCGATCGAAGCGGCGCGAGCCCACGGCGTGACCGACGATGACCGTCGTTCCCATGGCCAGGCCCACGAGCGTCACGGTAATGATATAGAGCGTTTGCGCGCCATTGCCCACGGCGGTGATGCCGGCGGCGCCGCTAAACTGCCCCATCATGTACAGGTCGGCCATGCCGTAGAGCATCTGCAAAAAGTACGAGAGCATATAAGGCAGGGCAAAGACCGCGATGGTCTTAAGGACATTGCCACGTGTGAGGTCGTGTTCCATGGGCGGGGCTTTCTGGCTGGGTTTGTTTACGTACCAGTGTAGTGAAAACCCTACAACGATTGTAGAGTCAAGGTTTGTGATGACGCCGGAGCGAAAAAGTCTCGCGCACCATTATTCCGAGTGAATATGGACACACATCACGAGAACTCGCCGCCGGCGCTAACCTTGCAGAAAACGATTTCGGAATACTTGACACCATTATTCGGCGCGCAATAATACGTGCGTTTGCGAACAACGTTTGATGGGGGTTGAACCTGCGTGCGCAATCTCAAAATACTGTTTTCCTATCTAGGGGCATACCGTCGCGATGCCATCCTCGGCGTGTTCTTTGTGTCGGTCGAGACGGTGCTCGAGCTGTTTATCCCGGTCATCATGGCCAACATCATCGATGTGGGCGTGCCTGCGGGTGATATCAACTACATTCTGCTGCAGGGCGCGTACATGTTGGTGTGCGCTGCGCTTTCGCTGGTACTGGGCTTGGGTTATGCCCGCACGTCCGCCCGCGTTGCCTCGGGCCTAGGCGCTAACCTGCGCGAGGCCGAGTACAAAAAGATTCAAACGCTCGCCTTTGGCAACCTGGACAACTACGACGCCAGCTCGCTCGTCACCCGCATGACCACGGACATCACCGTTATCCAAAATGCTGTGGGCAACGGCTTTCGCCCTATGGTGCGCGGCCCGGTGACGCTTATCGTCGGCCTTATCTACGCGCTGATGCTGTCGCGCCCGCTCGCCACCGTCTTTGCGATCATCTTGCCTGTGCTGGCAATCGTACTGGGCGTCATCACCTATCGCGTCAGTCCGCTCTACCGCCAACTCCAGACCTCGATGGACCACCTCAACGGCGTGGTACAGGAGGACCTCACCGCCGTGCGTGCCGTCAAGGCCTACGTTCGTACCGAGCACGAGGAGGCCAAGTTCGACACCGTCAATACCGAGCTCGCCGGCACGGCGACAAAGACCTTTGGCAGCGCGGTGCTCAACCTGCCGGTGTTTCAGCTGTCGATGTACGTGGCTGCGCTCTCCATCCTGTGGATTGGCGGCCGCATGATTCTCGCCGGCAAGCTGGGCGTGGGCTCGCTCACGGGCTTTATGAGCTACGTGCTGCTGATCATGAATTCGCTCATGATGATTTCTAACGTGTTTTTGCTGCTCACGCGCGCTCTTACGAGTGTGGGCCGTATCGCCGAGGTGCTCGATGAGGAACCCTTTATCGCCAACCCCGCGGGAGACCTCGCGATTGCGGCACCAGCGGACGGCAGTATCGAGTTTCGCGACGTTTCCTTTAAATACCGCGCGGATGCAGACGAGGATGTGCTCGAGCATATCGACCTTCGCATCGAGAGCGGCTCGACGGTGGGCATCCTCGGCGGTACGGGATCGGGCAAGAGCTCGCTTGTGCAGCTGATTGCGCGCCTGTACGACGCTACCGAGGGCGCCGTGCTTGTGGGCGGACGTGACGTGCGTGACTACGACCTCGCGACCCTACGCGACGCCGTGGGCATTGTGCTGCAAAAGAACGTGCTGTTTACGGGCACCGTGCGCGAGAATCTGCAGTGGGGCAATCCGCAGGCGTCGGACGATGAGCTCCTCGCGGCTTGCCGCGCGGCGTGCGTGGACGAGTTCCTTGATCGCATCGGCGGGCTGGACGGCGAGTTGGGCCAAGGCGGCGCCGGTGTCTCGGGTGGCCAGAAGCAACGCCTGTGCATCGCGCGCACGCTGCTCAAGCATCCGCGCGTGCTCATTTTTGATGACTCCACCAGCGCGGTCGATATGGCGACCGACGCTAAGATTCGCGAGCACATCGCCCGGATTTCCGATACGACCGTGCTCATCATCGCCCAGCGCATCGCGAGTGTCATGGATGCCGATCGCATTGTGGTGTTGGACGACGGTCGTGTCCACGGCGTGGGCACGCATGAGGAGCTGCTGGCGGGCGACAACATCTACCAGGAGATTTACGCCTCGCAGATGGAGTTTGCGAGGAACGCGGAAGCCGGCGACGGCAGTGACGATGGTTGCGCGAATGATCCGTTTTCCTCCGTCGCATGCGGATCGCCCTTGGAAGGGGGTGAGCGTCATGCCTAAGACCGCAGCCCAAGCACGCCCGGCCGACCTCAAGCGCACTGTGCGCCGCTTGCTCTCCTACATGGGGCATGCCAAGTTCTCGTTGCTCGCGGTGGGCGTGCTCGCCTCCGTCGCCGCCATCGCGAGCCTCGCCGGCACCTACATGGTGCGCCCCATCGTTAACGGTTTGGCCACGGGCGGGGAGGAACTGCTTGCCAAGCAGGTCATCCTGACGGCGATCATCTACGCCGCGGGCGTGCTCTCGGCCCTGGGCTACTCACAGATCATGGTGCGCGCGGCCCAACGCGTGGTGTCCGATATTCGCCGCGACCTGTTCGCGCACATCCAGACGCTGCCGCTCAGTTATTTTGACAGCACGCGCTCGGGCGACATCATGAGCTTTTTCACCAACGACGTCGACACCGTCTCCGAGGCGCTCAACAACAGCTTTGCCAACGTGATTCAGGCCGCCATTCAGGTTGTGGGCACCACGGCCATGCTCATCATCCTTAACTGGCAGCTCACGATTATCACGCTCGTGTGCGATGCGGCCATTGTGCTGTATGCGCGCTACTCGGGCGCGCGCTCTAAGCGCTTCTTTGCCGCCCAGCAGGCATCGCTTGGCGACCTGGACGGATATATCGAAGAGATGGTCTCGGGCCAAAAGGTCATCAAGGTCTTTAACCGCGAGACAGCGAATGTCGCCGGCTTCACCTGCCGCAACGACGAGCTTCGCCGCACCGGCACCGCCGCCGTGAGCTATGCCAACTCCATGGTGCCCATGACCGTGGTGATTGGCTATGTCAACTACGCCATCGTCGCCGTGGCGGGCGGCATGCTCTGCATCAAGGGGCTCGCCGATGTAGGTGCGCTCGCAAGCTATCTGGTCTTTGTGCGTCAGGCGGCCATGCCCATCAACCAGTTTACGCAGCTGGGCAACTTTTTGCTCAACGCGTTGGCCGGTGCCGAGCGCTTGTTTGCCGCCATGGATCTTAAGCCCGAGGTGGACGAGGGCTGCGTGGAACTGGTGCAGACGGGCGACGCCGCGTGGGCATGGAAGATTCCCGAGGGCCAGGGCGTGGGCGCGTACGGGCACCTGCATGACGTGGCAGCCGTTGATGAGTCGGGCCGTGCGGTGGCTGCCGACGGTACCGAGCTCACGTGCGGCTTGGTCCCGCTTGCCGGCGACGTGCGCTTCCATGCCGTGGACTTTTCCTACGTGCCGGGCACCCGTGTGCTCACGGACCTCAACCTGTTTGCCAAACCGGGGCAAAAGATCGCCTTTGTGGGCTCGACGGGCGCCGGAAAGACGACCATCACTAACCTCATCAACCGCTTCTACGAGGTCGATGACGGCGAGATTACCTACGACGGCATCGACGTTAAGCACATTGCCAAGGCCAGCCTGCGTGGATCGCTCGGCATTGTGCTGCAGGACACGCACCTGTTTAGTGGCACCATTGCGCAGAACATCCGCTTTGGCAAGCTCGACGCGACCGACGAGGAGGTGCGCGCCGCCGCCGAGGCCGCCTGCGCGGATTCGTTTATCCGCCGCCTGCCTAGAGGGTACGACACGCCGGTCACGGCCGACGGCGCCAATCTGTCGCAGGGCCAGCGCCAGCTGCTCGCCATCGCGCGCGTTGCCGTGGCCGATCCGCCGGTGCTCATCCTGGACGAGGCCACGAGCTCCATCGACACGCGCACCGAAAAGCTCATCGAGCGCGGTATGGACCGCATCATGCGCGGGCGCACCACGTTTATGATCGCGCACCGCCTGTCCACCGTCCGCGACGCCGACGCCATCATGGTCCTCGAACACGGTCGCATCATCGAGCGCGGCACGCACGAGGAGCTGCTCGCCCAGCACGGCGAGTACTGGCAGCTCGCGCATGGCTTAAAAGAGCTGGATTAACCCGTTCGAGCACGATGCCTGATCTCTCCGTGCCCCTCACCCCGCCTCAAACCGTCCCAACATTCGACACTTTTCTCGATTTTGAGGAAAAGCATCGAATGTTGGGACGGTTTTTCTGCCATCCGATCGGGTGGAATCGCTAACTTGCATGCGAAGGTGTGCGAATCCGCGAGCAGGGGAATAAGGTTGGTTATCCGACCCATTGGAGGGCTCATGGACCTGCCGATCGTCCTGTCCCATAAGACTGCCTGGCTGTACCACAACGTGGCGCGCCCGTCTGAGCCGCTTTCGCGAGCAAACAGTCTATACGATGAGGACTCGCTTGCTAACGAGGCGCAGTCAACCGCGGACCTGCCCAAACTGGGGTTAGATGCCAAGGGGCTGAGAATATCTACGGCGGTCGAGATTGTTGCTGACTACCTGGCCTCACTTGGCATCCCGCATGAGGAGCTCGATCGTATCGATACGCTGGTCAGCTTCGATTTTGAACGATCTCGGCCGGCGGGTCTCCGGCGACATGTGTTTGGGGCTCCCATACCTTCGGATCATCTTATCGAGGTGGCAGAGGGCCTTCTGGTGGTTGATGAGGTCATGTGCTTTGTCCAGGCGGGTTCGTGGATGAGTGAACCCGAACAGCTGGAATATGGGTATGAAATCTGCGCCCGATACCATTTGAATCATTTGTCGTCAGGCGATTATATCGAGATGGGGCAGAGGTATACCGTTGCCGACTTGATCGCTTATTGCGATGAGAACCGATCTCGTCAGGGGGCTACACGTGCGGCTGCCGTGCTCAAACGCGTGCACGATGGTGCGCGGTCGCCCATGGAGACGGCCACCGCGATCATGGTCGTCGCGAAGCGTTCCCAAGGCGGGCTCGGGTACACCAGGGTTGAGCTCAACCATCGGATCGATGTTCCCAACGAGTTCAAATATCTCGCTAAGGCTGGGTATTTCGAGATCGATGTATATGCACCTGCGAGCGGTACGGGGATTGAATACAACGGCTCGGATCATCTTGATAAACAGCGCAGCGCGTCGGATGCGGAGCGTATGACCGTGCTAAGCGCGCTGGGCTTTAGGATGATCGTCCTCACCGGGACTCAGTTTGCCCACCAGCTGCAATTGCACCGGGCGATGAACGCCATCGCGCTCGCTATGGGCCTCAAGTGCGACCGAAGCGAGGCGTTTCAGAAGCGGCAGAATGACCTGCGGGAATTCGTGATTCGACACTGGGACGGCGGCCTTTAGGGGCGTCTGGCTTGTCTTCCGAGCCCTGCGGACATCTAAACCGTCCCAACATTCGACGTTTTTTGCCAATATCGGGAAAAGCATCGAATGTTGGGACGGTTTGCGTGTTGAGGATGGGCTCGGGAAGCCCTTCTTACTCGAATGGCCTGTCCTGCCGTACGCGTGTCGGCCCGGTTCCCGTGTACGGTACTATATTCCTTGAAGAATAATGGCCTGCGCGAGGGGAGGATTGCGTGGACGAGCGCCTGCAACATGACGGTTTTGGCCGCGATATCAACTACCTGCGCATTGCCGTTACCGACAAGTGCAATTTCCGCTGCATTTACTGCATGCCGGCCGATGGCGTGGCGCCCCGTGCGCACGACGAGCTACTCAGCGCCGAGGAAATCGCCCGCTTTGTGCGCCTGGTGGCGGGGGAGGGCATTCGCCGCGTGCGCCTGACGGGCGGCGAGCCGCTGGTCAGCCGCCGTATCATTCCGCTCATTCGTGACATCCGCGCGATTCCGCAGATCGAGGACATCTCGCTCACCACCAACGGTGCCCTGCTGCCCAAGCTGGCGCCGCAGCTCAAAGATGCGGGGCTTAACCGCGTCAATATCTCGCTCGACACGCTCGACCCTACGCTCTTTGGAAAGATCACGCGTCTGGGTCGGCTCGAACAGACCATGGCCGGCA
>CABUNB010000046.1 GCA_902492755.1 uncultured Collinsella sp. | reverse complement strand
GTCATCGCCCCGGCTTTCAGCATCAGGGTAGCGCTGCGACGCGGAAATCGCGCGCTGTCGCCGCGCCCCGCAGTGCCCGCTTCCCCCGAGAACAATTATCAGTGCAGGTCAGGGCTGTGGCGTTTTAGGGCGTGCTTGGCCTCCTGCAAAAAGCCTACTCACTTAGTTTTTCTACTAGAAGACCGCCACGAGGGAAAACAGCTCTCTCGCGGAGGTTGGCGTTTCCCCAGATAAAACCAGCCAAAATAAACCTGTCCCTTTTTGGCAGGTTTAGCGTTTCCAGAAGTGGAGGATGAGGGTTGTGCGGTTTTGCTGCTCGGTTTTGACCAGGATGTTATGGATGTGGGTTTTGACGGTGCCCACGGCAAGGAATAGCTCGTCAGCGATCTCTTGGTTCGACTTGCCCAGTACGACCAGGCGCATGACCTCGGTTTCGCGGTTGGAGAGCTTGTAGGCGTTGCGATAGAAGGGCATCTGCTCTTCGATGTGTCGATCAAGATCGCTGACGTTCTTTTCCTCGGGTGCCTCTTGCATGCGAATCGAAAGCACGTGATAGGCGTAGATAATCAGCAGGATGGCAAAGTAGCAAGCGAAGACGTTCTCGCTAAAGTTGCGCTCGGACAGGTACAACTGCAGCCAAGAGGGCGCCAGGCTCATGGGGACCACGAGAATGTTGTAGAAGTCCTCGGCAACGATGCAGCCAACCAGAATGGCGCCGATAATCAGGTGTTTCTTCTGGTTGTTAACACGTGCCTTCAGCTCAACCTTTGTACTCTTGTGAGCCGTCCAAAAGATATACAGTCCCACAAAGATGAGGAACACCTGACGCATGGTGTAGTAAAGCCACTGGTGCATGGGGCCATAGGGGACGGCAACGATAATCAACAGCTCGCTTACCAAGAACGTTGCGATGGGAATGACGAACAGCTTCTTAGAATGCTTGTCGAGCAGGTCCATGGCAATCAGCCAAATAAAAGCCTGTGAAGCGGTCGCCACAAGGGTCCGCATTACAGGCATGGTAATTGAGTAATAGTCGCTGGCCGGAAAACTCTGGTTTTGCAATGTGTATTCAAAAAAGAAGATCTCGGTCATCTCGATGGCATAGCAGATAAATACGCCGCTGCCATAGATAAAGAAGCGTCGACGAGACGAGGCATAGGCGGCAAGCGAAAGCACTGCCGTCACAATACAGATTACGAGTATTGCTAGGGTATAGAAGAACATCAGAGTGTTCATCTGTCACCGTCCCATCTCATTTAATCTATGGCCGAATCCTGTATATCCTGTGGGGTATAGACGTCTCGACCCTTCGTTCCATTGCAGATTAGGCGCCGAGATACAGGATAGCTGTATACCGTTCACGGTTCTAGATAGTAAACCCCCTGTAAACTCTTGACCTGCGGGTTTATATTGGATTAGAGAGGGTGTAACTCCGTGAACGGTCTTTAATCCCGAATAAACTAGGTAAAAATTGCATACGGGTGAATGATGGTCTTGTCAACAAGAGGCGTGATGTTCGAGCGCCTCATAGTAATAGTCGGCAAGACCGGCGGAAAGGAAATCGACATGGCACTGCCTAAGGATTTCATCGACACCAACGACTTCACCAAAGAGCAGATCCTGGCTATCGAGGATCTTGGCCTGGCAATGAAGAAGGCCATCAAGGTTGACGGTTATTATCCGCACCTGCTCCGCAACAAGAGCCTTGGCATGATCTTCCAGCAGGTCTCCACCCGCACCCGTCTTTCCTTCGAGACCGCTATGACCGACCTCGGCGGCCATGCTCAGTTCTATGGCCCTGGCACCATCCAGCTCGGCGGTCACGAGTCCCTGGGCGACACCGCTCGCGTTATGGGCTCGCTGCTCGACATCATGATGGCTCGCGTTGACCGTCACAAGGACGTCGTCGGCCTCGCCGAGGGCTCCGCTGTGCCCGTCATCAACGGCATGTCTGAGTTCAACCACCCCACGCAGGAGATGGGCGACCTCATGACCATGCTCGAGAACCTCCCCGAGGGCAAGAAGATCGAGGACTGCACCTTGGCCTTCATCGGCGACGCCACCCAGGTCTGCGTCTCCCTCATGTTCATCGCCTCCAAGGTCGGCATGAAGTTTGTCCAGTTTGGACCTAAGGGCCACCAGATCCCCGACGGCGGCCTGCACGTTGGCACCGTCGAGGAGCGCGCCGAGTTCGGCAAGCAGATGATGGCCATTGCCGAGGAGAACTGCAAGGTCTCCGGTGGCTCCATCGTCATCTCCGACGACATCGAGTGCATCAAGGGCGCCGACTTCATCTACACCGACGTGTGGTATGGCCTGTACGACGAGGAGGTCTCGGGTGAGAACTACATGGACGTGTTCTATCCCAAGTATCAGGTCACCATGGACATGATGAACTTCGCCGGCCCCAACTCCAAGTTCATGCACTGCCTGCCGGCCACCCGCAACGAGGAGGTCGTCGACGAGGTCATGGACGATCCCGAGCGCTCCCTGTGCTGGGTCGAGGCCGAGAACCGCAAGCACTCCATCCGTGCTCTCCTTGCCGCCCTGGGCAAGCGCACCCCGCTCAACGACGAGGGTGTCGAGTACTCTGCCAAGGCTGAGCTTCACGCCGCTCTCGAGGCTCTCGAGCAGCTCTAAGCCTCAAGGCTTCTAAAAGCACGTTTGCGGGCGGCGGATGCTCGTCTCCTGTCGCCCGCTCACCGAGGCCCAAGCAATTGCCTTAATACCTTAGGGCCTCGGATCTGTCCAAGACTGAGCGAAGGAGCTCATCATGAGCGACGGAAAGAAAAAGCTTTCCTTCTTGACGGTCATTTCGACCATCATCTGCGTCGTCTTCGTTTGCGAGGCCGCCGCACCTGCTGCCGCCATTGGCAACCAGCAGTTCTTCTGGTGGATCTTCCTGATCCTGACCTTCCTGCTCCCTTACGGCATGGTTGTCGCCGAGCTCGGCACCACCTATGACGGCGAGGGCGGCATTTACGACTGGGTGCGCGATGGCCTGGGCGACAAGTGGGGCGCCCGCATTTCGTACTACTACTGGGTTAACTACCCGCTGTGGATCGCCTCGCTGGCCACCATGTTCCCTGACATCCTGGGCATGGTCTTTGGCGTCGAGTTCAACCTGATCGCCAAGATGGGTATCGATCTTGCCTTCGTGTGGATCGTCTACCTTATGGGCCGCTCCAAGGCGGCCGACTCCGAGTGGGTCCTCAACGGTGGCGCCATCATCAAGGTAGCCGTTGCCGTTATCGTCGGCGCTCTGGGCATTTGGTATGCCATGGAGAACGGTTTTGCGAACGACATGTCCGCTGCCACCTTCCTGCCCGAGCTCACCAACACTAACGCTCTCGGCTACCTGTCGATCATCATCTTTAACTTCATGGGCTTTGAGGTTATCTGCACCATGACCGACGACATGGCCGATCCCGCTCGCGATATCCCCAAGGCCATCATCGTCGGTGGCCTGTCCATCGCCGTGATCTACCTGTTCGCTGGCTTTGGCATCGGCGCTGCGGTGCCGGCCGATTCCATCGATCCCGACTACGGCATGATCGTCGCAGTCCAGACCATGGTGGGCGACTCCATGATCTTTAAGGTCATCTGCATCGCCTTCCTGATCACCCTGTTCGCCAACATGGCCGCTTGGTCCTTCGGCGTTAACTCCGTTGCTCGCTACGCTGCCGAGCACGGCAACATGCCCAAGGTCTTCGCCTCGATGATCTCGGATGACGACATGCCCAACGGCGCCAACCTGGTCAACGCCGTCGTTGCCTCCCTGGTGCTGTGCCTGCAGCTCGTTCCCATCGACGCCATCTCCAACGGTGTCTTCTGGATGCTCTTCGGCACCTCCGTCGTCTTCCTGCTGCTGACCTACATCCCGATGTTCCCGGCGTTCCTCAACCTTCGTAAGAACGACCCCAACCGCGAGCGTATCTTCACGTTCCCGTTTAAGGGCGCCATGATGAAAGTCATGCTGGCCATCCCCTGCATCGAGCTGGTCCTGGCCATCGTTGCAACGCTGGTGCCGTTCTCCGCCGCTGAAATTGGCGACAAGCTCCCGATGATCGTTATCTTCATCGTGCTCGTGCTCATCGGCGAGGTCGTCCGCGTCGTCAGCGCTAAGGGCCGCAAGGAAGAGTACAAGGGTCTGACCCCTGAGCTCGCAGCCCAGCGTCTCGCTGAGGAGGCCGCCGAGGCCGAGGAGGACTAGAGCACCCGGTTCTGGGGCTCCAACCCTCCTCGCGTACCAACGTGCGCTTCGTCGGGCTTGTCGCTCCCGACTCCGGGCACTCTAGCCTCTTCGGAGGCGTGCCCAAGCGACAGGTTTGCTAACCATTCCCCGGGGTGGGTGTGAGCGATAGCTCCGGTAACCACCGCCCACCCCAATCTCTCTTCCGTATCCTTCGTGCGTTTTGTCTCCGCGCACTTGGTTACGTCGTCGCTTGCCGGTGCGATTCCGTGAAAACCGGCGCCGGGCGCCCCGACCTTTGCCGGGGAACGGGCGCCTACCATCTCTTGGTTTTAGGCTGCGGGTAACCCGCCCGCAGCAAGCGATCGTTCGATTTGGAGGAAATCTTATGCGTACGATCACCGAGTCCGAGTCCACCCCCAAGGCCGATGGCTTCTTTATGCCCGCCGAGTTCGCCCCGCAGGATCGCGTGTGGATGGGCTGGCCCCACCGCACCGACACCTGGGCCCACGGCGCCAAGCCGGCCCAGAAGCAGTATGCCGCCATCGCCCGCGCCATCTCCGAGTTCACCCCGGTCTATATGTGCGCCAACCAGGTCGACTACGCCAACTGCAAGGCCGTCTTCGAGAACGACGAGAACGTCACCGTCATCGAGATGACCACCGACGACGCCTGGTTCCGCGACACCGCTGCCACCTACGTCATCAACGGCAAGGGCGAGAAGCGCGCCAACCACTGGCACTTCAACGCCTACGGCGGCCTCGTCGACGGCCTGTACTTCCCGTGGGACAAGGACGAGCAGATCGCCCTCAAGATGGCTGAGCTCTCCGGCTGCCGCCGCTATCGTCCCGACGACATGATCCTCGAGGGCGGTTCCATCACCGTCGACGGCGAGGGCACCCTTGTCGTGACCGACCAGTGCCTGCTTTCCCCGGGCCGCACCTGCTCTGCGGTGCTCGAGGAGGAAGAGGATCCCGAGTCCATCTGGCCCAAGTTCAAGAAGAAGTTTGAGCCCTGGAGCGAGGAACTCCGCGCCTACATGGACGAGCACCTCAAGGATTACCTGGGTGTCGAGAAGGTCATCTGGGTCAAGGAGGGCATCGACCCCGAGGAGACCAACGGCCACATCGACGACGTCGCCACGTTCATCGCCCCGGGCGTCATGGCCTGCATCTGGACCGACGATCCCGAGTATCCGTTCTACGAGCAGTGCCACGCTGCCTACGAGACCCTCTCCAACGCCGTTGACGCCAAGGGCCGCAAGATGAAGGTCTACAAGCTCTGCATGCCCGTGAACCCGCTGTTCATGGACCAGGCTTCCTGCGACACCATTGACGCCGACGAGAACGCCGAGCCTCGCGTCCCCGACGAGCCGCTGATCGCCTCCTACATGAACTACCTCGTGACCAACCACGGCGTTATCGTCCCGCAGTACGGCGACGAGAACGACCAGCTGGCCGTCGACACGCTCCAGAAGATCTACGACGAGGTCTGGGGCAAGGGCGTCTACAAGTGCGTCGGCGTTCAGTCCGAGCAGGTCGTCTTCGGCGGCGGCAATATCCACTGCATCACGCAGCAGGAGCCGTCCGCGTAATCGTCTGTCTTCCTGAGGCACGGCACCTTCCCGTTCATTCGTCGCTTGCGTACCAAAGTACGCGGCGCTCCTCTTTCACGGGAATCTGCCGCACCTCAGAAACCCAGCCGATCAATCGGACAGTCGGTGAATCGCACCGTGACCATCTCGGGGCATTGATGGTCTAGTCACTTGATGTCTTGGTCGGCTGGGTTTTTCTTTGGGCACTCCGTTGCCTCCACTTCGGAGTGCCCGCCTCTTTGATTGAGTACGCGTCTGATCTGGGATTTATTGCGGGTTAGGCCAATTGTTCGCTTGAATATCCCAGGTCAGACGCGTCTTCAATTGCCGAAAGTTTCCGGTTGCGAGCGCGACCGTTTTGATCGGAGTATCTATGTACCAGCGTATCGTTATCTACACGCGCCTGTTCCGCGAGCGTTGGTCCAACAATTGCATCCTCTCTTCTCTTTGGGATGGCACCTGCACCGGTGACGCGGCCTGCAACCCTACCTTGGGCTGCGCCTTCGGTACAGATGCCATCCTTTTTGCTGTAGGGGAAGCGTGCCATGGCAGGTAAAAAGTTCTCCCTGTTCGAGGTCATCCTTTCGGTTATCTGCGTCGTGTTTACCATCGAGGCGGCGGCTCCGGCATCTGCCATGGGTAACGTGCAGTTCTTCTGGTGGATCTTCCTTATCGCTACGTTTTTGCTTCCCTATGGCCTGGTAGTTGCCGAGCTGGGTACGGCGTTCGATTCCGAGGGCGGCCTGTACGATTGGGTTCGCCTGGGCTTGGGCGACCGTTGGGGCGCCCGCTGCTCCTGGTGCTATTGGGTCAACTTTCCACTGTGGGTGGCAAGTATCGCCTGCATGTTTCCCAGTGTCATCAATGCGGTATGGGGTGTCGAGTTTTCGCTCGGGGTCCGAATCGCCATCGAGCTTGCCTTTGTGTGGGGCGTCACGGTCATGGCGATGCAGCCAGTGGCCGAGGCCGATTGGGTCATGGACGGCGGTGCCGTCGTCAAGGTGCTCATTACCGCCGTGGTGGGAATCGTCGGCATCTGGTTTGCCTGCAATAACGGCTTTGCCAACAATATGTCGCTTAAGACCTTCATTCCAGATCTGGGCGACACCAATTCGTTGACGTACCTATCGATCATCCTATTCAACTTTATGGGCTTCGAAGTGGTCGCGACCTTTGCCAGCACGATGAAGAACCCGTCGCGCGATATCCCCAAGGCGGTTATCGCCGGTGGCGTTGCCATCGCGGCGATCTACATTATCTGTGGCATCGGTATTGGAGCCGCGGTTCCCACCGAGCAGCTTTCACTCGATTCGGGCATTGTGGACGCGGTCGGCGCCATGGTGGGGCGCGCTCACCCGCTGACGATGGTCGTGGGCATGGCCTTTTTGGTGACGCTGTTCGCCAACATGATCTGCTGGAGTTTTGGCGTCAACAACGTGGCGAGCTATGCCGCGCGCCATGGTAACATGCCGCGCCCCTTTGCGCTGGTGTCCAAGAAGACCGGCATGCCTAATGGCTCGGCACTCATTAACGGTTGTTTTGCCAGCTTGGTGCTGCTACTTCAGATTCCGCTGGGCGAAGGTTCCGACGTCTTTTGGGTCTTCTTCTCGATGAACGTCGTCTTTCTGCTCATGAGCTATATCCCGATGTTCCCGGCGTTTTGGCGCCTGCGTAAATACGACGACCGCCCACGTGTGTTCCGCGCGCCCTTCGAGGGCAAGGTGCTTGCGGTAGCGCTTGCGATTCCCGTGGTGGAGCTCGTGCTTTCGATTGTTGCCACGATTGTGCCGCTCAACAGCTCACCCGCCGAGATGGCAAAGATGCCGATCCTCATGGGCGTGGTGATCGGCGTGTTGCTGGGCGAGGTTTCGCGCCTCATATCGCGCCGCGGCCGCAGTGTCGACAATCCCGGCGTCGGTGCAAGGGAGTCAGGTTACTTTGCATCAAAATAGTAGCGCCGCGAGTTGCGCGGCGCTTGATGCATCTTGGATTACTGTTCGCGGTGCTCGGGATCAGAAGCGAGCTTAGGCGCAAAGTAGGGGACGTGGCCCAGGTAAGGGCAGCTGTCCGAACGCGCCTCAACGGCGCAGGGGACATCGTCGTAGGTCATGGAAGAACCGAGTCGGGTGATGGCCTTGGCGGCGGGCGCGACGAGCATCTTGAGCGGAGCGATCGGTGTCATGGCATCTCCTTTCATCGGTGAGACACAGCTTGTTTATCTAAACGATACAGTACGTTTAATCGGTGAGTCTAATCTTGCGGCAAAGAATCTGTCAACATCCTCACAGCATCTAGACAGGGGAGGCGGGCATGAGTTTCGCGTTCTATATCTACACCACGATTGTCATGGGTGTGGCTCTGGTGACCAGTGCCGTGGCATTGGTGGTTTGGCTCATGACGCGCCGTCGCGACAGCCTGGTGGCCGCGGCGGGCTTTTTGCTCTACATGCTCGATATGTCAGTTATCTTTTTTGACGAGTACAATCGGCTCAAATACGACTACGCTGTTACCTTTAGCGAGCCGTTGCAGCACCCCTTGCTGCGCTGCGTGCTCGGTATTGCCATCTATGCCTGCGTGGTACTGTGGATGTTTGCGCGCTTGCGCAAAAGGCCGACGTCGCGCATGCTCGTACTCGCTATCGTGCCGTTTTCAATCTTGCAATTGCTGCTGGTGCCTCGCAGCGGCGCTGCCGGAGAGATGCAGCAGTATCTCTTTTGGCTCACGCGTGACCTGGGCAATGTAGGATGTCTTGCCTATGCCGCCTGGCATTACCGGTACAGAGCCACGCGTGTTGAGAAACTCGACCTCGACCGCTCAAAGCTCTTTTGGAAGGTGGCCCTCGTTCTTGCGTTTTGCGTAATCGCCGAGGACACCTACATGATTTTGCTCTGCCGCCCCGACTCTCAAAACCCCGTCATCAGCCTCTTTTTGTGGTATCTGTCCGAGCGCAATATCTCCGAAAACGTGCTGCTCGTGGTATGCGCGGTCCAACTCTTTTGCCAGTTTAGCCATATCCTGCGCGTGTATGCCCGTCATCCGCGTGCCGATGAGGACGTGGCGGCCCAGAGCGCAAGCTCTGAGGACGACCTCGCATCGCGTGTGGTGATCTATGCCGATGCCCATAAGCTGTCGCGGCGCGAGCAGGAGGTGCTCACGCTGCTGCTGAAGGGCAACGACGCCCAAAACATCGCCAGCGAGTTGGTCATCAGCCCTGGCACGGTCAAGGCGCACTTGCATCGCATCTACGTTAAAAGCGGTGTCTCCAACCGAGATGACCTCATAGATACCTTTTGGCGTTCCTAGCCCCATTCTTCCTCGCATGCGGGTCTTGCCGTGTGGGCGGCCATACCGTTGGGCGTAATGAAGCGGTAATAATCTCAGACAATAAACCTGCAGGTAAAGCGTGTAAACCTGCTTAAACTGACCGTTTGCGGTCCCTGGCCTTGGCACGGATTTGCCCCTGTGTATCAATGGGTGTAGCGCGAAGCCGCGGACGTGGGACAGACGTCCGAGCACGGCTTGTAGGCACGCGCCGATGCGGGAGCGCTACGCTCCCAACCGAGTGCCCACGCGGGCGGTGCGTCCGCGTTGCAACCAAAGATGCCTGAGGAGGCTCACATGGACAAGGCTGATGTAGTTATCAAGAGCAACGCCGTCTTTACCGGCGATGGGCTCGAGCCGTTTAAGGGCGGCGTTGCCGTGCGGGGCGATAAAATCGTTGCCTGCGGTGACGATGCCCACCTGGCACCGTTTATCGGCCCCGATACCGAGGTGCGCGACTTTGGCGACCAGCTCGTCATGCCCGGCCTGATCGACTCGCACACGCATTTTGCCCAGGGCGCGTTCATGACCGACCCCGATTTTGCCGTCAACCTCATCGACTGCACCAGTTTTGAGATGGCGATGGAACGTGTCGTGGCGTTTGCGGCCGACCATCCCGATAACGAGTGGATTCTGGGCTGCCAGATTATCCAGTTCCAGTGGGATGTCCCCGAGATGCCCACAGCCGCGATGATCGATGAGTACATCTCTGACCGCCCGGTTTTTCTGCAGCAGGTTGACCTGCATACCTTTAGTGCCAATACCTGCGCCATCAACAAGGTGGGAGTAACTTCGCAGACGCCCGATCCCGCAGGCGGCAAGATCCTTAAGGATGCCGAGGGCAATCTGACGGGCGTGTTTTCCAACAACGCCGGCGTCTTCTTTATGGACGAGGTCTACGACCCGGCGCCCGAGGTTGTTGACGCGTCGTTTGCAAAAACCGCCCGGCGCGCCAATGCCTTGGGAATCACTACGGTCGGCATGGTCAATCCTACGTTTGTGAGCATGGAAAACCCGTATGCGGTGTTGGCAGGTCTTAATGCCAAGGGCGACCTGCCGCTGCGTGTGTTCCTGTACACCGACCTGTTCGAAAACGAGTCCTTGACGCTCGAGCAGATCAAGGAGAAATATGCCTTCCCGGGTACGCAGGTGGAGTGGCACGGCTTTAAGCAGTTCCTTGATGGCGTGTGCTCCGACCATACCGCCTGGATGCTTGAGCCCTATAGCAACGCGCCCGATACCTGTGGTGAGCCCGCGGAGGAGCCGGAGCGCATCCGCGCTGCCATCCTCAGGGCGCAGGAATGGGGCGTTGACACGCGCATCCATACGATTGGTGATCGCTCGGTGCGTTTTGTGCTCGATTGTTTTGAGGAGGGCGAGCGCTTGCATGGCAAGCGGGATTGTCGCCACTCCATGGAGCACAACGAGACGGTTCAGCCCGAGGATCTGCCGCGCTATGCCGAGCTGGGTATATGCCCTGGCATGCAGCCGTGGCACATGCTGCTCGATATGGCTGACCTTGCCAAGGACGATGCCGTGGGCCCCGAGCGTGCTGCGCTTTCGTGGCCCCTGCATAGCCTGCTTGCCAGCGGTGCCGTGGTGCACCTGGGCAGTGACTTCCCCGTTGTGGGCTTGGAGCCCATGGAGGAGGTGTACGGCGCGGTCTTCCGCATGCTCGAGGACGGCTCCAACCCCGAGGGCTGGTTCCCCCAGGAGCGCATTACCATGGCCGAGGCTCTGCGCGCCTACACCTATGGCAGCGCCTACGCCATGCATGCCGAGGACCGCATCGGCACGCTCGCGTGCGGCAAACAGGCAGATATCTGCGTGCTCGACCGCAATCTCTTTGATTGCGAGCCGGCCGAGGTGCTCGAGGCTACCGCAGCCCTCACGATGATCGCCGGCAAGGTGGTCTTTGAGGCATAGCGCCATCGTTTGATTGGGCGGCTTGGTGCCAGTTGTCAGCCGCCTGACATCCATTCAGCACTACTCTCTCAAGGAAAGGGGAGAACAATGGCAGAAGAAGTAACCGCCGCCGTGGAGGAGGAGCGCGAGCTCGCCTCCCAACCGATTCCCGGCCTGGTGCGTAAGTACACCATCGTCACCGGCCAGGGCATGCTCGCCCAGATCATCATGGTGGTCCTCGAGGGCCTCGTGATGGGTTGGGGCCTGGGTGCCCACGGCCTGGCCTGTGTCTCGATCATCATGTCGGTCGAGTACATCAACCTGGCCTTTGGCAACCTGTTTGGCACCGGCGTGCCCGCCGTGGTGGGCAACCTTTTGGGTGCCGGCGACATCAAGGGCGCAAGCAAGGCTTTTAGCCAGGGCTTTTGGCTCACCACGATCGTGAGTGTGCTGCTTGCTGTGGTGATGGCAGTGTTTACCGAGCCCATCTGCGCATTCTTTGGCGCCACGCCCGACATCATGGCCGATACCGTTGCCGGCGTGCGCACCTTCGCCGTGCTGCTGCCGCTCACGGTCATTGGCCAGATGATCACCGCTGTGATGCGTGTGGACGAGAAGGTTCAGATCCAGGCCAACCTTATGACCGTTTCGGCTATCGTCGCCATCTGCTGGCTCGCGCTTTCCACGTTTGTGCTCAAGTTTGGCGTTATGGGCGCCGGCGTGTACTACGGGCTTTCCATCGGCATCTGGGCCATCGGTATCTTCTGGTTCATCGGGGGCAAAAAGTCCCAGCTCCAGATTAACCCTGCCGACCTTAAGCTCGACCTCGCCATCTGCGGCCAGATCTTCAAGATCGGCTTCCCGTTCTTCCTGGTCCAGGGCGCGACCTTTATCTTTAATACCGTTGCCAACTCGCTTTTGGGTTCGCTCGGTGGCGACATGGGCTCGCTCTACATCGCAGCCTTTGGCGTGATCAACGGCTACATCCTCTACATTACCATGATGGTTGCCCAGTGCTTCTCCTACGGTCTGCAGCCCATCGCTGCCTTCAACGCCGGCGCAAAGGCTTGGGCACGCCTTAAGGAGACGCTCTCCTGCACGCTTAAGTACCAGGTTGTGACGCTGGCGCTGGTCACCGTCGCGCTCTGGCTTGCCGCCACCCCGGTGTGCGCCTTCTTTGCCGGCAGCGATCCTGCGCTCGTTGAGGTTGCCGCCAATGCCACGCGTACTGTCATCCTGGCTGTTGCCCTGGGCTATCTTGCCATGACCATGTCGATGTATTTCCAGGCGGTCGAGAAGGTGGGTGTCGCCACATTTACGGGCCTGCTTCGCTATGTGATCTGCTCGGTGCCGCTTATGTACCTCCTCGGCAACATGATGGGTGTTGAGGGCGTGTGGATTGCCCTGGTGGTGGCTGACGCCATTACCGGTATCATCTCCATTGCGCTCGCCGCGCATGAGTCCAAGCGCCTAAGCGGGCTTCCCGCGTAGCCAACGCGCGCTTGCGACACATGACAGCGACTGTTTAATGCAAGCCGCCGCAGATGCTCCCAAGGCGTCTGCGGCGGTTCTTTGCAACGAGGTTCAAATAGGCAATCTACCAGCGCTACTTTCAAATTAAAGGCCGGCTTATGATTGTTCTCGAACCAATGCCATGAGGCCCAGGCGGTTTTTGACGCCGAGCTTGTGATAGAGGGCGTTGACATGCTTTTTACGGTCGACTCCGAGATATAGAGCTCCTCGGCCATTTCGCGGTTGGTCTTGCCGGCAAGCATCATCTTGAGCACCTCTGCCTCGCGGGGGAGGACTTCGAGCTCGCTGATGAGCGCCTCTAAGGGGTTCTCGCAAGCTTGCTGTGCGGTGCTCTGCGCAAGGATCCCGTACAGGCGCAGGCTCAGGTGCCGCGCGAGCTGGCGTAGGGCTTCGAGCTCTTCGTCCGAAAAATCCCCCGCTTCTCGTGCGCGAAACAGCGTGAGCGACCCCAGGGATGTGCCCCCGTGCGCGAGCGTGGCGGTGCAGCCATAGTAGATGCCGAGCGGCTTCATCCACTCCTGATAGATGGGCGTTGCGTTGCGGCGCTCGACATCCACGAGGTCCAGGTCGCGATAAACATGCACGTTGTGAACGTCAAAGCTCCAAAGGGTGTAGTCAAAGGCGGCATAGCGTTCGTAGTAGCTCTCGAGCTGGTCTTCTGCCATGCCACGGGCAACGGGGCTTACGAATTCTGTCTGTCCGTGTGTGCCGGCGCGTGCGATATCAAACATCGAGGCCCGGTGCGATATCACCTGATTAACTCTATCAAGAAGCCCGGCTTGAAGCGTGACGAAGTCGCCGCAGCCATGAATCCATAAGGCGCAGTCGTTGAGGGCGGACCAGCGGCTCCCGTGGATCTCATCGGGGTTAAAGCGGGTATGCGTGGTATTGGTCATGGATGTCCTTTCATGCGGCTTTGCCAGTATGACACGTCTCGCGCGCCACTAGAACTTTAGGTCAGTGAACGGTGTCCTTTTGGGTGGCGAAAGGGTCCCCTAGGCCCATTGAGAGTGGGCTTCCGGAGCCGCACAATGGGGCCGTCATCACAAAGGGTCGTCCATATCGTTAGGAGCCAACATGAAGACCATTTACGAGAGCGAGTCTACGCCAAAGAAGGACGGATTCTACATGCCCGGCGAGTACGAGGAGCAGGAGCGCACCTGGATTTTGTGGCCGCATCGTTCGGATGTGTGGCGCTGCGGTGCCAAGCCGGCGCAAAAGGTCTTTACCGAGATTATTAAGACCGTTGCACGCTTCCAACCCATCACCGTTGGTGTCAATGCCGAGGATTTCCCTGCGGTGTGCGAGATTTTCGATGGCGTTGAGAACGTGCGCGTTATCCACATGGAGTACAACGACAGCTGGATTCGCGACCCCGGCCCGGCGTTCCTTGTTAATGACAATGGTGAGGTTGCTCTTTCGCACTTCCACTTTAATGCTTACGGCGGTTTCATTGACGGCCTGTATTTCCCGTGGGACAAGGACGCTTCCATTGGCCTGCAGGTGGCACAGCTTGAGCAGGTTAACCGCTATCGTCCCGAGGATTACATCCTCGAGGGCGGCTCGTTTAACTGCGACGGCCAGGGCACCGTGGTGACCACCGAGATGTGCCTGCTCAATGAGGACCGCAACCCCCAGTACACCAAGGAGCAGATCGAGGAGAAGCTTGCCGAGTACCTGGGCATCGAGAAGGTCATTTGGATCAAGGATGGCATCGACCCGTTTGAGACCAACGGGCACGTGGACGACGTCGCATGCTTTAGTGCGCCCGGCGAGGTCTGCTGCATGTGGACCGATGATCCCAACCATAAGTTCTACAAGGAGTGCCAAGAGGCGTATAAGACACTTTCCGAGACGACGGATGCCCGTGGCCGCAAGCTCAAGATCCACAAGGTGATTATGCCTGCGACCTCGGTATATATGACCGAAGAGGAGGCCAGCACGATTGACCCCGTCGAGGGCGTGCTGCCGCGTACCCCCGAGGACGCTTTCGAGCCGAGCTACCTCAACTTCCTGCCCATCAACGGCGCGGTGCTTGTACCGCAGTTCGGCGATCCCAATGACGCCCAGGCGCTCAAGGATATCCGGGCTGCTTATCCGGACCGTGAAGTCATCGGTATCATGACTCGCGAGGTTATCTACGGCGGCGGCAACATCCACTGCATCACCCAGCAGCAGCCCAAGGCGCGCTGCAAGTAGAGGCGGTTGCAGGCACACGGGGTAGTGTCGATATGACCTGGGGCCCGCTGGCGCACACGCTGGCGGGCCCTTTTGCGTGCGGCGGGCAGCGTTGCACGCGGGCACTCGGGTCTAAGCGAGGGTACCAGGGGTCTTGCTTATCGTCGATAGTTGGTCTAGAATCGTCGATAATCGATGATAGGGGGTAGCATGCAGCTTGTTGAAAGTGAAACCGTGGAGTTCAAGTGCACATTTACCCCTAAGCTGCTCAAAGCTGTGGTGGCGTTTGCCAATTCGAATGGCGGTACCTTGTATATCGGAATCGACGATTTTGGCAGCATCGTCGGCGTGGACGATATCGATGCCACCATGCTTCAATGCTCTAATGCAATAACCGATGGCGTGTATCCCGACGTTTCTGAAATCACGACGGTCTCCGCATTGGACATCGATGGCGCGGCGTTGGTGAAAATCGAGGTGGAAGCGGGTCCTCACAAGCCGTACTGCCTGTGCTCGAAGGGATTTGTTCCCGCCGGGGTATATCGGCGCCTAGGTCCTGCCAACGTGCCCATCGAGATGGCCCAGATCCGCTCGATGATCAAGCGCACCGACGGCGATTTTTTTGAGACCGCGCGCTCTCATGAACAGAGCTTGACGTTTTTTGAAGCCGAGCGGGTCTTTAGGCGCGCGGAGATTACGTTTGACCAAACCTCTCAAAAGAATCTCGGCCTTATCGATGAGCTGGGCTTTTACACCAATTTGGCACTGCTGGTCTCTGACCAAAACCCCTTTGCAGTCCGCGCTGGCCTCTTCAACGACGATGCGTATACCGAGTTTATCGACCGTCAGGATGGCGAGGGCTCGATCTTCAGGCAGATAGAGGATATCGAACGGTTCCTCAATATATCGAACGCAACGCGTATGTACTTTGTGCCGGGAAGGCTCGATCGCATAGATAAGGACGACTATCCCCGCGAGGCTGTTCGAGAGGGAATTCTGAACCTGTTTATCCATCGCGACTACGAATCTTCGGTGGCGTCCCTTATCAAGATGAGCCGTACGGCGCTTGAATTTACCAATGCGGGAGGGCCGCAGCACATCAGCGTCGAGGAGGCGCTTGCGGGCGGCTCGGACGCTCGGAATCCAAAGCTGCAACTGCTCTTTTTGCGTCTGGGGATGGTTGAGGCGTTTGGAACGGGCCTCAAGGGGATCCGTGCGCTCTATGAGGCGGAAGGGTTGGAACCCGAGGTCTGCGCCTACCCTGCAATGTTTAGGTTGTCACTGCCCAACGTCAACGCCGTGCGCAATTCCTATCTGACGCCTCGTGGCAATAGCGGTCCCAACTTGCGTGGGGATTACAGCGATTATGAGCAGCTCGAGCGGGAAGGGGCACTGCCGCCCGATGTTTCGCAGGCGTTTGCATCCGTGCGAGCGCAGCGAGAGGGGCACGTGTCGATGAATGGCGACTGCGGCCACGAGGTGCGTGCCAAGCTCGTGGAGGAACTTGGCTTTGATGTTGCGTGCAAGGCGTCCGCGATGCTACAGGATGTCTCGGACGAGCGACGTGGTGGATACGCTCGCGCCTTGATTCGCTTTGCCCTTGAGCGGCCCCGCGGTTTTACGCGCCAGGATGCTTCGGACGCTCTGGGAACTGGGCGCGACGTGACGCTGCGGGTTATCAACGGTTTGCTTGAGGAAGGCGCACTCGTTAAAGAGGGGCGCGCTCGGGCGACGAGATATCGCGCCGTCGGGCAGGTTTAGGGACGGGCGGTCCGGCCCCCTGGGTTATTCCTGGGCAGAGACCAAGGGCCGGGTGCCCGGCGCACCTTGATTGAAGGGGTACTTAGAGCGTGCCTCCGTACATATAGACGATAAATCCGTCACCGGTGTCTTGGCTGTGGTCCTCTAGGATGCGCTTCATGTTGAGGTGCTCGTAAAACTGCCAGTCGGAGTTGCAGTCGCTCATCAGGAAGAATTTGGTGCAGCCTGCCTTGGCGAGCTCGGCGCGCGCAAGGTCGATGAGCTCGCGGCCGAGTCCCTTGCCCTGCCATTCAGGCACAATGATAATCAAGTTGAGTTGACCCTGGGCATATTCGTTGCCTGTGGCGGCAAAGCGATCCGCTGTGGCCTTTTCGCGGCTGTCTCCAAAGAGCGAGCCCTCGAGCTTGGCATCGGCGGTCTTTGCCATCTCGGTTGCCTGGGCGAACATCTCGTTATAGCAGGGCTCCCACGTGGGATTGGTGCGCGGCTTGCCGTCCTCGAAGATGCCGATGCAGCAGGCGGCGATAATGCGGCCCTCGGTCTCGGCGACGAGTGCGATGGGGGAGCGCTGCAGCTGCATGGCGATGTTAAAGCGCGCGCAGAAATCGGCAGCTTCGACGTCGCCGCGGTTGCGCAGCGTGTTGCACCACAGCTGGTTGTAGATGGCGGCGATGCCGGCCAGGTCATCGAGCGTGGCGGCGCGCAGGGTTACGTTGTCAAGGCTCATGGAGGCTCCTTCCAAGTTGGGTCAGGCCACCTCTGAGTGTGACATGGAGGCGGGGCGCCCGCATCAACCATTCGGCAGACGAGCCCCGATACCTCGGGGACGGAGAGGTGGTAATCGGGCAGTCATTGGGGACGTTCTTAAACGACTAGTCAA
>CABUNB010000045.1 GCA_902492755.1 uncultured Collinsella sp. | reverse complement strand
AGGAATGCGGTGACTTCCCCGGTTACGGCATTGGTGGCTACTCGGTGGGCGAGGATCACGAGACCATGTTCGAGACCCTGGCGCCGCTCGTGAGCGAGTACATGCCCAAGCATAAGCCGCGCTACCTGATGGGTGTCGGCAACCCGACCACGCTCGTGCGCGGCGTTGGCGTGGGCATCGACATGTTTGACTGCGTGCTGCCGACGCGCACCGGCCGTATGGGCACGGCATTCTCCAGCGAGGGTCGCCTCAACTTCCGCAACGCTCGCTTTGCGCACGACGACGGTCCCATCGATCCCACCTGCACCTGCCCGGTGTGCACGGGCGGTTACAGCCGTGCGCTCATCCGTCACATGGTCACGCAGAAGGAGATGCTCGGCGGCATTCTGCTTTCGATGCACAACATCTACTACCTGCTCAACCTTATGCAGCGGGCCCGCCAGGCCATTATCGAGGGCCGCTACGGCGCGTTCGTGAGCGACTGGATGAACAGCCCTGCGGCGGTGGATTACTAAGAGCAGCACGGGCGCTTGCAGAGCGCGGGCAACGGCAAGGGGCGAGCGCCGGCCGGTCATCACGTTTGCTAACACCGCTTGCGCGACCGCTGACCGATGCCTTGCAAGCACTTGATGCATCGTGGGTACCATACCGAATAGTTGATGTTCGGGCGGGTGTTTGGCGCATGGCGTCGACCCCGCCCGTTTCTATTTTCGATAGGAGTACCCATGATTAAGAACGAGAATGTCGAGGGCGAGCCCGCCTACGACGAGACGTACCGCCGCGGCCCCGTGGTCATGCGCGGCCCCATGATTCCTAAGGACAATACCTACGCCAACCTGCTGGCGCCCGAGGATTCAACCGACTGGTTGCATGCCGATCCGTGGCGCGTCCTTCGTATTCAGGCGGAATTCGTCGATGGCTTTGGCGCGCTTGCTGAGCTCGGTCCCGCGGTGACCATCTTCGGCAGCGCCCGCACGCCCAAGACGGACCCGGTCTACAAGGCGGCGCGTACCGTCGGTCGCAAGATCGCCCAGCGCGGCGTGGCGGTTATCACCGGCGGCGGCCCCGGCATTATGGAAGCGGCCAACAGGGGAGCGGCGAGCGCCAACGGCAAGTCGGTCGGCCTGGGTATCGAGCTTCCGCACGAGCAGGGGCTCAATAAATACGTGAACCTCGGCATGGACTTCCGCTACTTTTTTGTGCGCAAAACCATGTTCGTTAAGTACAGCTCGGGCGCCATCGTATTTCCCGGCGGCTTTGGCACGCTCGACGAGATGTTCGAGGTTCTCACGCTGGTGCAGACGCACAAGGTCAAGCGCATGCCGCTCGTGCTGGTGGGCAGCGAGTATTGGCAGGGCCTGTTCGACTGGCTCAACGGCCCGGTGATGGATGCCGGTATGATCAGCCCGCTCGATCCCGAGCTCGTACACATCACCGACGACCTCAACGAAGCCGTCGACATTGCCCTGAGTGGGCTGATGTAGGGCAATCGTGCCCACCGCGATATGAATATATATAGCAATCTGATGCTATCTAACGTCAGTTTGCCATTTATATTGGGTATACTGATGCAAAAGACGAGGGCGAGGAGGTCGCGTATGTCTACTGCAACGGTTAAGCCTACGACGGTTCGCATCGAAGAGGGGCTCAAGGAGCAGGCGACTGAGTTCTTGGATTCGGTCGGCCTCAGCCTCAATTCCTATCTGAATCTTGCCGTTCGGCAGCTTGTAAATCAGCGAAAGATTCCTTTTGAGATCGTAGGAAGGGCGGAAGTGCCCAACGAAGCGACGAGGCGTGCCATGGTAATCGCCGAGGCTCATGAGTTGGGGATTTTGCCGGACGATAGCCCGTCATTCAACGACGCTGATGAGCTTATGTCGTTCCTCGATGAGGACTAGCGATGTTTGAGATTAAAGTCGAGGCTCAGTTTAAGGCGGATTACAAACGGGCGATGCGCATCCATCCGCAGCTAAAGAGTGAGTTTAAAGCGGCGGTTGCAGAGCTTGTGGCCCATGGGTCGCTTCCAGCGGAGTACGGCGCCCACGAGCTCTCAAACCCGGGCGGAAACTACAACGGCCACATCGATTTCCACCTATCCGATGGCTTGGTCGATGTGGTCGTTCTGTACTTGCCGCATAAGACTAATCCTGTGATCCGACTGGTCAGAATGGGCTCGCATCAAGAACTGTTCCAGGGCCCACTGAGCTAGCCACTCGCTTTTAACTTGCGGTGAAATAGGGACTGATTGGCGGCTGATACGCCAAAAAACAGTCCCTATTCCACCGCAAGTGGTGGGGATGTCCTGCCTGTTGACGTGGCATCTGGCTTTCCCTTGTGGTTGATTTCGTCTAAGAGCTCCGCTGCGATCTCGCTGTTTTTGAACCTGATGCTGCAGTCTTCTTTCTTGGGGAAAGCTAGTAGCGGGATCGTTCCGTACCAGATAGTTTCTTCGTCAATTATCGCTGCACACAAACGTCCTTCTGCTCTAATGGCATGCTCGACGTTCATTTCTGCCAAAGTCTCGCTTGCATCTTCGCGCGGAGTCGAGGCAATGAAAAACTCAAGAGCAATCCCTCGGGCAGTGGCACCTTTGATTGCATCGCCGAGCTTTGCGAGGCAGGCGGCGGATGCGTAGGGCGCGGCAATGAAGATGCTCTTGGCGGCGCCAACGATGTCTTCAACCAGAGTCTCTACGGCATTAGCCGGTTCTATGAGAATGTTTTGATCGGACTGCTCGCTGCCTCCGGTCACGTAGACTTCGTACCCGAGCTTGGCGTAGGTCTTGAGTCTCTTCTGGTACATGCGGGCGAGCATGGGTATAGATAAATCAACGTAGTCGAATATCTCAACCCGTCGCTTGCCCTCGTGGCTTCTATGGAGCCTGCCCGCCTGCTGCGTGATGCTGCCGTCCCACGATATCGGCGTGGCAATGAGTAGAGTGTCAAGGTAGGACAGATCGAAGCCCTCGCCCAAAAGGCTTTCGGTGGCGACGATGATTCGATGTTCATGCTCGAAGCGGGGAAGACTGCTCAGTATCGTTTTTCTTTCTTTGGCGTCGATTTCCCCGGTCAGGAGAACGGGTTCGTGTCCTTGGTTTTTGAGCATCCCGAACAGCTCCTCGGCATGCTTTTTCCTTTTAGTCAGCACGAGCGGATGCCGGCCGTTTGACGCAGCTTCAATAGCGTCGTTGACAATCAATTCGTTTCTAGCTGCATGCGTGCACAGCAGGTCGAGAATCTGATTGAAGTTTGCACCTGGCTCGTAGGCGGGTAGTCGAATTCCAGTAAAACGAGGCCGTACGATGCGCTGGATGCCCTGCTGAATCGCTTGCGCTTTTGGATCGATAACATAACGGAGCGGGCCGCAGAGCATGGAGAGCGCCCGCGTAAGGCCGTCGGATCGTTCGGGCGTCGCAGAAAGGCCGTATACGTATTTGGCCGGGGCGGACTTGAGAATAAGCTCGAGCTGTGGTGCGGCGGCATGGTGGCATTCGTCGCAGATAATGAGGCCGTAATTACGAACAAGGCCCTTAACTATCGGCTCTCCGGTTTGGCGGTCTTTGCCAGATAACGACTGGAATGAAGCGATGTCGACGAGGCCGCTTACGGCCATTTTGCCTCCTCCTATTTGTCCGATGACCGGAGGCTGCCTTTTGCTGATTCGTCCTTTTGGGGTTCGGACGGGCTCCCTGTTGTCCGTAATGTCGATAAATCGCTCGAGCTGGGATTTCCATTGGGTTATGAGTGCGGTTTTGGGAACGATGACGAGCGTTGGAAGACCAATGGATGCAATAAGATAAGCTCCGATGACTGTTTTACCGAAGCCTGTCGGCGCGGACATGATTCCGTCTTCGTATATGAGCATCTGATCAGCGGCGATTTGCTGCTCAGGGCGAAGGACTCCTTTAAATGCCATAACAATCGGATTACCCGATTTGCGCTCGTCTGAATAGTGGGCGGTAACGCCGGTCTCTTGAACTAGCTGCTCAAGTTGAGTTTTGCAGCCCCGGGGAATTGCAACATGACCATCTCTCAGTTCGCTAAGGTCTATGAGTCGCGGTTTGCCGAATACTGATTGATGCATGGACTGCGCGCGATAGAATGCCGGATTGGCAAATGTCGCAAGTCCGCGGATTTCCATTTGAGCTGCTGGACTCAGAGACTTCTCGGGGATGTACAGCATATCGGCTTGAATAACGGGCAGCGATGAGGGAAAGTCCCGCGATGTGAGTGGTAGTCGCTTTCGTGGTCTTTGGGCATACCGTTTGCCCTTGTTTGCCACCGTAGTTGTTGCTGGTCCGTGCGGGTTGTTTCCAGGGGCCTCAATCAGATCTTGCACCGTCGAGCGCGGAATCAGCTGGACTTGTGATAGATAGAGCCATTGGTCGGGAAAGGGCTTGAATTGTTCGTCTACAAATACACTGTTTCCTTCACGTTGCGCCTTGCCTTGAAAGGGGAGTGCGATGAGGTTTCCGAAGCCTCCATCGGGAATAGTGGCCTGAGCGGGTAGCATTCGATCAAAGGCCTCGAACGTGATTGTCTTATTATGCGCCGCAGCTTCGGTTATGAGGCAACTTCCAAACTCTCGGGCAGCCTTTGCGCTGATTGGCTCGAGGAAGAAAAACCAGATGTGGGCGCCGTTGCCGGACCTTGAGCGCTCAACGGCGGCGTTAATGCCCCGTCGTATTGCAACAAGCCGTACGGCATTTGTTGCCTCTTTCCAGTCCGCTTTGTCAAAATCGATGACGAGAACTTTCGTGTTGCAGTTCCTATCGAGAACATATTGCCCGAGGACATCGCGGAACCGGTCATCGTTGCCTTTAAAGTGAGCAATGATTGCGGCATCGCTTAATTCCGGGAAGACGCGATTGCTGCATTCTACGCATTTAACTCTTTGATGGGCTGCTTTGGGGCAAATTCCTGGCTCCCACTCATTAGCACAAGCAGGCGTATAGCCAATGCCCCCGTCCTTTCTGCGATATCCATGAGCGTAAACATCTTTGCGCCCGGTAAAGAGACTGCGAAAGAGCTCGAGTTTATCGCGTGCTGGGCTCGCGCTGGTGACGATGCCCTCGATTTGCGCTCGTTCATCGAACAAAGCGCCAGCTTCTTCCCACTCTTCTAGCGTTGCGTAGCGTACGTCTGAACCGTTGTTGCAAATGACGATTTGTCGGTGTTGGTCCGATATATGTGTGATCGTCTGATCGTATTTAAATTGTGCGGTCCCAAAGAGGGCGTATTGATGCATGGCGTTGCCCATTTGAATGCCGTCCTTGTATTGGAGTTGTTGAGACGAGGGTACGGCATTACGGCTTTTTGGGATATGTAATTTCGATTCAAGTTTGCTAATGGCAAGGGATTATTCTGCGAGCGGCTTTCGGTCGATACCAAGGCGCGCGACGGCCCTTGATAATCAGGGTTTGCGGTCATATAGGTAGCCGGAGGCGTAAAGAGCGGACCTCATTCAGACCCGGTGGGCAAAAAATGGCAAATATGAGTACTGTTGCTCGGTTAGTCTCATATCATTTGAGAAGTATCTAAGACCAATTGACTGAGTTTTAGTCTATTCACCCCTCTAAACACGACGATTCGGGGCTTTATGGAGCTTGAAATCGGTGGAAGCGGGCAATTTCAGCGACATTTTGCTGTTACTAAATTTATGACAGTACTCATATTTGCCATTTTTGCCCACCGGGTGATGCTAGGGGCTAGTCGAAGCTCCCCCAAACAGCTGGGAATGCGCCGATCGTCAGCATATCTTGTATATGGATGGCTCAGCAAAAGAAGTTGCGGTGGAATGGGGATTGATTTGCGGCTGATAAGCCAAAAACAGTCCCTATTTCACCGCAGCTGATGTGGGTGTCCCTAGCGAGTTGGCTGGTAGCGGGGGCAGTAGCTGATGGCGATGGCGTCGACGCCCACGTGGGTCGCGATGGTGCAGCCGATGGGGCCGGTGCCGGCATCGACGTAGTCCTGGACCGCGAGCGCCTGGTTGACGAGCTCCTGCTCCTCGGCGGCGCCGGTCGTGAGTACGCGCACGCTCGAACCCGGGTGCTCGGCCAAAAACGCGAGACAGTCGGCCATGGTGTTAGCGACGATGCGCTTGGCGCCGCGGCCCTTCTTGATGGCCTTGATCTCGCCCGACTGCCATTCCGGCGAAACGGCCAGGCGAATGTTGAGCATCTGCGTGAGCTGGCCGGCGAGCTTGGGGGCGCGGCCGTTCTTAACGAGGTTCTCGAGCGTGCGGGGAATCAGCAGCAGGTGGGCGTCGGGCAGGGTCGCGCGGATTTGCATCTCGGTCTCGTCCAGGCTGCGACCGTCCTCGCGCATGGCGAGCGCGTACTCCACCAGAAGACCCTCTGCGCCCGAGCCGGTGCGCGAATCGATGCAGCGCACGTCGAGCTCGTGGGTATCGGCCACCTGGCACGCGTTGGCGTAGCAGGCCGACCACTCACTGCATAGTGAGATAAAGATGGCGCTGTCGTGGCCGTCGGCGCGCACGCGATCGAAGAGCTCCTTGAACTCGCCGGCGCTCGGCTGCGAGGTGTGCGGCAGCTGCTCGGAGCCGGCCATGCGGGCGACGTACTCCTCGGCGGTGATCTGCACCTGGTCGAGCAGGTCCTCGCCTTCGATAATCACATGCAGCGGAATCACGTAGATGCCGAGCTCTTGGGCGCGGGCGGGGGAGATGTCCGACGTGGAGTCGGTTATGATGGCAAAAGACATAATTGCACCTTTCGATGGGGCGCCTGCGCGCCGCCGATTGAGAGCAAAGTGCGTCAAGTATAGTGGAGTTGCTCTACATTGCTAGGTTCAATTGTTGAATAGTCAACAGTTTGAAGTGTCGGTGTGGAAATCATCAACTGGGGAAGAGGGATACCGATGGAGGCGCTGGAGATAGGCAAGCGGCCGGTCGTGCTGTTTGATTTCGATGGCACGGTGGCAGATACGGGTCGGGCGGTGATGACCTCGACACACAAAACGTTGGCCGCGCGCGGGTTTTCGGAGGCGCAGATGGGTGACCTGCGTCGCATGATCGGGCCTCCGCTGTGGAAGAGCTTCCACGACTTTTACGGCTTTACGCGCGAGGAGTCGCTCGTGGTGGCCGACGAGTACCGCGTCTTTTTTGACGAGCTGGGGCCGGAGGAGTATCCCGTATTCGACGGGATCCCCGAGCTGCTGGATGGGTTGGCCGCCCAGGGCAAGCGTATGGCCGTGGCGACGTCGCGCATGGAGGCGAAGTGTATCGACATGGTGCACGAGCTGGGGCTTTGCCAGTTTGAAGCCGTGGTTGGCATGAATCCGCCGCAGGGACGCGAGACCAAGGCCGATTCGGTCCGCGACGCCCTGGCGGCGCTTGGCGTGACTGCCGACGAGGCCGTGATGATCGGCGACCGCTTTAACGACGTGGAGGGCGCGCACGCGATGGGCGTGCCGTGCATCGGCATCTATTCGGGCGCGGCGGCGCCGGGCGAGCACGAGTCGGCGGGTGCCGATGCGGTGGTGCACTCGGTGGCAGAGCTTGCTAAACTTTTCGCTATCTAATGACGTAATGTGAGGGGCGGGCGTGCCCGTCGCTCATTGCTAAGGAGGTCGTCCATGAATCAGGTGGAGCAGAGCGTTACCGAGTATGTCGACGAGGTCTGGGAGGATGTCGTCGCCGATATCGAGCAGCTGGTGAGTTATCCGTCCGTGGCTGTTGCCGCCGATGCGGAGCCCGGCGCGCCGTTTGGTCGCCCGGTCCGCGACGCGCTCGATTGCGCGCTCGGTATCGCGCAAAAGCTCGGCTATCAGACGAGCGACGACAAGGGCTATGTGGGCATCGCCGACATTCCCGGCCGCGGCGACAAGCAGCTCGCGACCATTTGCCACGTGGACGTGGTTCCCGCCGGCCCTGGCTGGAACACCGACCCGTTCGCCATGGAGCGCCGCGAGGGCTGGCTGCTCGGTCGCGGCGTGATTGACGACAAGGGCCCGGCGGTGCTGTCGCTCTACGCCGGCGCTTACCTTCTCAAGCACGGCATTGTTCCGCGCTACACCTTCCGCGCACTGCTGGGCTGCGATGAGGAAGTGGGCATGTCCGACGTTCACCATTATCTGGAGAACCACGCAGACCCCGACTTTCTGTTTACGCCCGATGCCGAGTTCCCGGTCTGCAATGCCGAGAAGGGCCAGTTTGGGGCGACGTTCGTGAGCCCCAAGATCGACGGCGGGCGCATTGTGTCCTGGAGCGGCGCCGAGGCGAGCAATGCCATTCCGTCGCAGTCTATCTGCGAGCTCGCGATTGCCGCCGATGAGCTGCCGGCGCCCATCGAGAACGCCGACCGTCTGGAGATCACGGCGCTTGATAATGGCCATGCGCAGATTTTCGCCCACGGTATTGGCGGCCACGCTTCGATGCCTGAGGGCACCATCAATGCCGTCGGCCTGATCGTGGCGTATCTGCGCGAGGCCGAGGACGCGTTTGGTGCACGCGACGAGCGCCTGCTAACGCCTGCCGAGCACGAGTTTGTCAAGTTTTTGGCCTTTGTGCATGCGGACGCCTATGGTCGCGGCCTGGGTATCGATGCGACGAGTCCGGCGTTTGGCCCGCTTACCTGCAACGCTGGCGTCATTCGCGTGGCGGATGGCCATATTGAGCAGGTCATCGACGTGCGCTTCCCCGACAGCACCAGTGCCGATACCATCTGCGAGCAGCTCGAGCCGCTCGTGGGCCGCTTTGGTGTGACGTATCTCGTGGGTCGTACCAAGGTGCCGTTCTCGGTCTCTGCCGACGATCCGGCCGTGAAAGCGCTGATTGATACCTATAACGAGTTTACGGGCAAGCATGCCGAGCCCTTCGCCATGGGCGGTGGCACGTACGCGCGCAACTTTGCCCGCGCCGTATCGTTTGGCCCCGAGGAGACCGGTCTGGAGCTGCCCGCATGGGGCGGCCAGATGCACGGCCCCAACGAGTGCGCCAACGAGGAACAGCTTAAACAGGCGCTCAAGATCTATATTGTTGCGATCCTCCGTTTGAATGAATTAGAGCTTTAAGGTCTCGCGGTTTCCCAATCTAAGTTGCGGTGGAATAGTTCCTAGAATGGGCCATTTGATGGCCAAGCAGGAACTATTTCACCGCAACTTTGTTTTTATTGGTGTAAAAGGCGGGTCATGCTTGGTGGCGGGTTTGTTATTCGTTTGTAAAGCCGAGCCGCGCTTGCGGTAAGGGTCTATCAGATGCCCGTAAAAAACCGCAGTTGGCGCGGGCGCTGCCCGGTCGGGGCCGTATCTTTCCAAACAGCAAAGCGGGCAGGGTGCCCGCGAGTCGCATGTATGAAAGGAAGATCATGCTCGATCAGGCTTATTCTCGTCGTCAGTTCCTCGGCCTCGCTGGTGGTCTTGCCAGCATCGTCGGTCTCGGTCTCGTTGGTTGCGGCGGCTCCAACGCCGCCAACACCGCTGCTGAGGGCAGCGCCGCTGCTGCCGAGTCCGTCTCCGGCGAGGTGACCTACGACGGCGCCTCCTCGTTCCAGGCTCTCGTCGAGGCTGCTGCCGAGAAGTTCATGGATGCCAACCCCGACGTCTCCGTCTCCGGTTCGGGTAACGGTTCGGGCAAGGGCCTGACCGCTGTCGCCGCCGGCACCGTCACCATCGGTAACTCCGACGTCTTCGCCGAGACCAAGCTCGAGGCCGACCAGGTCAAGAACCTCGTCGATCACGAGGTCGCCGTCGTGGGCATGGGTCCCGTCGTCTCCAAGAACGTGACGGTCGACGACCTGTCCCTCGAGCAGCTCAAGGGTATCTTCTCCGGCCAAATCACCAACTGGAAGGAGGTCGGCGGCGACGACGTCAAGATCGTCGTCCTCAACCGCAAGGCCGGCTCCGGCACCCGCGCTACCTTCGAGGCCGCCGTCTTTGGCGACGAGACCGTCGACTTTAAGGGCGATGCCGAGCTCGACAAGTCCGGCGACGTCCAGACCCAGATGGCCAGTACCGACAACGCCATCTCCTACCTGGACTTCTCGCACTTCGACGACTCCAAGTTCAACGCCGTCAAGGTCGAGGGTGTCGAGCCCAAGAGCAAGAATGTCACCGACGACTCCTTCAAGATCTGGGCTACCGAGCACATGTACTGCGCAAAGGACGCCGACGAGGCCACCAAGGCCTTCCTGGAGTTCATGCTCTCCGACGACGTCCAGGGCAAGCTCGTCGAGGAGCAGGGCTTTATCCCTGTCTCTGCCATGAAGGTCGTCAAGGACGCCAGCGGCAAGGTCTCTGCTAAATAAATAATCGCCCCGGAAAGGTTTGCAATGGCAAAACAGCTGCCAAAGCGCGATCTTGAGAACGTGGGCCTGGGCGTCACGGGCGCGTGCGTAGCGCTCGTGACGCTTGTCGTTGCCGCGCTCATCTTTATGGTCGCCCAAAAGGGCCTCTCGGCTTTTATCAAGGACGGCGTCTCGGTCGTCGAGTTCTTCACCGGCACCAAGTGGGACCTGGCCAACACGGCCAAAAACGGCCTGCCCTACACCGGCGCCCTGCCCCTGATCGTCACCTCGTTTGCGGTTATGGTGCTCTCCACGCTCATCGCGCTGCCCATCGCCATCGGCTCTGCCATCTTTGCGGTCGAGATTAGCCCTAAGTTTGGTTCCAAGATCTTTCAGCCGCTTATTGAGCTTTTGACCGGTATTCCCTCGGTCGTCTTTGGCCTTATTGGCTTTCACGTGGTCGTCGGCCTTATGAAGAGCGTTTTCCATGTGAGCACGGGTCTGGGCATCTTGCCCGGCGCCATCGTGCTGGCCGTCATGATCCTGCCGACGATGACCACGCTTTCGGTCGATGGCCTGCGTGCCGTGCCCGACAGCTACCGTCAGGGCTCGCTCGCGCTGGGCTACACCCGCTGGCAGACCATCTGGCACGTGGTGCTCAAGTCCGCCATGCCGTCACTCATGACTGCGGTCATCCTCGGTATGACCCGCGCCTTTGGCGAGACACTCGCCGTGCGCATGGTGATCGGCGGCATCGAGGCCATGCCGACGTCGCTGCTGTCGCCGGCCTCGACCATTACCACCACGCTCACCACGTCCATGGCGGTCTATGCCGAGGGCTCGGCCCAGGACGACGTCCTGTGGGCGCTCGGTCTGCTGCTGATGGGTATGAGCCTCATCTTCATCCTGATCATCCATCTCATTGGCCGCAAGGGGGCGAAGGCTCGTGGCTAGCACGCGCATCCATATCGACGAGGCGAGACTCGGGCGTGTCCAAAAACAGGACCGCATCGCCACGGGCGTGTTGACGGCAATCGTCGCCATCGTCATGCTCATCGTCGTTTCCATGGTGGCCTACATCCTGTTCGAGGGTATCTCGACGCTGTTTCAGCCGGGCTTCCTCACGGAGCCGTCGCGCGCCAACGGCACCCAGGGCGGCGTGCTCTACCAGCTGTTCGACTCGTTCTACCTGCTGTTGATCACCCTGATCATCTCGGTGCCCATCAGCCTGGGCGGCGCGGTCTTCCTGGTCGAGTACGCACCTGACGGCCCCGTCCGCGACATCGCCTCCACCGCCATCGAGACGCTGTCCTCGCTGCCTTCCATCGTTGTCGGCATGTTCGGATTCCTGGTGTTCTCGGTGCAGCTGGGCTGGAAGTACTCCATCATCTCCGGCGCCGTCGCGCTCACCATGTTCAACATCCCCATCCTGGTGCGCGTGATTCAGCAGGCGCTCGAGGACGTGCCGCAGGCCCAGCGCGATGCGTGCCTGGCTATGGGCCTCACTCGCTGGGAGGCCACGCTGCACATCCTGATTCCCGAGGCCATGCCCGCCATCGTGACCGGCATTGTGCTTTCGGCCGGCCGCGTGTTTGGCGAGGCCGCAGCACTGCTCTTTACCTCGGGCATGAGCTCGCCGGTTCGCCTCAACTTCTTGAGCTTTAACCTGTCAAGCCCCACTTGCGCCTGGAACGTGTTCCGACCTGGCGAGTCGCTCGCCGTGCACATCTACAAGATTTACGGCGAGGGCAGCCCCGAGGCCCAGCAGATTGTCTGGGGCACCGCGGCATTGCTGATGATCTGCGTGCTGCTGTTTAACGTAATCGCCCGTATCGTGGGCAAGCAACTGGCAAGGAAGATGACGGCCGAATGAGCGAGATGAATGCAACGCCCGCAACCGAGGCGGCCATGTCCGAGACCCAGGATTTTCTGTCGAGCGTGGGGGAGAGCGAGAAGCGCGTGCGCGTGAGCGGCAAGGCCGTGAGCGACGAGGTCGTGCTCTCCACCAAGGACGTCAACGTGTACTACGGCAACCACCATGCGCTGCATAACACGTCGCTTGACTTCCACAAGGGCGAGATCACGGCGCTCATCGGGCCTTCGGGCTGCGGTAAGTCGACCTTTTTGCGCAGCCTCAACCTGATGAATCGCGAGATTCGCGGTTGCCGCGTGGAGGGCGAGATCAACTACCGCGGGCGCAACGTGAACACCAAGACCGAGAACACGTACGAGCTGCGTCGTTCCATTGGCATGGTGTTTCAGCAGCCCAACCCGTTTCGCAAGTCCATCCGCGACAACATTACGTTTGCGCCCAAGCGCCACGGTATTACCGATCGCGACGAGCTCGACCGCATGGTCGAGGAGAGCCTGCGCGGCGCGGCGCTGTGGGATGAGGTCAAGGACAAGCTCGACAAGAGCGCCTATGCGCTTTCGGGCGGTCAGCAGCAGCGCCTGTGTATCGCGCGCACGCTGGCGCTCAACCCCGACGTGATCTTGTTCGACGAACCCTGCTCGGCGCTCGACCCCATCTCGACGCTGGCGATCGAGGACCTTATGTCGTCGATTGTGGCCGAGCGCGCCATCGTCATCGTGACGCACAACATGGAGCAGGCGTCGCGCGTGTCCAACCGCACGGCGTTCTTCTACATGGGCGATATGGTCGAGTACGACGAGACCGACGAGATTTTCCAACGGCCCAAGGATCAGCGGCTGAATGATTACCTCACCGGCATGTTCTCCTAGTCCGGGACATGCTTGAGGCCCGCGGCGGCCACGGTCGCCACGGGACTGATTGGAGAGGCGGGTCATCTCTTGCGGGAGATGGCCCGCCTTTTTGCGTTTGCGGGATTGAGCTCGTCGATTGCGCCCGCCCAAAACCACCACAAAGGGGACAGGCACCTTTGTGGTGGTTTTCGCTATCATGGACAACGTTGAATTTCTACGAAGGAGCAGGGCATATGGCGATTCTTTTGGGATGCGATTCCGTCAGCCTAGAGTTTCCCACCAAGCATATTTTCGATAGCGTGACGCTCGGCGTGGGCGAGGGCGACCGTATTGGTATCGTCGGTAAAAACGGCGACGGTAAGTCGACGCTGCTGAGCGTGCTCGCGGGCACGTTGGAGCCCGACGATGGCCGCGTGACGCATCGCCGCGGTACCACGATCGGCCTGCTCGGCCAAAAGGACCAGCTTGTCGATACCGACACCGTGCATCATGCCGTCGTGGGCGACACGCCCGAGTACGAGTGGGCATCGAGCCCCCGCACGCGCCAGATCCTCGCCGGCCTCATTAGCGATGTGCCCTGGGAGGGAACGGTGGGCGAGCTTTCGGGTGGCCAGCGCCGCCGCGTGGACCTCGCGCGCCTGCTGATCGGCGACTACGATGTGCTCATGCTCGACGAGCCCACCAACCACCTGGACATGCGCACCATCAACTGGCTCGCGCGCCATCTTAAGGCACGCTGGCAGCGCGGCCAGGGCGCCATGCTCGTAGTCACGCACGATCGCTGGTTCTTGGATGAGGTCTGCACCAGCATGTGGGAGGTCCACGACGGTCAGGTCGATCCCTTCGAGGGCGGCTACTCGGCATACATCTTGCAGCGTGTGGAGCGCGACCGCATGGCTGCCGTCACCGAGGAGCGCCGCCGCAACATGGCGCGCAAGGAACTCGCGTGGCTGAGCCGCGGCGCCCAGGCCCGCTCCACCAAGCCCAAGTTTCGCGTGGAGGCAGCCCGCGAGCTCATCGCCGACGTGCCGCCCGTGCGCGACGAGCTGGAGCTCAAGCGCCTGGCCGTAAGCCGCCTGGGCAAGCAGGTTATCGACGTGGTCGACGTGGACGCCGGCTATGCGGATACCGACGGCGCGTCCAAGCAGGTGCTCTCCGACGTGACCTGGCTCATCGGTGCGGGCGACCGCTATGGTCTGCTGGGTGAGAACGGCGCCGGCAAGTCGACCTTGCTCGACGTGATCCAGGGCAAGATTGAGCCCACGCGCGGCCGTGTGAAGATTGGCCAGACGGTGCGCTTTGGCGTTCTGTCGCAGCAGCTCGAGGAACTCGAGCCCTACATGGGTGACACGATCCGCGAGGTGCTCGGCAACTATAAGAAGTACTACGTCATCGACGGCAAGGAGACTTCGCCCGAGAAACTTTGCGAGCGCCTGGGCTTTACGACACAGCAGCTCTGGAGTCGCATCGGCGATCTTTCGGGCGGCCAGCGCCGTCGCCTGTCGCTGCTGCTGACGATTCTGGACGAGCCCAACGTGCTCATCCTGGACGAGCCCGGCAACGACCTGGATACCGACATGCTGGCGATTGTCGAGGACTTGCTGGACGGCTGGCCGGGCACGCTGATCCTGGTGACGCACGACCGCTTCTTGATGGAGCGCGTGACCGACCAGCAGTGGGCACTGCTCGACGGTCACCTGACGCATATGCCCGGCGGCGTGGACCAGTACCTGCGCCTGTGCAACGCCACGGCCGAGGGCGAGCCCGTGGGCGCACCGAGTGCCAAGACCGGCACGTTCGACACCAGCGCCGCAGCGGTTGCGGCCGAAAAGCCCAAGACGAGCGGGCAGCCCAACGGTCTTTCCAACGCCGAGCGCCAGAAGCTCCGCCGCGAGGTGAGCTCGCTCGAGCGCAAGATGGAGACGCAGCGCGCTCGCGTGGAGGAGGCCGAGGCTGCGATGGCGCAGGTCGACCCCACCAATTACACGGCGCTGGGCGAGCAGCAGGCAAAGATCGACGAGGCCCACGCCGCCATGGACGAGTTGGAGATGGCGTGGCTCGAGGCGAGCGAGAAGCTCGAGGGCGAGGAGTAGGCGAGGATGATCAAGGCCGCGTTTTTCGATATCGACGGCACGTTGCTGAGCTTTAAGACCCATCGGATTCCGGCGTCGGCGCAGCAGGTGCTCGACAGCTTTCATGAGCAGGGGATCGCATGCGTGATTGCTACGGGTCGCCCGACCTATCAGATGCCCGATTGGCTGTTCGATCTTGGTTGGGATGCGTACATTACGCTTTCGGGCCAGCACTGCTTTGATGCCGAGGGGGTTTACCGCAGCTGCCCGATCGATCCGGACGACGTCGCGGTGATCGTGGACCAGGTGGCCGAGGGGCGCTACGACTCGCTGTGCATGCAGGGCGAGAACTCGTTTGTGAACCGCCTGTCCGAGCGCGTGGTGACGGCCGGTAGCAACGCGGGAATCGTCTACCACGAGGAGCCGTTTGAGCATGCCTTCGATGCGCCGGTCTACCAGTTCTGCGCCTTTGTGGACCCTGCCGACGAGCATATCGTGACCGACGCGGTGTCGCATTCGCTCACCACGCGCTGGTGCGACCTGTTCTGCGACATTATTCCCGCTAACGGCGGCAAGGACCTGGGCGTGGCGGCGACGCTGGAGCGCCTGGGTATCGACGCGAGTGAGGCGATTGCCTTTGGCGACGGCGAGAACGACCTGTCGATGTTTGCCGCCGTGGGCACGAGCGTGGCCATGGGCAACGCGCAGGATACCGTGAAGGCCGCGGCGACCTACGTGACGACCGCCGTGGACGACGACGGCATCTACAACGCCGCGAAGCACTTTGGATTGATGTAACTGCGGGCCGGCACCCGGCGCCTGGGGACACTCCTTGCGGGGCGTCCCCATTTTGTTTTCGTCCCGCATGTTTTGTGAAACACGGCTAACTTTTAGGCAAAGTAGTAAGACATGGGCAACTTTTGCGGTAAAGTAAATCAAGCAAAAGTATCCAAAGGCTAACTAGAAGCCATCGCGAAAGGCGGCCCATGGCCCTACGTGAATCCGGAGAAGACTATCTCGAATCGATCTACGTTCTGTCGCAGCGCCAAGGCACGGTGCGCTCAATCGACGTCGCCGAATACTTGGGCGTAACCAAAGCAAGCGTCTCTAAAGCCATGGCGGCCTTGGAGAGCACCGGCTACGTGGAGATGGGCAAACGCGACGTGCATCTGACGGAACGCGGTCTTGAGGTTGCCCGTCAAATGTGGGAGCGCCACTGCTTTTTTGTAGGGCTGCTAGAGGACGCAGGCGTAACGCCCGAGGTCGCGTCGCAAGAGGGCTGCCACATGGAGCACTGCCTGAGCGAGGAGAGCTTTGAGAAGCTGAGATCGATGCTGAGACGGGACAGCGACCGGGACCAGTAGACCCGCCAACTAAGTCCAACTCAGACAAGGAACCCCGCCAGCAAGTGATGCCCAAGAACCGCCAGCTGTGTCGCCGCAGGCCGGGGCCGGGCTTGGTTTTGAAAACATTCCGCAGACCAGAAGCGCCCCCGTTCGCAGCTCCGAAGAACGGGGGCGCTTCATTGGTCGAGGACGTTTTCAAAACCAAGCCCGGCCCCGGCCGGAGGGACCACAGGCGCTACAGGTTCTTGACACCCATCGCGCGCATGGCGTTCAGGATGGCGATGATCGCCACGCCCACGTCGCCGAACACGGCAAGCCACATATTGGCGATGCCCAGCGCTGCCAGCACAAGGATCAGCAGCTTAATGCCCAGCGCAAAGATGATGTTCTGCCAAACAATCGACATGGTCTTGCGCGCCACGCGGATCGCGCGGGAAATGTTGGACGGCTTGTCGTCCAACAGCACCACGTCGGCGGCCTCGATCGCGGCGTCGGAGCCCATGGCGCCCATGGCAATGCCCACATCAGCGCGCGTAAGCACAGGCGCGTCGTTGATACCGTCGCCGACAAAGGCGAGCTTGCCCTTGCCACTTTCGGCCGCGAGCAGCGCCTCAACGCGCTCGACCTTGTCGCCCGGCAGGAGCTGCGCGTGGAACTCGTCGAGACCCAACTGTTCGGCAACGGACGCAGCCACTTCCTCGCGGTCGCCTGTGAGCATGACGGTGCGCTTGATGCCGGCGGCGTGCAGGTCGCGGATTGTCTTCTCGGCATCGGCCTTGACGGTGTCGGCAATCACGATGTGGCCGGCATACACGCCGTCCACGAGCACGTGGAGGATCGTGCCGACAACCTCACAGTCCGGTGCTTCAACGCCGGTCGCGGCGAGCATCTTGGCGTTGCCGACGACGACATGCATGCCGTCGATGGTCGCCGTCACGCCGTGGCCCGCGTTATTAGCGGAATCCTTCACGCGCTTGGGGTCGAGCTCGCCCTGGTAGGCGGCGCGCACCGACTGCGCGATAGGGTGATCGGAGAACGACTCGGCGAGGGCGGCGACTTCGAGCAGCGACTGCTCGGTATGGCCTGCCTCGGGGTGCACCGCGACGACTGAGAACGTGCCGTTGGTGAGGGTGCCCGTTTTGTCGAAGACGACGGTGTCCACGTCGGCGAGCGTCTCGAGGTAGTTGGAGCCCTTGATGAGAACGCCCAGCTTGGACGCGCCGCCGATGCCGCCAAAGAAGCTGAGCGGCACACTGATCACGAGGGCGCACGGGCAGCTGACGACCAGGAAGGTCAGACCGCGCAGAATCCAGTCGGACCAGGCACCGGTGACCAGGCCGCCGCCGAGCGCGAGCGCCGCGGCAGCGCCGGTGACGGCGGGGGTGTAGACGCGGGCGAAGCGCGTGATGAAGTTTTCGGTGCGCGCCTTCTTTTCGCTGGCATTCTCCACGAGCTCCAGGACGCGCGCGACGGTGGACTCGCCAAACGGCTTGGTGGTGCGCACGTGGATGAGGCCCGTCATGTTGATGCAGCCGCTGATGATGTCGTCGCCGGACTTGGCGGGGCGGGGGACTGACTCGCCCGTGAGCGCGGCGGTGTCGAGCTGGGTTTCGCCCTCGACGATAACGCCGTCGATAGGCACGCGCTCGCCGGGCTTGACCACGATTACGGTGCCGACGGCGATGTCATCGGGGAAGACTTGCTCGAGCGTGCCGTCGGGCTGCTCGACGTTAGCGTAGTCGGGCGCGATGTCCATCATGGCACTGATCGACTTGCGGCTCTTGCCCACGGCGTATGCCTGGAACAACTCGCCGACCTGGTAGAACAGCATGACGGCGGCGCCTTCGGCCATGTGTGGGTCGGTGTCGGGGAAGAGCACCATGGCGAACGCGCCGATGGTCGCGACGGCCATGAGGAAGCTCTCGTCGAAGGCCTTGCCGCGGCGGATGTTGTTGAACGCCTTCTGGAGCACGTCGTAGCCGGCAATTAGGAACGGCACCAGGAACAGCACGAAGCTGGCGTAGATGTCACCCGGGGTGCCGAATGCAGCGGTAAGGGCGCCGAGCTCGTCGAGGGCATAAACAACGGCAAAAATGCCCAGTGCTACCAAGATGCGGTTGCGCTTATGCTCAAGGGACTCTTTCTTCTTGCGCTTCTTCTTTTTCTTTTTGGGATCGGCGGCTGCCATGATTCAAACCTCCCATTTGAGTGTATGAACACTTGCTCATATAATTTTGCGAGCAAAGGCCGCGGCAAGCGCGGCCTTGCAGGTCAACATATGCGCGGGTTAGAGAATGATCTCGCAGTCCGGCTCGGCGTCGGCCGTAAACTCAACAACGTGGTTGAGCACCTCGTCGAACTCAACATCATCGGCCTCGAGCGTCAGCTTCTGGGTCATAAAGTTGACGGACACGGATTTAACGCCCTCGAGCTTGGCCAGCTCGTCCTGAAGTTCACGCGCGCAGTTTGCGCAATCGATCTCGTCGAGCTTGAACTGCTTTTTCATGGTGGGTTCCTTTCCCTGTGTTAGCGGTCTGGGTGCCGGCCGCGCTGATACCGTGGTTGATTGCTATTCGCAGATATGGCTCATGCCCTGGTTAAGCATGGTGTAGACGTGATCGTCGGCGAGCGAGTAGAGAATGTTGCGGCCGTCGCGGCGGAACTTGACCAGGTGCGACTGCTTAAGCGTGCGCAGCTGGTGCGACACCGCAGACTGCGAGGTTGCGGTCGCTTCGGCGATGTCGGCCACGCAGAGCTCGCGGCCCATGAGGGCATAGAGAATCTTGATGCGCGTGGTGTCGCTGAAGACCTTGAACAGGTCGGCAAGGTCGTAGAGAAGCTCCTCGTCGGGAAGGTCCTCGGGCGAGCAGGTGGTGGGGATCACGGGCTCGGTGGCCTCGATGCCAGTCTTTGTTTCATCAGCGTGGCTGCTCATTGCAATATCCTTTCATATGAACATGCGCTCATATAAATTACTTCCGATTATATGAGCGCATGTTCATATGTCAATGACGTTCAGGTAATTCGTCGCACAAAATGATGGGGAATAGTGGACGAGATTCCGGACTGAGCGGTTTTGATAGCCGATGCCGGGGTGGGTGCCCCCGCGCCGTGCAAAAATTGGAGTATTCTGCAACTATAGGGGGTCCGTTAATCTATTCCAGGCCAAATAAAGCCGCTCAAGAGTTATCCAAGGGCGGTAAACAGACAAGGTCTTCCTCAAATGTTGCCTAACGTTCTCGTTCGATAGCGTTTTTGTTTCTCATTTGGATTAACTTGTGGGTGCTGGAGATGGCGCGCATTTTTGTGGTGTAAGAGGGAGGGCCGCGTCAGCGCCCCTTGCGC
>CABUNB010000044.1 GCA_902492755.1 uncultured Collinsella sp. | reverse complement strand
GGTCTTTCATGCAGCAGGGGCTCTCAATGTTTTTTATGTCCTGCTCATATCGTCTCTGTCGGCAGTTGGGGACACTCCTTGGGCGCGGTTGGTGCATTGGCGTTGCATCGGGTGGTCGGGAAACCGCGGCCCGGTTTTTGGCCGAATTCCGGGTCGCGGTTTCCGGATGGGGTGGGTTGCGGAAAGTGCGACCCGGAATATTGCCTCGAAACGGGATGCCGTTTCCCCGATGGGGCTCAACCGGAAAGCGCATCCCAGTTTGAGACATCAAAACGGGATGCGCCTTCCGCACGGCACAATCGCCGCGGCTGCGTAGCGCGGCGGCTTCGTTACTCGCCCAAGATCAGCGCGGCGAGTTCGTCCTGGCTATCCACCACGTAGTCGGCGCCGGCGGCCTCCAGCTCTGCTCGGCCGCGGAAGCCCCAAGTGACGCCGGCGCTCTTAAGGTCGGCGTTGTGGCCGGTCAGGACATCGACATTCGAATCGCCCACGTAGAGCGTGGTCGCCGGGTCGGCGCCCAGCTCCTCCATCACATGCAGCGTGACGGGCGCCTCGGGCTTGGGCGGAAACGCGTCCACGCGGCCCTGTACCAGCGCAAAGCGCTCGGGGCCAAAGTACTTCTCGATAAGCGGAGCCGCCGATACATGGTCCTTGTTGGTGAGCACGGCAAGCTGCACGCCCGCGGCGCGCAGGCGGTCGAGCATCTCGATTGTGCCGGCATAGGGAGCGGTGTGGTCCTCTTTGTGCTCGCCGTAATAAGCCCTAAACTCGGCAAGGGTCCGCTCAAACATACGACCGTCGCCCGCATGCTCGGCAGGCATAAAGCGCTCGACCAGCTTAAGCATGCCGTTTCCCACCTTGTAGCGGTATTCGTCCACGGCAAACGTGGGCCAGCCGTGCATCTCACAGGTATGGTTGCCGGCTGCCGCCAGGTCCTCGAGCGTGTTGAGGATGGTGCCGTCCAGATCAAAGATCACATGGGAATAAGCTGCTGCCATGAAAGCTCCCGTCATTGGATTCCAAAACGCACCCCATGATACTGGGCTGGCGTGTCGGGCGCGTTTGGAATCTGAACATCTTTAATGATCTCGCGCTGCGCCGCTTCGACTGCGAGGATGTCCGCTAGCAAATCCTCGGCAGCTGCTCTCCTACGAGCATGTCGAGGATGCGGGTCGAGCCCCAGCCGGTGCGCACGCGCACGGCGGGACGGGTACCCTCGGCAAGCGGCAACACGCGACCGATGATGGCGGCATTCTCGCCGTAGCGCGCTGCGCGCATGGCCGACAGCGCGGCATCGGCCTGCTCGGCCGGCACCACAGCGACCATCTTGCCCTCGTTGGCAACCTGCAGCACGTCGTAGCCGAGCATCTCACATGCCGCCTGCACATCGGGGCGCACGGGCACGGCGTCCTCGTCGATCTCCATGGCAACGCCGCTGGCCTGAGCAAACTCGTTGAGCGTAGACGCCAGGCCGCCGCGCGTGGGGTCGCGGAAGCAACGCGTGTCGGGAGCGGCCGCCAACACGTCAGCAATCAAGTGGTTGAGCGGTGCGGCATCGCTTTCGATCGTGCTCGAAAACGCCAGGCCCTCGCGCTGGCTCATGATGGCGATACCGTGGTCGCCCAATGTACCCGATACCAGAATGACGTCGCCGGGCTGGCAGCTTGCGCCGGAGAGCGCCACGCCAGCAGGCACCTCGCCCACGCCGGCGGTATTGATATAGACGCCGTCGGCCCCGCCGCGTTCGACCACCTTGGTGTCGCCGGTGATGATTTTGACGCCCGCCTCGCGCGCCGTCTCTGCCATGGTCTGCACAATCTGGCGCAGCTTGTCCATGGGATAACCTTCTTCGAGGATAAAGCCGCACGAAAGGTAGCGCACGTTGGCGCCCGAGGTCGCGACGTCGTTGACGGTTCCGCACACGGCGAGCCTGCCGATATTGCCACCGGGGAAGAACTGCGGCGTCACCACAAAGCTGTCGGTCGACATGGCGATGCGCCCGCTGCCGGGCAGGGCGGCGACGCCGGCGTCGTTGCCTTCGAGCAGCTCGGGCGACCCAAAGGCATCCAGAAAGACCTCGTCGATAATGCGCTTCATCATCTGTCCGCCGGAGCCGTGGCCCAGCAGAACAGTGCTATCGGTGGCGGTACGAGACATATCGAAAACTCCAATCGTGGGAGGGAAGATGCGGGCGGGGCGCAGCATCGACCGGCCTGCCGTTCGCCAGAACAGCGGAACCCATCAGCTCTGATATCGGAAATACGCCGCGCAGCTGCCCTCCGAGCTCACCATGCACGGGCCGATGGGGTGCTCGGGTGTGCAGGCGCGGCCAAAGAGCGGGCAATCGCTCGGCGTAATGGCCCCGCGCAGCACGTCGCCGCAGCGGCATCCACGCGGCTCGACCGTCGGTTCAACGGGCACGTCATAGCGGACGCCGGCGTCAAAACGCGAGAACTCGGGACGGATGGAAAGGCCCGAGGCGGCAATCGGTCCCAGCCCGCGCCACGTGGTATCGCACGGCTCAAATACCTGCTCGACCAGCTGGCGCGCCACGGGATTGCCTTCCGCATTGACGCCGCGACGGTACGCGTTGTCGATCGCGGGTCGTCCCTCAACAACCATCTGCACCAGCATGCAGATGCCCTGCAGAATATCGACCGGCTCAAATCCGGTAACTACGCCCGGGGTCTTAAACTCGTCGACCAAAAAGTCAAAGGGCGCCAGGCCTGTGATGGTGGCGACATGGCCCGGCAGGATAAAGCCGTCGATGGTCGTCTCGGGGTCGTTGGCAATCGCACGCAGCGCTGGTGGCGTGGTCTTGTGGGCGCAATAGACCGAGAAGTTCAAAAGCCCGCGCGCCTCTGCCTCCAAGATGGCGGCGGCGATGGTGGGCGTCGTGGTCTCAAAACCCACGCCAATAAAAATGACCGGATGATCGGGGTTTTGCTCGGCAATGTCGAGCGCGTCGAGCGGGGAGTAGACGATGCGGATGTCGTGTCCCGCCGCTTTTTGCGCGGCAAGCGAGGTGGACGACCCGGGCACGCGCATCATGTCGCCGAAGGTTGTGATGATGGCGCCGTCCATGTTGGCGAGCGCAATCGCGTGATCGATGTCGCGGTTGGCGGTGACGCAGACGGGGCACCCCGGACCGCTCAGCAGCTTGAGCCCGGCCGGCATGATGGAGCGAAAGCCGTAGCGACCGATGCTCACCGTATGCGTGCCGCAGACTTCCATAAGGTTGATGCGGCGGTCGCCGACAAGCCCATAAATGCGCTCGATGAGTTCGCGGGCAAGCTTGGGATTGCGGAATGCCGAAAAGTCGATACCGGAGCGCGCCGGCTGCTCGACCGCCACTAGTATGCCTCGGCCGGGTTGGTGGCGAGCTGGTCTTCTTCGACCAGCTCGGTCATGGCGTTGACGAGTTCGAGCGTCTCTTGCGCTTCCTGCTCGTCGACGATCTGGATGCCAAAGCCGGCATGCACGAGAACATAGTCGCCCACCTGCGCCGTCGGCACGAGTCGCAGCGACACGGGACGCTCGATGCCCATCATGTCGACGGTTGCTTTGAGGTCGTCGTCGCGTTTGACTACTTTACCGGGAACGGCAAGGCACATTTTGTTCCCCTTTTATACGCTTTGCGCTGGATAGGCGCTTAATAATCCATCAATTGATGGTAGCGCTCGCGGGGGTTGCGGGCAAACGCGTTACACCTGTGAGACGGCGGCGCACGGGCTGGCCGAACTGCCTATCGCGGCGCGGTCTGCGCAAGGCGAGCGCGTGCGATGGCCGCCTGCCCGTAGGCGATGCAGCCATCGTTGACGGGCACGGTCTGGGGAACCAAGACAGTGAGCCCTGCGTCTTTGAGCTCGCGCGTGAGGAAACGAAGCAAAAGTCGGTTCATGAATACGCCGCCCGAGAGCGCGACGGTGTCGATGCCTTCGCGAGCGCAGATTTCGCTTGCGACTTGGGCCGACGCACGCGCAATGACGATATGGAAGCCGAGCGCGAGCTTGTCGGCCGGAGCACCGGCCTCGATTCCACTCAAAAGCGCCTCAAAAAGTGGCTGGGAATCCAAAATCGGGGAGCCGTCGGCAGGTGTTGATGCACCAGCCAGGCTATCGGTAGAAGAGGCGCTTTTTCCGCCGAGCGCACGCCAAGCGGCGGCTTCGAGCTCGATGGCGGGCTCGCCCTCATAGGTTGCAGTGCCGCAGATGCCCAGCATCGCGGCTGCGGCGTCAAACAGGCGGCCCATGCTGCTCGTGCGCGGGCTGTTGATGTTTCGCTCGATCATCGTTGCCGTCACGCTGCGCGTTTGCTCGTCGAGACGACTCAAAAGTCCCGCGGCACCCGGGTGCTCGATCAAACCGAGCTCGCTGAGCAGGGAGAACGCATTGCGCCGAGCATCGCGCACGGATGCGGCGCCACCGGGCAGCGGCCAGGTGCGCAGGTGCGCGGCGCGCTCAAAATCGGCGAGGCCGGCGATAAGAAACTCGCCGCCCCATATGGTGCCGTCGGTGCCGGCACCCGTTCCATCGAAGGCGATGCCGAGGACGTGCACGTCGGGCGCAAGCTGGCCTGCGGCGATAGCTTCGGCCATTACGCTCGCAATGTGCGCATGATGGTGCTGGACTTCGACAAGTGGCAGGTCCTGTTCCCGTGCCTGCTCGCGTGCCCACTGGCTCGACAGATATCCGGGGTGCAAATCGCAGGCCAGAGCGGCGTGCGCCAGATCAAAGAGGTCTTCCAAGCGCGTGCGCGCGGCGTTCCAGGCGTCGAAGGTCGCGCCGTTTTCGACATCGCCGATATGCTGCGACACAAAACAGGACGCCGGGCAGTCCGGATCATCGCGCGTGAGTGCGATCGTTGCCTTTTGCTGCGGCCCGCAGGCGAGCACGCAGGGCGCGGCGGCATCGATCGTCGGTAGCGGTAGCGGTTGCGGCGCATAGCCACGGGCGCGGCGCACGGGCATAGTGGCGCCGTCGACCGCGCGCACCACGGAGTCGTCGTAACGCGAGAGGATCGCGCGGTCGTTGCCGAGCAGTGCGTCGGCGATGCCGGCGGCAACAAGGTGCTCCCATGCAAGATTGTCGTCGGTTTCGATAGGTTCTTCGCTCAAGTTCCCGCTGGTCATAACGAGTGCGTGCATGTCACGGGCTGCGGCTGCGGCGAGCAGCAAATGCTGGAGCGGGGTGTAGGGGAGCATGACGCCGAGCTCGGGCAGGTCGTGCGCGACAGATGGCGCGAGCTCGAGGACGTCGGGGGAGCCGTGGGTGTCGCTGCCAGCGGCGCGTCGGCGCAGCAGCACAATGGGGCGGACGCTGCCGGTCAGCAGGTTGCGCTCGGCATCGTCGATATGGCACAGGCGCTCGGCGTCGCCCAGGCTGCGCACCATGACGGCGAGTGGCTTGTTGCTGCGCCGCTTGCGACGGCGCAGCTTGGTCACCGCCTGCTCGTTGGCGGCGTTGCACGCCAGGTGAAATCCGCCCAGCCCCTTGATGGCGACGATGCCGCCGCAGCCAAGCAGTTCGGCGCAACGCTCAATAATGGCGTCGCTGGTTTCGCGCGTGGAGCCGATGACCGGCGTTGCGCCAGCGACCGCCGGTTTTCCGTCGCGGTTAACCTCACGCCACGTAATATGCGGCCCGCAATCAAAGCAGGCATCGGGCTGCGCATGGAAGCGCCGATCGAGCGGGTCGGCATACTCCGCGGCGCAGGTGGGGCACATGGGAAAGCGGTCCATCGAGGTGGCCGTTCGGTCATAAGGTAGCGAGCGGATGATGGTAAAGCGCGGTCCGCAGTTGGTGCAGTTGATAAAGGGGTAGTGAAAGCGTCGGTCGGCGGGGTCGAACAGCTCGCGCAGACAGTCATCGCAGGTGGCGATATCGGGCGAGATGAGCGTCGTGTGCGCGGTCTGGTCCTGCGACGCCACAATGCGAAAGTCCTGCTCGTCAGCGGCATCCCAAGCGCCAGCCGCCAGCTCGGCAACCTCGACATGCTCCACACGAGCCGCCGCAGGCGCGTGCTCCGAAAGCGCTGCAACAAAGTCCTCAAGTGCCTCGGCGCAAGCATGCGCCTCGACATGCACGCCGTCGCCCGCGTTGAGCACCCAGCCGCAAATGTCGTGCGTCATGGCCTCGCGATACACAAACGGCCGCATGCCAACGCCCTGCACAATGCCCGTTACATGGATATGCACATGCCGCATGCGGCCCTCCCTCGTCAAAACCGACCAAAAAGGGACAGGTTTATTTTGGTAGGTAAAACATCTAAACCTGCCAAAACAAACCTGTCCCTTTTTGGCAGGTGCGCTGCGGGAAATTCCCTTACAGCCCCAGACTCTGCTCGGTGGCGGCGCAGGTAAGCTCGCCATGCTTAACGCCACGCAGGCCCAGCAGACGGTCGGCCAGCTCGTAGACGCGCTCGCCGCGGCCCTTAAGTGCCAGAATCTCCAAACAGTTGTGGTGATCCAGATGCACGTGCATAGTCGATACGATCTCGTCGGTGTAGTCGTGCTGCACCTCGTCCAGGCGGCGTGTCAGGTCGCCGGTGTGGTGGTCGTAGATCATGGTGAGCGACCCGATGACCTGCTCGTCGGGCGTGCGCATCTGCTCCTTGGCGATCGAGGCGCGAATCAGGTCGCGTACGGCCTCGGAGCGGTTGGCCACATCGCCGCGGCGCGCAATCTGCTTGTCAAAGCGGCGCAGCAGGTCATCGGGTGCGGTGACCGAAAAGCGGACCAGCTCGGAGTTGGGGCCGCTGCAACGGCAGCTCGCCTCGGCGCCCGCGCCGTGATCATGTGCGTGCTCGCAGCCGTTAGCGTGCTCGTGCTCGGCCACGTTACACCAGCTTTACGGAGCCGACGGAGTTGTGATCGGCCTCGATGGCCTCCTCGTAGCCCTCGAGCGCGTCGTGGGCCTCGTGCAGCGCGGCCATGGCGGCCTCGAGCTTGGCGCCGATGCGCTCCATATCAAAGTTCTCGGTCGCATGCAGCAGCTGATGGCTCCACTCGTGAGCGAGCTCGATCGTGTCGTCGACCTGCTTGACGCTCATGGCAAGCTGGCTCATGTTCATTCCAACATCATGCATGGAAAATCTCCTTTTGTACGGGGCAATCCAGTGGTTCAGATTCTACTACGCCCGCTCTAAGCAGCGCCGCATAAGAAAACGGGTGCGAGTCCGTCTGACCCGCACCCGTTCACTGGGGGCTGTTTGTACCTACCATACTATCCGTGGTTACGCGGGGCGTACCCGGCACTCCGGCGAGCGGTGCAAATCCGCTCACGGACGGCAGCGTGCGACCGGCGTATTACAGGTGCTTCTCCAGCAGCGCCTGCAGCCTTGCCTTGGGCAGCGCGCCAACCGAGCGGTCAATTTCCTCGCCATTCTTAAAGACGATCAGCGTGGGGATGCTCATGACGCCAAACTTCATGGCGAGGTCCTGGTTGTCGTCGACGTTGCACTTGGCGACGGCAAGCTTGCCGGCCAGCTCATCAGCTACCTCGTCAACGATGGGCGAGAGCGAACGACATGGGCCGCACCACGGGGCCCAAAAATCAACCAGTACGGGCAGGCTATCGTTGACGACGGCGTCGAAGTTCTCGGGGGTGATCTGCTTAATGTCAGCCATGGTGACCTCCATAATGCGACGCGGCTTGGCCGCGTAAAACTCAGTACGACCGTGCTTATACCCAGCGGCTCGCAAAGCAACCACTCGCGGGCGGCTCTTTTATCAAAAGCGCCGCAAAACCCCTTTCTTCAGATATGTGGATATAAGGCGCATCGGCGTCAGCCGATATACATATACGGCTGCAAGTGGTATACTGTTTGTATGGATAGATACAGAAGCAACGACAACATAGTCTGGAGCTGCGACTACCATGTGGTCTTCTGCCCGAAATACCGCAGAAAGGTGCTCGTGGACGGCATCGACTCCCGCTTCAAGGAGATTGCGCACGAGGTTGCGGAAGAGCTCGATTTCGAGATAAGGGAAATCGAGGTCATGCCCGACCGCGTGCACATGCTCATCTCGGTCGACCCCCAGTTCGGCATCCACCGGGCCGTAAAGCGCATCAAAGGCAGGACCAGCCATGACTTGCGCACCGAGTTCCCGCAGCTGAAGCGCAAGCTGCCGACGCTCTGGACGAACAGCTACTTCGTCTCGACCGTCGGCGGGGCGACGCCCGAGACCGTCAGGCAATATATCGAGGACCAGAAGAACGCATGAGGGCCATGGACAAGAGCTTCGAGTACCGCATATACCCGAGCGCCGATCAGGAGGCCCTCCTGCAGAAGACCTTCGGCTGCTGTCGCTGGGTCTACAACAGGGTGCTGGCGATGAGGCGGGACGAGTACGCGCGGACGGGCAAATCGAAGCACATCAACTCCTACATCACCCAGATCCCCGCCTGGAAGAAAACGGACGCGCCGTGGCTCTCCGAGGTGGACTCCATGGCGCTGCAGCAGTCCCTGCGCGACCTGGACAAGGCATATAGGAACTTCTTCCGCGCACCAGGCAAGGTGGGCTTTCCGAAGTTCAAGTCCAAACGCGCGGGGAGGAAGAGCTACCGCACGAACGGCGTCGGGATAATCGACGCCAGGCACGTGAGGCTGCCCAAGCTGGGGACCGTCAGGGCACGGGTGAGCCGTCCCGTGGAGGGGCGCGTCCTGTCCGCGACGGTCAAGCAGGTGCCGAGCGGCAAGTACTACGTGGCGATATGCTGCGCGGACGTCCCCGCCACGGATGCACCGGCCCCGACCGTCGGATTCCTGGGGGTCGATGCGGGGATACACGACATAGCCACCTGCTCCACGGGGGAGCGCCTGCCCAACCCCAGAAACCTGCAGAGGAGCGAGAGGAAGCTGGCACGGGAGCAGCGACGGCTCTCGCGCAAGCGGAAGGGCTCCGCAAATCGCGCCAGGCAGCGTGTCAGGGTCGCGCGGGCGCACGAGAAGGTGGCCAACCGGCGGAAGGACGCCCTGCACAAGTTCACGACGCATGCGGTGAGAGAAAGCCAAAACATCGCGGTCGAGGACCTGAACGTCAGGGGCATGCAGAGGAACCGCCGCCTCGCCAAGGCCGTGGGCGATGCCGCCATGTCGGAGCTGGCGCGCCAGCTCGAGTACAAATGCGCATGGTCGGGGCGCGGCTTCGTAAGGGTGGGCAGGTTCTATCCGTCCAGCAAGACGTGTTCCGCATGCGGTTACGTCTACAGGGGACTGACGCTGGCCGAACGGGTATGGGACTGTCCCGCGTGCGGCATGCGTCACGACCGCGACCTAAATGCCGCCGTCAACATCGCCCGCGAGGGAAGGAGAATCCTGGAAGGTACCGCAGGGCATGCGGGAACCGCGGCGGATGCCGCAAACGCTTGTGGAGAGGGCGTAAGACCTACGGCTGCATGCGCAGTCTAGGCAATTCTCGGTGAAGCAAGAATCCCCTGGCTTTAGCCATGGGGAGTGTCAAATAATGGTGGGCACGCAAACGATTGGAGAGCGCATACCTATGTCACAAAGCCAGAAAAAAGAAGCCATCGCCCAGGCAGCCGAGCAGGAGCTCACATCGCTTGCGGTCCGTGGCGTGCGCATCGTGGGCAACGCGTGCTCGCCGATCGTGCTGGTCAAAGGCGATTTGGACGAGGCCGAGCGTTCGGGTGGCGAGCTTGCCGCCGGCCCGGATGGCGCGGCGTTGCGCAAGGCGCTTGGGGCCATCGGCTACGCGCCCGAGGATTTTTGCGTGCTGGCAAGCGTCGCCGGCACAGGCGACGGAGCGGTCACGGTGGGCGAGACTCTGCCGTGCGAGCTGTTCCGCGAGGCGCTTGAGGCCTTGGACCCCGAGGCGGTGCTACTGCTCGACAACAACGCGGCTGACGCCATGCGCGAGACCTACGCCGATATGCTCGTGGCGATCGATGACTTCGACACCGCCATGCTCAAGCCCGGCCTGGTCGCCCATGTGCAGGGCCGCCGCGTGCTCGCGCTCGACGGTTTTGAGGCGGCACTCACCGACAAGGCCGCTAAGCAGCGCATGTGGGCCTACATCAAGCAGCTGACCCCGGCGGCCGCGCCGCTGTAGCGAGCCCGCGTCGACAAACGACCCCGAGCGGGCGAGCCGTACCCGCGGAACGCAAATCCGTCGCGCCCGCGCCCTTACATCACAGCGCGCAGCTCAAACCGATCGCCGTTAATGCGGAACTGGCAGTTGCCGTTCATACGCTCCACGGCAAGTTTGATGCTTTTGGTGCCAAAGCCGTGGCCCGCATGCCGGGTCACGGGCATGCCGTCGACCATGCGCGGCGCGCGGTCAAACGTGTTGGAAACTAACAGCAGCAGCTGGCCGTCCTCCAATCGTAGGTCAAAGTCGACGAATCGCTTTCCTTGGGGTGCAGCGCTTGCGGCGGTGATAGCGTTTTCCAAGGCATTTGAGAGCACGCTAAACAGGTCGGCGTCACCTACGTGGATGGTTTCGGGTACGGCGGCGCGCAGGTTGGCGGTAATGCCGTTTCTATTGATATCCGAGTTGAATGACGAAAGCGCAATGTTTACGGTCTCGTTGGCGCAGAAGCGGCGTACGGCGGTGCGGTCGCCGGCTTCGCAGAGTTCGTCGATGCGTTTGAGCGCCTCGTCGGTGTGGCCCTCCTCAATTAAAGCGGCCAGGCCGCGTAGGAAGTGGCGCATGTCGTGGCGCAGAATCGACAGCTCGCGCCCAGATTGACGCCAAGCCTCGAGCTCTTTGATGGCGGCGCTGTCGCGGGTTTCGAGCATCCAGCGCTCTCGCTCGGCGGTTTCCTTTTCTTCGTATTCGCGCAGGTAGACGGCGAGGAACATAAGGTAGAACGCGCAGAGCGCAAAGGCCAAAAACTCAACCGTCACCACCGAGCCCGAGTGGAACAGCGTGGTGTAGACGTTGGTGGCATAGTCAAAGACGTAATAGACGAGCGGCAGGATTAAAAGGATGCCCAGCTCGGTGGTGCTTTTAATCGCCAAGCGTGGACCGATGTCGCCGGCCCAATGCAACAGGACGGCAAAGACGGCGAGTGTGGTCGCGATGCGCGCCAGATAGTACGCGATCTGAGAATCGGTTGCGGCAAATGCGGCGATGCCCATCCAATTGCTGAACTGGCAGCTCAGATAGGCACTCGTAATGCCGAGCACGGCAAGCAGCGGGCTCAGGCGGTAGCGCGCGCACAAATAGATGACGAGCGGCAGATGCACGACGAGCGGATATACCTGGCGGGCGAAAAGCTCGCCGCCGACGGCATTGGCGAGGCCAAATGCGCATCCGGTTACGGTACCGACCAGCACCAGTTCAAGCGCATGGCGTCGATTGATTTCGATACCGCACAGCGCCGCCGAGGCAAAGACGCCAAAGAGTAGCGTTGTGGCGTGGTGGATTGCCCAAAGGATCATTTCGACCGAGGAGACCATCAGTGTCTCCCACCCTCAAAGCGCACCGCAAAGTAGGCGTCTTGGAATCCCTGCTTGCAGCTGCGCGAAAGCGGGATGCAAGCGCCCGAGCGCATGACGATGTCCGTGCGGTCAAAGTGATCGATATTGCGCAGGTTGACCTGGTAGCTGCGGTGGCATTTAAAGAAGACCGCGTTTTGCTCCAAACGGTCCTCGACGCTGCGGAACGATTCGAGTGCCTCGATATCGCGTCCGTCGCGCAGGTGGAAGACCACGTGCTTGTTGCGCGCCTCGGCATATTCGATGTCGGACAGGCGCAGGGCGTGGTAGCTAAAGGAAGTTTTGATCACGAGCTCGTCGGTTGCCGCCGGGCGCATGCTCGAAAGCTCGTTAAGTAACTGCGCCAGGCGTTCGTAAGTCACGGGCTTGAGCAGATAGTCGAAGGCGCGGACCTCGTAGGACTCCAGCGCAAACTCGGGCGACGAGGTGAGGAACACCAGGCACACGGCGGTATCGGCCTGGCGCAATTCGCGCGCGGTGTCCATGCCGTTGACGAGCGGCATGATCATGTCGAGCAGAATGATGTCGGCGCGCGATGCGGCATGGCGGGCCAGCAGGTCCTCGCCGCGCGTGACGAGCGCAACATCGACCGTCGTGCCCGTCTCGGTCGACCAACGGTCGATCATCCGGTGCAGTCTATCTAGAAAAGCGACATCATCGTCGCAGGCAATAATCTTGAGCATTCTAAGCCCCCTTAGTAGTTCGATTTTGCCACATTGGGTGCGGACCGCTTGTGGGGGTGCGGACCGTTTGCGCCCCACGGCGTGCAACTCGCGCCAAGCGGTATTGCGGTGGCGAAAGATGCCTCCTGCGCCATCGAGAGCTCAGCTATCCTCAGCTTGCCAGTTCGAATATGGACCTGCCACATGATTGAATCTTTATTTCAACTTTACACCTAGGTTTACAGCTGTCTTGTCAGCTGTAAACCTAGGTGTCATACTAAAGCCCCAAGATTCGCCAAAAGAGAGGGGCCTTGATGGCACAGAGCGCGAACATGGATGCGTCGGAGCTTGCACGCGATATCGCGGCCGGCCTGGCATCGGCAACGACGGCAACGGAGCGTGCGGCACTGGTGCCCGCAGAGCTCGTCGAGGCCATTCAGCAACTAAAAACCCAACGTGACGCGGTGATCCTGGCGCACTATTACGTGGCGCCCGAGGTGCAGGCCGTGGCTGATTACGTCGGCGACAGCTTCTACCTGGCTAAGCTCGCTAAAAGCCTGCCGCAGCAGACCATCGTGCTGTGCGGCGTGGAGTTTATGGGCGAGAGCGCCAAACTGCTCAATCCCACTAAGACCGTGCTGCTGCCCGAGCCGGGCGCGGACTGCCCCATGGCTCACATGGTCAAGCGCGAGACGGTCGACGCCGCCCGCGCCGAGTACGGTGACGACCTTGCCGTGGTCTGCTACGTCAACTCGACGGTCGAGATCAAGAGCTGGAGTGACGTGTGCGTCACCAGCTCCAACGCCGTCAAGATTGTGTCCGAGCTGCCGCAGCAGCATATCCTGTTCATTCCCGACCAAAACCTGGGCCGCTTCGTAGCCGAGCAGGTGCCGCAAAAGCACGTCATCCTCAACAACGGCTACTGCCCGCGCCATCACATCATCACCGTCGAGCAGATCGTCGACGCGACGGAGGCCCACCCCGACGCGCTCGTGCTGGCGCACCCCGAGTGCAAGGCCGACGTTCTGGCCGAGGCCGACTACATCGGCTCCACCGCCGGCATCATCAAGTATGCCGAGGAGTCGGACGCGAGCGAGTTCATCATCGTGACGGTCCGCGGCGTGCTCTACGAGCTCGAGCGCCGCTGCCAGGGCACCGGCAAGAAGTTCTATTTCCCCGCGGTGCAGCCCACCTGCGTCAACATGGACCTCATCACGCTCGAAAAGCTCGTGCGCTGCCTGGAGACGGGCGAGGGCGAGGTGCAGATCGGCGTCTCGGACGAGGCAGCAGACCAGGCCAAGCTCACGCTCGACCGTATGCTCGAGTACGCAGCACGCTAGAACAATGTTGCATGAGGGACGGTCCCTTATGCCACATTACAAGGGAGAGGATTCCTGTGGAAACCAAACAATACCCCGACATGGAGTGCGACGTCGTCATCGCCGGCTGCGGCGTAGCGGGCCTGTATGCGGCTCTCAACCTGCCGACGAGCATGCGCGTGATCATGCTCTCCAAGGGCGCTGTCGACGAGTGCGATTCGATGCTCGCGCAGGGCGGCATTTGCGTGCTGCCCGAGGGCTCGGACTACGATGCCTTCTTTGAGGACACCATGCACGCCGGCCATTACGAGAACCGCCGCGAGAGCGTCGACATCATGATCCGCTCGAGCCGCTCGGTCATCAACGACCTGCTAGCGATGGGCGTGGATTTTGAGCGCAAGGCCGACGGCAGCCTCGACTTTACCCGCGAGGGTGCACACAGCCGTCCGCGCATTGCCTTCCATGCCGATATCACCGGCAAGGAGATCACGACTAAGCTGCTTCAGGCTGTCCGCAAGCTGGACAACGTGCAGATTTTGGAGCACGTGGCCATGACCGACATCCTGACGGGCGAGCGTGACGGCGACACGGTGTGTGCCGGTGTCGTCGCCGTTTCCGTGGACGAGGACAACTCGGTTCGTCCCGCCGACGAGCTGGTAAATGCCGCTGAGGGCGCGCATGCCGGCGAGCCGTTTAAGATCCATGCCCGCCACACGCTGTGGGCGACGGGTGGCATTGGCGGCGTGTACGACCACTCGACCAACTACCCGCAGCTCACGGGCGACGCCTGCTACATCGCTCAGGAGCATGGCATTAAGATGGAGCACCTGGACTACGTGCAGATCCATCCCACGGGTCTGTTCTCGCCGCAGCCGGGTCGCACGTTCCTGATCAGCGAGAGCTGCCGCGGCGAGGGCGCGATTTTGCTCAACGCCGCCGGCGAGCGTTTTACCGACGAGTTGCAGCCGCGCGATGTGGTCGCTGCCGCTATTCGCGAGCAGATGAAGCAGGACGGCACCGAGCACGAGTGGCTGAGCTTTGCCCCCGTCGAGCGCGACGTGGTGACCGGGCACTTTGCCAACATTCGCGCGCGCTGCCTGGAGGACGGCCGCGACATCTTGGACGAGCCCATTCCCGTTACGCCGACGCAGCACTACTTTATGGGCGGCGTGTGGGTCGACAAGGACGGCCGCACCTCGATGCCCGAGCTCTACGCCGCGGGCGAGACGGCCTGCAACGGCGTTCACGGCAAGAACCGCCTGGCTTCCAACAGTCTGCTCGAGGCGCTGGTCTGGGGTCGTCGCGCCGCGTGGTATATGCGTACCGGCAAGTCGCTGGCCGTGGAGCAGGCGGGCGAGCCCGCGCTCGATGGCCGTCATCGCGCCCTGAGCGCCGACACCCTGTCAATCGATGATTTGGCCCGTGCCGCCGGCACGCAGGCCGTGGAGGAATAGACCATGAATCCCATTACCATGAAGCTCGTCGCCGATGATCTGATTTTGCAGGCCCTGCGCGAGGACATTACCTTTGAGGACGTGAGCACGGCGAGCGTGTGCCCCACGGCGCGCCCCGCCACGGTGGAGCTTATCGCCAAAGCCGATGGCATCATCGCCGGCCTAGACGTGTTCTCCCGCACCTTTGAGCTGCTGGATCCGCAGAGCTCCGTGTTGTTCGATGTCTCGGATGGCGACGAGGTACACGCCGGCGACCATGTGGGTCAGGTGCGCGGCGACGCGCGCGTGTTGCTTTCGGGCGAGCGCGTGGCGCTCAACTACCTGCAGCGCATGAGCGGCATCGCTACTTACACGCATCGGATGGCGGCTGCGCTCGAGGGCACCAAGACCGTGCTTGTCGACACGCGCAAGACCACACCGGGCATGCGTGTGTTTGAAAAGGCGGCAGTCGAGATCGGCGGTGGCAGCAACCACCGCTATAACCTGTCGACGGCTGTCATGCTCAAGGACAACCACATCGACGCCGCCGGTGGCGTGACGCGTGCGATCGAGATGGCGCGCGCCCATGCATCGTTTACCACGACGGTCGAGATCGAGTGTGAGAACCTGGACATGGTGCGCGAGGCTGTGGAGGCCGGCGCCGATATCATCATGTTCGACAACATGACCCACGACGACATGGCTGCCGCGATTGAGCTTATCGCCGGCCGCGCCAAGACCGAGTGCTCGGGCAATGTGGATGCCAGCAATATCCGCGCGCTCGCCGACCTGGGCGTTGACTTTATTAGCTCGGGCGCCCTGACGCACTCCGCGCCGATCCTCGACCTCTCGCTTAAGCACCTGCGTCTGCTGGACGGTAAATAATGAACGCCCGCGAGCGTCGCCGTGCCATCATGGACGTGCTCGAGGTGGCCAAGGAGCCCGTTTCGGGCAGCGCACTTGCCCGCGAGGTTGGCGTGAGCCGTCAGATCGTGGTTCAGGATATTGCCCTGCTGCGTGCCGATGGGCACGATGTCGTGGCGACCAACCGTGGTTATGTGCTGCAGGAGGCCCCCAGCAGCCCCGCCGTGCCCACGCGTCTTGTTAAGGTGCGCCACAGCGTGGAGCAGGCGGGCGACGAACTTACGAGTATCGTCGACGCGGGTGGCGCCGTGCTTAACGTGATCGTCAACCATCGTGTGTACGGCAAGATCACGGCCGACCTGGACATCCGCAATCGTCGCGATGTTGAGCGCTACCTGCACGATATCGAGAGCGGCAAGAGTTTCCCGCTACTAACGGTGACGAGCGGCTATCACTTCCATCGCATCGCGGCGGAGGACGAGCAAACCCTCGACGAGATCGAGGCGATGCTCAAGGAGAAAGGCTACTTGGCGGACCTAATGCCCTACGAAGACGATCTCTCTTAGCCGACGCTGCAAACGCCCCTAAGCGGCAATCTGACGTTCAATCGTCGGTCGCGTACAAAAAGTACGCTTCCCTCCTCTTTCACGCCACCTTGCTCGCTTAGGGACGTTTTCGCTGACATGGGCTCAACCTGCGACGGTGCCAAATTAGTTATTCGCGCAAAAAAGGAGGCCTCCGCGGCGATGCGGAGGCCTCCTTTTTGTGCACGGTGTACTTTTGAGTGTGCAGGTGGGGGAGTTGTTACTCCTCGACGATCTCGGTGATCGCGCCAGCGGGGCAAGCGTCCTGGCAAGCGCCACAGGCGACGCAGGAGTCCTCGTCAGCGACGGTGGCGACGTCCTGGAGCTCCAGAACGCCAGCGGGGCAGGAGTCGACGCAAACGCCACAAGCGATGCACTCGTCGGCATCAATTACGGGATGAGCCATGGTAGTTTCCTCTCTGTTGACCGACGCTACAGGCGATGCGCGTCGGTTTGATTCGGGCAAAAACATACCACGGGAGCGACCGTTTGCAATACCCTCTGACCGGCATCTTCATACCGTTCGCCGAGTATGCCAAGGTTTACTAAAAAACACGCAGGTGGGGCCGTTGAGCTGCGTAAATGTTAGCTAAAGGTGACTTGAAATATTGAGCTATTAAGCGCGCCTGCGGAAAGGGCATCCCGTTATTTGGCCGAAAAACGGGTCGCAGTTTCCGGTTGGACCGCCCGACGGAAGCTGAGTCCCGGAATCGACACTCAGAATGGGATGCATTTTCCCGAGAGACTTGCTTGCGGAAACTGCGTCCCGGAATCGGTGCTCAGACCGGGATACCCTTTCCGCAAGACGGCCCCCAGGCACCCCCGGACGCAAACCTCAGCCATCTCTACATAGATCTCGATAGATTTGCCGAGAACTCAAACAGTGCGTCTACCTGCGTATTTGCGAACCTAAACTCTCGGCAATAAGAAATCTTATATGAATTGACTTAGATTTTGTATATTCCGGCCCATAAGGGGATACACTACATCCTGAAAGACAAGCCGAAACACCGCGCGGCAGACCGCCGAGTCGGTGCAAACGCACAAGAGAGAGGGAATTTCTAATGGGCAAGATTCTTGGTATCGACCTTGGTACTACTAACTCCGCTATGGCCGTTCTCGAGGGCGGTTCTCCGACCATCATCGTGAACGCCGAGGGCGACCGCACCACCCCGTCAGTCGTGGGCTTCCGTGCCGACGGCGACCGCGTCGTGGGCAAGGCCGCTAAGAACCAGGCGGTCACCAACCCCAAGAACACCGTGTTCTCCATCAAGCGCTTCATGGGCCGCAAGTACTCCGAGTGCACCTCCGAGATCAAGACCGTGCCGTATGAGGTCAAGGAGGGCCAGGGTGGCCGTGCCGTCGTCGATATCGAGGGCAAGGATTACACCGCCGAGCAGGTGAGCGCCATGACGCTCGCAAAGATGAAGGCCGACGCCGAGAAGTATCTGGGCGAGACCGTCACCGACGCCGTCATCACCGTCCCGGCCTACTTCAACGACGCCCAGCGTCAGGCCACTAAGGATGCCGGTAAGATCGCCGGCCTCAACGTCAAGCGTATCGTCAACGAGCCGACTGCTGCCGCTCTTGCCTATGGCCTGGACAAGCAGGGCACCGACCAGCGCATCCTGGTCTTCGACTTGGGCGGCGGCACCTTCGACGTCTCCATCCTCGACCTCGCTGACGGCGTGTTTGAGGTTCTGTCCACCTCGGGTGACAACCACCTGGGCGGCGACGACTGGGACCAGCGCGTCATCGACTGGATGGCCGATAAGTTCCAGCAGGAGAACGGTGTCGACCTGCGCCAGGACCCCATGGCCCTGCAGCGTCTGAAGGAGGCTGCCGAGAACGCCAAGAAGGAGCTCTCCGCCGCCCAGCAGACCACCATCAACCTGCCGTTCATTACCATGAACCAGTCCGGCCCGCTGCACCTCAACTACACGCTGACCCGCGCCGAGTTCGAGAAGATCACCCGCGACCTGCTCGAGCGCTGCAAGCAGCCTGTCACCAACGCCCTGCGCGACGCCAAGCTCAAGCTCTCCGATCTGACCGAGGTCATCCTCGTCGGCGGCTCCACCCGTATGCCCGCCGTCCAGGAGCTCGTCAAGACCATGACCGGCAAGCAGCCCAACATGTCCGTGAACCCCGACGAGGTCGTTGCCGACGGCGCTGCCGTCCAGGGCGGCGTGCTCACCGGCGACGTCGAGGGCATCCTGCTGCTCGACGTTACCCCGCTGTCGCTGGGCGTCGAGACCATGGGCGGCATCATGACCAAGATGATCGACCGCAACACCACGATCCCGACCTCCAAGACCGAGGTCTACTCCACCGCTGCCGACAACCAGACCAGCGTCGAGATCAACGTGCTCCAGGGCGAGCGCGAGCTTGCTCGCGACAACAAGTCGCTCGGTAAGTTCCAGCTGACCGGCATCCCGGCTGCCCGCCGCGGCGTGCCGCAGATCGAGGTCACCTTCGACATCGACGCCAACGGCATCGTCAAGGTTTCTGCTAAGGACAAGGGCACCGGCAAGGAGCAGCAGATCACCATCTCCGGCTCCACCGCGCTTTCCGATGACGAAGTCGATCGCATGGTCAAGGACGCCGAGGCCCATGCCGAGGAGGACAAGAAGCAGAAGGAGGAGGTCGAGGTCCGCAACCAGACCGATAGCCTGTGCTACTCCACCGAGCAGACCCTCAACGAGCTGGGCGACAAGGTTTCCGCCGAAGTGAAGTCCAAGGCCGAGACCGCTATCGCCGACGCCAAGAAGGCGCTCGAGGGCTCTGACGTCGAGGCCATCAAGGCCGCCGGCGAGTCCCTGCAGTCCGTGGCCTACGAGCTGGCCCAGGTTGTCTACGCCGACGCTCAGCAGCAGACCGACGGTGCCGCCGGCGCCCAGCCTGCCGACGATGACGTGGTCGACGCCGACTACGAGGTTGTGGACGACGAGGACAAGTAATCATGTCCGCCCGTAAAGCTCGCACGGAGGCGGCTGCCGCTGGCGCCGCCCCCGTTGACTCTGAGGAGAAGGACGTGAAGATTCCCGTAGAGGCCGTCGACGATGCCGAGGCCAACGAGGCCGAGGCCGCCGAGGCTGCCGAGAACCAGGTAGAGGATTCCAACAAGGAGGCGACGATGACCGAGGACGAGATGGTGGAAGCCGCTATCCGCGCCGGTGAGGAAGCCGCCGACAACGACTTTAAGCTCAAGTTCGAGCAGGCCCAAAAGGAGCTTACCGACGTGCGCAGCGAGCTCGATGCTGCGGCAGAGGCCCAGAAGGCCGCCGAGGACAAGGCGAAGGACGCCACCGAGCGCACTGCCCGTCTACAGGCCGACTGGGAGAACTTCCGTCGCCGCACCGCCAACGAGCGCATCGCCGAGCGCGAGCGCGCGACCGAGAAGCTTGTCACCGCGCTGTTGCCGGTGATCGACGATATCGAGCGCGCGATCGACCATGCCCGCAGCCAAGAGCTTTCCGACGACTTTAAGCAGTTCGTCGACGGCGTCGATGCGGTTCATGCCAAGCTGCTCGATGTGTTTGCGCACGAGGGCGTTGAGCCCATCGACCCCAAGGGCGAGGCGTTCGATCCGCTCGAGCACCAGGCTGTGGGTCGCGTCGAGGACGCATCGCAGTATGACGAGACCGTCAACGACGTGTACCAGAAGGGCTACCGCATGGCGGATCGTATTCTGCGTTCCGCGATGGTGACGGTGACCTACGGTGGCGAGAAGCGCCTCGCACCGGAGCCCGAAGCGGCGCCCGAGGATGCTACGGCCGATACGGCCGAGAGCACCGAGGAGTAATTGAGAAGGGCCCCGGGGCAACACCCGGGGCCCTTTCTGACCTAGTGCCATATGAAAGCATGAGCCGTCGTCTGCATGGACGGCGGACGTAACAGGAGAGGAGCTACGATGGCTGCAGGCAAAACCTTCTATGACATCCTGGGCGTATCCAAGAGCGCCTCCGACAAAGAGATCAAGAGCGCGTTTCGCAAGCTCGCGCAAAAATATCACCCCGATGCCGGCGGCGACGAGGCCAAGTTCAAGGAGATTAGCGAGGCCTACGAAACGCTTTCGGACGAGAAGAAGCGCAAAGAGTACGACCAGATGCTCATGTTTGGCGGCATGCCGGGCGCAGGCGGCGCGTATGGCGGCGGCTACGGTGCCGGCGCGGGCGCCAGCGGCTGGGGCGACATCTTCGACAGCATCTTTAGCGGCAACGGCGCCTGGGGCAGCGATTGGGGCTCGGGCTTTGCCGGGGCCGCGGGCGCTGCCGGTGCGGGCGCGGGCCGCAACCGCGCGCGCAAGGGCGGCGACCTGTCGCTGACTGTCGACGTAACTGCCGAGGATGCGTTTCGCGGCGTGACGCACAAGGTCACCTATCGCATTCCCTCGACAGGCGAGCAGCAGACCATTACGGTCTCGGTGCCCGCGGGCGCGGTCGACGGCGGCAAGCTGCGCTACAAGCGTCGCGGCGAGTATGGCGTTGCGGGTGGCGAGCGCGGCGACCTGGTCGTGACCACGCATGTGGAGGAGCACCCGCTGTTTAAGCGCAAAGGCGCCGACGTGACCATGGAGGTACCGGTCTCGGTCTACGAGGCGGCGCTCGGCTGCACGGTCGACGTACCCACGCCCGGCGGTGCGACGGTCCGTTTGAAAGTGCCCGCGGGTACCCAGACGGGCAAGAAGTTCCGCTTTAAGGAGATGGGAGCGCCCGACGTTAAGCACCGTGGCCGTACGGGCGCGTTGCTCGTCGAGATCAAGGTGCAGGTCCCCACGAACCTATCCGATGACGAGCGCGATGCCATGACCAAGCTGCGCGAGGCCGACACGCGCGACTATCGCGAGAAGGTCAACCGTTACAAGGCGACGTACTAGGGCGGTCGTGGCGCACGCCCGCGCCCGCGGGCTTATGATGGACGATAACGAGACGGAAAGGGGTCAGGTAGCATGGCCGAGGACAATAGGAACAAACCGCTGTACATGATCAGCGTGGCGGCCGAGCTGACCGGCATGCATCCGCAGACTCTGCGCGTCTACGAGTCCAAGGGCTTGGTGAATCCTCAGCGCTCGGGCGGTAACACGCGCCTGTATTCGCGTGCCGATATCGAGCGTCTGGAACTCATCAATCAACTTACCGACGAGGGCATCAACCTTGCCGGTGTGGTGCGCATCCTCGATATGAAGGAGCGTGCCGAGGAGCGCGAGCGCGAGAATGAAAAACTCCGTGCCCGCGTGCGCCAGCTCGAGGACGAGCTGCACGAGTACAAGATGCAGAAGAAGATCACCGCCCTGGCTCCGCGCGATGGCTCGGTTAACCCCGAGCAAGTCATGCGCAAGCTGCTGGGCGCCGGCGGGGATTTGTAGTTACGCGGGTTTACCAACCCGCGTAACCAGTTGACGCTTCAAGCCCGCCAGAGCGGCAATCTGCCTTTCAACTTCGGCGGCATGACCAGAAGGTCAATGCCGCCTCGTTTCAAGGCACCTTGCTCGCTCTGGCGGGCTTTCGCTGTCCGCGCCAAAACATCGGCGTTGCCGGAGTAGGGTAGTTTGGCACTTGGGGACGTTCCTTTTAATATGAGCAGGACATTGTCAAGAGGCAAAATCGGGCCTGGCCCCAACGAT
>CABUNB010000043.1 GCA_902492755.1 uncultured Collinsella sp. | reverse complement strand
AGCTGCGGAAACGCGGGGTCCGTTCAGGCTGTTGCGTTGAGATTGAAAATCAACCAATGCCTGTTGATATAAGTAAGCGATGGCGGTGCCGGTGTGGACTTGGATCTTGGCCGTACCCCTGACGACATTGCTGATGCCCGTGTCGGCTAGCAGGCCCAAGGGACTGTGGTCTAGCCCCCATTCTAGGCCGTGTTCGCTTACCTCGGTGTTGGGGGCAACGGCGATGATGGAGAACGTCTTGCCTTCGGCGCCTTCAATAGTCCAGGATTCGCCTCCGTGCAGGATGCGGGCCGTTACTTCGTCCTCGGCAATCCAAACAGGGGCGTCCTCGTAGCCCGCGAGCAGGCCCAGTACGGAAAGCGCCATATCCGGACGGCCGCCGGTGGCGCAGGTTGCAACCACTTCGGCACCCGGCCAGCGACGGCGGACGGAATCGAGCGCCAGCGCCAGATCGGTATAGTCCTTATACGGGTCATGGCGCTCAACTTCAAAGTCCTCAGCGGCATCAACAAGAGCGCGGCCGGCTTCGGTTACCGTATCGGCGTCCCCTATATATACATCGCAGCCCAGGCCGGAGCCCAACAGCGCATCGAGTCCGCGGTCCACGGCGATGACGTGGTCGCACTCCCCCGCTAGCCTACGCAACAGATCCGCGCTCGCCACCACCGGTGAGCCGCATACAACTAATACTTTCTCGGACAACGCCCTCGCCTAGCCCTCAAACTCAAGAACGCGATCTAAATTCAGCTCCTCGTAGCTGTCGATAAAGATCTCGCTGTTATCGCGAACCTCATCGCGCTTCATGCGACCGTGCGGGTCATAGATACCTACACGCTTAAAGCCAGCGACCCCAGAGCTTTTAAGGCCAAAGACCGCGTCCTCAAACACCCACGTGCGCTCAAACTTGTGCCCATGGCGCTCCTCCAGGCGGCGCAGCGCCAGCTCATACACATCGGGGAACTGCTTGGAGCGTCCCGCCTCGCCGGTCGTGGTAACAAACTCCATGTAGGCATCGAGACTGGCACCAGCGAGCGCAGACTTAACCAGTTTGGCCGGCGTGGACGTGGCAACGCACATGGCAATGCCCGCCGCCTTCGCCTGCTCCAAAAATGCCAGGAGCCCCTCGCGCGGCGGCACCTTGGAATAGCCATCGATGAGGATCTCGCTCAGCTCGCGATAGAGCTCTTCGCCATTCGCTCCAATGCCCCAGATGTCGTGGTAGGCCTGGCACTCGTCCTCGAGTGACAAATGCTCAAACTGGGCAAAATCGTCGACCGTCACGTCAACTCCGTGGCGGTGCAATAACTCGGGCTGGGCATAGGCCCAAACGGGGGTGCTATTAACCAGTGTGCCGTCGCAATCGAAAATAAAAGCAACGTTGGGGGCGGCGGTCTGGGACATAAACGAACCTTTCGATGTCAAATGGTAAACATCCTGCTAAAAACGTTTTACCAAACGTCAGACTAACAATCTTGAAACCCTAATTGGTAAAACTGTCAAGAGTTTTACCACGGTAATTCTGCCAGTGGTCTAAACATGGCGCTTACCGATTAAACGCCGCCCTAAAACCACTTTCCTTCATAAAAGTAACGTACAGGTGTTATCGTAGTTTCTGCCGAAAGTTCCACCGAGCACGCGAGGTGGAACGAATCATAGAACTATCGCCGTCCCTTCGATTCGTGCAGCCTTGGACCTTTCGCATCTAGTCACCAAGGCAACACGCTGCCGCGTCATGATGGGATCAAACGTGAGCGATACAAAGCTAAAGCCAACGGCTAAAAAGCCCGCAAACCGTAAAGCCGCCCCGCACGCACCGGAGCTCACCAAGGACGATGTCTATCTATTTGGCATCGGCACGTGGGAGCGCAGCTGGGAAAAGATGGGCGCGCACCCCGACACGCAGAACCGTACGCGCGGCTGGCGCTTTTGCGTTTGGGCGCCCGATGTAAAGAGCGTGCATGTCATTGGCGAATTTAACGACTGGGATGAGGAAGCCAACCCGCTGGTGCCCGTGCATACGAGCGCTATTTGGGAAGGCTTTATTCCTGGCGCCGAGCAGGGCCAGCTCTATAAGTATCTCATCGAGACCAACGAGGGCGAAAAGCTCTATAAGGCCGATCCGTATGCCTTTAAGGCCGAGTGCCCTCCGGGTACCGCCAGCGTGCTGTGGACCCTCGATGGCTACAAGTGGAACGACGCCGCATGGCTCAAGCGCCGTGCCGGCCACAACCACATGTCACAGCCCCTTAACATCTACGAGGTACATATCGGATCGTGGAAGCGCCACGGCGATGCGCCGCAGGGCGAGCCGGACGAGTTTGGCAACTACCCCGGCCCCATGGATCCCTTCCCCGCGCAGCGCGGCGAGTTTTACACCTACGACGATCTGTCGGTGGAGCTCGTGGACTACGTGCGCGACATGGGCTACACGCATATCGAGGTCATGCCGCTTATGGAGCATCCCTTCGACGGCTCCTGGGGCTACCAGACGACCGGCTACTACGCCGCCACGTCGCGCTATGGCGACCCTCAGCAGCTCATGCACTTTATCGATGCGTGCCACGAGGCGGGCATCGGCGTGATCATGGACTGGGTGCCCGGCGGTTTTTGCGCCGACTCCCACGGCCTTGCCACCTTTAACGGCCACATGCTGTTTGAGCACGAGATTCATCCCAACTGGGGCACGCATAAGTTCGATTTCGCCCGTGGCGAGGTCCGCTCCTTCCTGGTCTCCAACGTGCTGTACTGGCTCGAGAACTTCCATGTTGACGGCATTCGCATGGACGGCGTGTCCAGTATGCTGTACCTCAACTTTGGCATCGACGATCCGGGGCAAAAGAAGTTCAACAAGTACGGGACAGAGGAGGACCTGGACGCCAGTGCGTTTATCCGCCAGGTCAACTGCGCTGTAGAGTCGCACTACCCCGACGTGATGATGATGGCCGAGGAGTCCACCGCGTGGCCGCTCGTGACCTACCCGCCGCAGGACGGCGGCCTGGGCTTCCACTACAAGTGGGACATGGGCTGGATGAACGACACCCTGCACTACATGCAGACCGATTTTCCGTGGCGCCCCGGCAACCACGGGCTGCTCACGTTCTCCATCATGTACGCCTTTACCGAGAACTTCATTTGCCCGCTGAGTCACGACGAGGTCGTGCACGGCAAGTGCTCGCTGATCGGCCGCATGCCGGGCGACTGGTGGCGCCAGTTTGCCGGCCTGCGCACGCTGGCTTTCTATCAAATGACGCACCCCGGTGCCAAGCTCAACTTTATGGGCAACGAGATCGGCCAGTTTATTGAATGGCGCTACTACGAGTCCATCCAGTGGTTCCTGACCGAGGAGTACGAGACCCACCGTCATCATCAGGCGTTTATCAAGGCGCTCAACCACCTGTACACCGCTGAGCCCGCCCTGTACGAGCGTGGCTACACCGACGACGGCTTTACCTGGATCGACGCGGACAACTCTAAGCAGTCCATCGTGAGCTTTGTGCGCCAGGGCGAGGACGTCGATGACGACCTGGTGATCCTGATCAACTTTGATCCGGCGAGCTACGAGAGCTTCCGCGTAGGCGTGCCGCGCGAGGGCGACTGGGAGGTCATCTTCGATTCCGACCGTCCCGAGTTCGGTGGCAGCGGCTATGCCGGCGAGGAACCCTACACGTGCTCGAGCGAGCCCTATCCCTGGAACGGGCAGATGGACTCCATCGAGATTAAGGTGCCCGGCCTGGCTGGCGTGGTGCTTAAGCGTCGCGGTCCCAGCAGTTATAAGCCGCCCGTGGTTGAGGAGCCCAAGAAGGCGACGCGCAAGCGCTCGTCCACGGTGAAGCCCAAGGCCGCTGCTGCTAAGAAGGCTCCGGCTAAGGCGAAGGCCACGACGACCAAGGCCAAGTCTTCCGCAAAGCCCGCTGCTAAGACTACCGCGACCAAGAAGCCGGCTGCCAAAAAGGGCGCTACCAAGGCAAAGTCTGCTTCTGTTAAGCCGTCTGCCAAGGATGCGTAACAAAGCCGTTACAGCTGTAATACCCGCCCCGTGAGGGCGTAGGATAAAAGTCATAACCGTTCCGGGAGAAACATCCCCGGGGGAAAGGAACGTATGAATAAGATCTTCGACAACAAGCAGGAGTTTACCGAGCTCTATCGCGATGCCGTCATGAGCATCAGCGGCAAGAGCGTCGAGGCCGCCAGCGACCTCGACCGCTTTAACGCCCTGGCCAAGCTCGTGGCCGAGAAGGCGCGCACCGTTGCCACCAAGAGTGACGCCCGCGCGGTGTCCGAGGGCAAGAAGCGCGTCTACTACTTCTCGATCGAGTTTTTGATCGGCCGCCTGCTCGACAACTACCTGCTCAACTTTGGCGTGCGCGACATGGTCGCCGAAGCGCTCGACGACATGGGCTTCGATCTGTCCGTCATCGAGAACCAGGAGCCCGATCCGGCCCTGGGCAACGGCGGCCTGGGTCGTCTGGCCGCATGCTTCCTGGATTCCATGGCAGCCGAGGGCATTGCCGGCTACGGCAACGGCATGCGCTACCGTTACGGCCTGTTTAAACAGGAGATTGTCAACGGCAGCCAGGTCGAGGCCACCGACGAGTGGCTCACCCACGGCTATCCCTGGGAGGTCCGTCGTCAGGATAAGGCCGTGACCATTAAGTTCGGTGGTCACGTTGAGGGCTTTGAGGAGAACGGCCGCACGTTCTACCGCACGGTGGACACGCAGGATATCCTGGCCGTCCCTTATGACATCCCTGTGGTGGGCTATGCCGGCGAGACCGTCAACAAGCTGCGCGTCTGGGCTGCCGAGCCGGTCGAGGAGCACTTTGACCTGGAGGCGTTCAACCGCGGCGACTACGCCCTGGCCGACGCCGAGCGCGCCGAGGCGGAGGCCATCAGCGCCATCCTCTACCCCAACGACGCCGGCGAGCACGGCCGTCTACTGCGCCTGAAGCAGGAGTACCTGTTTGTCTCGGCCGGCATCTACAGCCTGCTCGACACCTTTGAGAAGGAGCACGGCGAGAACTGGGAGCTGCTGCCGCAGTTTGTGGCCATCCACACCAACGACACCCACCCCGCCATGTGCGGCCCCGAGCTCATGCGCATTCTCATCGACGAGAAGAAGCTCGAGTGGGACGACGCCTGGAGCATCGTGACGCAGGTCGTGAGCTACACCAACCACACCATCCTGCCCGAGGCTCTGGAGAAGTGGCCCATCGGCACGTTCTCCAAGCTCCTCCCCCGCGTGTACCAGATCATCGACGAGATCAGCCGTCGCTGGCACGAGTCGTTCGACACCACGCAGGAGGGCTGGCAGGAGCGCCTGCGCCAGACCGCCATTCTGTGGGACGGCGAGATTCGCATGGCCAACCTGTCTGTGATCTGCAGCCACAGCGTCAACGGCGTGGCAAAGATCCACTCCGACATCATCAAGAACATCGTGCTCAAGGACTTCTATGCCCTGACGCCCGAGAAGTTCAACAACAAGACCAACGGCATCTCGCACCGTCGCTTCTTTGCCGAGGCCAACCCCACCTATGCCAAGCTCGTGACCGAGGCCATTGGCGACGGCTGGCTCAAGGACGCCTTTGAGCTGGAGAAGCTCAAGGAGTTTAAGGACGACACCGAGTTCCTGAAGGCCGTGGGCGCCTCCAAGCGCGCCAACAAGGAGCGCCTGGCCGCCTACGTTAAGGCCGAGACCGGTCTGGTTATCGACCCCAACACCGTCTTCGATGTTCAGGTTAAGCGCTTCCACGCCTACAAGCGCCAGCTCATGAACATCATGAAGGTGATGGACATCTACAACCGTCGCATCGCCGATCCTAACTTCCACGTGACGCCGACGACCTTCATCTTTAGCGGCAAGGCTGCCTCGAGCTACACCTTTGCCAAGGAAACTATCCGCCTCATTAACTCTGTTGCCGACGTCATCAACAACGATGCCCGCGTCAACGAGGTCATGAAGGTCTGCTTTATCCCCAACTTCCGCGTGAGCAACGCCCAGCTCATCTACCCCGCCGCCGAGATCTCGGAGCAGATCTCCACAGCCGGCAAGGAGGCCTCGGGCACGTCCAACATGAAGCTCATGATGAACGGCGCCATTACGCTGGGCACCCTCGACGGCGCCAACATCGAGATCGCCGACCTGGCCGGCCGCGAGAACGAGGCCATCTTTGGCCTGACCGCTCCCGAGGTCGAGCAGCTCTGGGCATCCAACAGCTACTTTGCATGGGATACCCTCAACGGCGACCGCGAGCGTCTGGGCCGCGTGATGGACGAGCTCAAGGACAACACCTTTGCGGGTCTTTCGGGCAACTTCGAGAGCATCTACAACGAGCTCATGAACAACAACGACCCCGACCTGGTCATGGCAGACTTCCGCAGCTACGTGGATGCATGGGAGAAGCTCACGAACAGCTACGGCGACCAGGAGACCTGGAACCGCAAGGCGCTGCTCAACACCGCCTCCTCCGGCTGGTTCTCGAGCGACCGCACCATTCGCGAGTACCGTGACGAGATCTGGCACGCGTAAAGGCGCGCGAGCTCCCTTTGCCGCACGGCATTACTCGACGGGCACGACCGAGCGCCGCGCCCGTCGCTAATGGGTTTAGGAACATCGATGACAGAAGGAGAAATCGATGAGTAAGAAAGAATGCATCGCGATGCTCCTCGCAGGAGGACAGGGCAGCCGATTGGGGGCACTCACCCAAAAGATCGCTAAGCCGGCGGTTAGCTTTGGTGGCAAGTTCCGCATTATCGACTTTTCACTGTCCAACTGCTCCAACTCGGGCATCGACACGGTGGGCGTTCTGACGCAGTACCGTCCCTACCTGCTGCATGCCTACGTGGGCTCCGGCGAGGCTTGGGATCTGGACAGCCGCGACGGCGGCGTGTCGATCCTGCCGCCGTACGAGACGCAGACCGGTGGCGCCTGGTATGCGGGCACGGCCGACGCCATTACGCAGAACCTCGACTACATCAAGGCCAACGACCCCAAGTACGTCCTGATTCTTTCGGGCGATCACCTGTATCGCATGGACTACCGCAAGATGCTCAAGACGCACATTGAGAACAACGCCGACCTCACGGTGAGCGTTATGCCCGTGCCGTGGGAGGAGGCCAGCCGCTTTGGCATCCTGACCACCGACCCCGAGGACGGCCGCATCACCAAGTTCACCGAGAAGCCCGAGAAGCCCGATTCGAACCTCGCGTCCATGGGCATCTACATCTTCTCGGCCGACGTGCTGATCGAGGCGCTCGAGGAGGACGCTCTGGACCAGCGCTCGAGCCACGACTTTGGCAAGGACATCATCCCCAAGCTGCTCGAAGAGAACAAGCGCCTGTACAGCTACGAGTTCCACGGCTTTTGGAAGGACGTCGGCACCATCGCCAGCTTCCACGAGACCTCTATGGACCTGCTGGGCAACAATCCCGAGTTCGATCTGTTTGACAAGCACTTCCCTATCATGTCCAACATCACCACGCGTCCGCCGCACTACATTGGCCCGGACGGCCGCCTGGACGACTGCCTGGTCTCCAACGGCTGCAAGATCTACGGCACCGCTCGCCACTCGATCCTTTCGACCGATGTCATCATCGAGGAGCGCGCCGTGGTCGAGGATTCCGTGCTGCTGCCGGGTGCGCACGTTAAGAGCGGCGCGCACATCTGCCGCGCTATTTTGGGCGAGAACTCCACGGTCGAAGAGGGCGTGAAGCTCGGCTCTGTCGATACCACCAAGGATACGGCCGTCGTTGGAAATGACGTCGTTATCGGGAAGGGGGAATGATCCGATGATCAATCGCAAGGCCATCGGTTATATCACCGCTAACTACTCTTCGACCTACGGCAGCGTGCTGCTCAAGGACCGCCCCATCGCGTCCGTTCCGTTTTTGGGCCGCTACCGCCTGATCGACTTCCCGCTGTCCAACATGATGAATGCCGGCATTAAGACCGTCGGCGTCGTCATGCCGGGTAACTACCGCTCGCTGATCGATCATGTGGGCTCGGGCAAGGACTGGGGCCTGGACCGCAAGAAGGGCGGCCTGTTCATGGTGCCCGGCAACGCGTATGGCACCACCAAGGGCGGCATGCGCTTCCTGCTGCGCGACATCATCTCCAACAAGACGCTGTTCCAGCGCTCGGACAAGCCCTATGTCGTGATGATGGGCACCAACATCATCTTTAACATGGACCTCAACACCATCATCGAGGCGCACGAGAACTCCGGCGCCCAGATGACCGTGGTGTACTGCAAGGCCACGCGCAATGTTGATGACGAGACCAAGCTCGAGATTAACGAGAACGGCCGCCTGACGGGCGTGAGCGCCGGCGTCGTGTACGGCGACAACGCGTCCATGGACTGCTGCATCGTCAACCGCGAGACGCTGCTCGAGATCATCGATCACTACCAGGCCGCCGATTATCTGGACCTGCTCGAGGCACTCCAGGGCGACTTTGGCAACATCGACGTGTGCAGCTACGAGTACAAGGGCGAGGTCGTGGGCGTGTTTAGCGAGAAGTCGCTGTACCGCCGCAGCATGGACCTGCTCGACCAGACCGTGGCTGACCAGCTCTTTGACCCCGAGCGCCCGATCCTGACCAAGGCTCACGACGTGCCGCCTTCGCGCTACGCGACCGGCAGCCACGCCTGCAACTCGATTATCTCGGCTGGTTGCATCATCAAGGGCACCGTGCGCAATTCGATCCTGTCGCGCGGCGTTGTGGTTGAGGAAGGCGCATCGGTGACCAACTCGATCATTAACCAGAGCTGCATCATCAAGAGCGGCGCACGCGTCGAGAACGCCATCCTGGACAAGAACAACGTGGTTCCCACCAACACCGAGCTTCGCGGCACGCCCGAGAACATCCTGGTGCTGGGCAAGGCTCCGTTAACTTCCGACACCACCGTCGTACGTTAACGTTGGCACCGCAACATCGCTCGTAACATGTAGAATAGCCGCCCGGTTAGCGCCAGGCGGCTATTCTCGAATTGCAACATGGGAGACAATATGGCAGAAACCAGCAAAAAGATGCAGATCGTGTTTGCCTCGGCCGAGTGCGCACCGTTTGTGAAGACCGGTGGCCTGGGCGACGTGGCGGGCTCGCTGCCTGCGGCGCTTGTGCGCGCCGGCGCCGAAGTCATAGTGATGGTGCCCAAGTACGCAACCATCAAGGACGAGTACAAGGCGCAGATGGAACACTTCTCCGACTTTTACGTGAGCCTGGGCTGGCGCAACGAGTACTGCGGACTCGAGAAGCTCGAGCACGACGGCGTCACCTATATGTTCATCGACAACGAGCGCTACTTTGCGCGCGACTATCCGTACGGCTTCTTTGACGACGGCGAGCGTTTTGCGTTCTTCTCCAAGGCCATCACCGAGAGCCTGCAGCACCTGCCGGCCGGTTTTGAGTGCGACATCTTGCACTGCAACGACTGGCAGACGGCGCTGGCGCCCGTGTTCTTGCGCGAGTTCTACCAGGGCCTGCCGCTGTACGACCGCGTCAAGACCGTGTTCTCGATCCACAACGTGGCGTTCCAGGGCCAGTTTAGCGACACCGTGATGGAGGACATCCTGGGTGTGGCGCACATTCCGGCGGCCGCCTCGCAGCTGCGTTGCGACGCCTGCAGCATCAACTACATGCTGGGCGCCCTGCGCTATGCCGACGCCATCACCACGGTGAGCCCCACCTATGCCAACGAGATCCAGACACCCGAGTTTGGCGAGGGCCTGGACGGCGTTCTGCGCGAGCGTTCGTACGCGCTGCAGGGCATTTTGAATGGCATCGACGTCGCGGGCTTTGACCCGGCGACCGACAAGCGCATTGCCGCCAACTACACGGTTGACGACCGTGCGGGCAAGGCCGTGTGCAAGGCCAAGCTGCAGGAAGAGCTGGGGCTCGAGGTTCGCGACGACCGCCCGCTTATGGTGATGGTCACGCGCCTGACGCGCCAGAAGGGCATGGACCTGGTCATGTACGCGCTCGACCGCATTTTGGCCGGCGGCGTGCAGGTGGCCGTGCTGGGCACCGGCGACCGCGACTACGAGGACGGTCTGCGCTACTTCCAGGACAAGTACCCGGGCACCATGGCCGCGCGTATCGAGTTCGATCCGGCGCTGTCGCAGCGCATGTATGCCGCCGCCGATATGTTCCTGATGCCGTCGAAGTTTGAGCCCTGCGGCCTGTCGCAGATCATCGCCATGCGCTACGGCACCCTGCCCATCGTGCGCGAGACCGGTGGTCTGAAGGACACCGTGATCCCGTATAACGAGTTTACCGGCGAGGGCACGGGCTTCTCGTTTAGCAACTTTAACGGCGACGAGATGGGCGACGCCGTGTTCCGCGCGGCTCGTCTGTTCTGGGATAACCGCGAGACCTGGAACCAGCTGGTCACGCAGGCCATGAGCCAGGACTTTAGCTGGACGCGCTCGGCCGATAAGTATCTGGACCTGTACTTCTTTATGCATCCGGAGATTGAGAGGCCGGCGGCTGTTGTCAACGAGCCTGAGGCTGTTGCTGAGCCAGTGGCCGCTGAGGAGCCCAAGGCCGAGGAGAAGCCGGTTGAGGCTGAGCCCGCAAAGGCCGAGCCTGAGGTGAAGGCTGAGGTTGCCCCTGAGACAGAGGCCGAGGTCAAGCCTGCTGCAAAGCCCGCAGCTAAGAAGACCACGACCCGCAAGACGACCGCTAAGAAGGTTACGACGACCAAGGCCGCCGCGACTAAAACCACGGCTGCCAAGACAACGACCACGCGCAAGCGCACGACCGCCGCTGCCAAGAAGGCCGCCGAGGCCGAGGCTGCTCCCGAGGTAAAGGCCGAGGTCGCAGAGGCCAAGCCGGCCGCCAAGGCTCCGGCAAAGACCGCTGCCAAGAAGACGACCACAACCGCCAAGAAGGCAACAGCTGCCAAGAAGACCACGGCAACGAAGTCGACGGCCGCTAAGGCTACTGCGACCAAGGCCGCTCCGAAGGATGCCGCAAAGCCCGCCGTCAAGGTCGAGGAGACGCCTGCAGAGTCCAAGGCGGAGGCAACCGTCGAGGACAAGCCCGCTGCCAAGACCACCACGCGAAAGCGCACGACGACGGCCAAGAAGACCACGGCAAAGGCTGCCGCTCCAAAGGCAGAGGCTATGCCCGCCGCCGTCAAAGAGGAGACCAAGCCCGAGGCAAAGCCCAAGCCGGCACCGAAGGCCGCTAAGGTCAAGACCGCTCCGAAGGCTACGGCAAAGGTCGAACCCGCCAAGGAGGCCCCGGTCTCCCCCGCCGCTCCGACCGAGAAAAAGACTCCGACCAAGAAGACTTCCGTCCGCAAGGCAACGGCCACCCGCAAGCGCCGCTAATCCAGACGATCCAAAACCTCATCAAACCCTAAGCAAGGGGCGCTCCAACCGGGCGCCCCTTCTCTGTTAATAGTTGGTAAAACGATTTTCTAGGACAACCGTTCGCCGATGGTAAACGGATGTTGTTTATACAGCCTATGTACAACAGATATACTTACATCCTGTGCGTAAAGCCATGGCCCGCAGGCCGTGATTCTATTGAACTGGACCGTATTATGAGATTGATACACAACAGCCGTCTGCCGCAGTTTCGCACTCCGTTTGGCGCTGTGACCACAGGAACTTCCGTTTCGCTGTCGGTAATTTTGGAGGATGCCGACCCCAACCAGGCAACGCTTACGCTGCGAACCTGGGTCGATGAGATCGGGGAAACTCTGTATCCCATGACGCACGAGGGCGACGGCATCTTTACCGCCGAGCTGGAGTGCACCGAGCCCTGTCTTATCTGGTACAGCTTTATCTGCAATATCGAGGGCCAGCCCGAGGTTCGTCTGGGCGCACCGCAGGGCCGCACCGGCGGCGAGGGCGTAACCTACGACTACGCCGAGGTGCCGTCCTTCCAGATTACCGTCTATAAGCACCGCGAAGTTCGTCCCGAGTGGTACGAGCGTGGCATGGTTTACCAGATCTTCCCCGACCGCTATGCCCGCGACGAAAACTGGCGCGAGCGCACGCTGGCCGAAGTCGAAAAACCGCGCAACGGAATCCAGCGCCGCATGGTCGAGGACTGGAACGAGCCGCCCGTATACGAGCGCGCCGAGGACGGCTCCATCAAGACCTGGGACTTCTACGGCGGCTCGCTCAAGGGCATCCAAAATGACCTGCCCCGCATCGCGGAGCTGGGCTTTACGGCCATCTACCTCAACCCCATCTTTGAGGCCGCGAGCAACCACCGCTACGACACGGCCGACTACACCAAGATCGACCCAATCCTGGGCACCGAGCAGGACTTTACGGAGCTGTGTGAGGCGGCCGAGAAGCTCGGCATTTCAATTATTCTGGACGGTGTGTTCAACCACACAGGCGACGACTCGATCTACTTTAACCGCTACGGCAACTACCCCGGTGTGGGCGCGTGGCAGAGCGAGGATTCGCCGTGGCGCGATGCGTTTTATTTCCACGAGGACGGCTCGTACGACTGCTGGTGGGGCGTGGGCAACATGCCCGCCATCAATGAGAGCTCCGAGCTGGTACGCGAGCGGCTTCTGGGCAAGGACGGCGTGATCCGTAAATGGCTACGTGCCGGCGCTCATGGCTGGCGCCTGGACGTCGCTGACGAGCTTTCCGATGACTTCCTGGCCGAGATCAAAAAGGCCGTGCTCGCCGAGAAGCCTGATGCACTGTTGCTCGGCGAAGTCTGGGAAGACGCCTCCAACAAGATCAGCTACGGCCATCTGCGTCGCTACCTACAGGGCTCCGAGTTGGACTCTGCTATGGATTACCCCTTCCGCGACATGGTCATCGGCTTTTTGATGGGCTACAAGAACGCCTACCAGGCAGCCGAGGATATCGAAACCCTGCGCGAGAATTATCCGCGCGAAGCCCTATCCTGCGCGCTCAACCTGCTGTCGAGCCACGACCGTCCGCGTATCATCTCGGTGCTCGGCGGCGGCCCCGACGAGTCGCAGCTGCCCGAGTGCGAGCGCAGCAAATGGCGCCTGGACGAGAACTCGATGGGCCTGGCCAAGAGCCGTTTTTGGCTCGCCACGCTCATGCAGATGACCTTCCCCGGCGTGCCTTCGATCTACTACGGCGACGAATACGGCCTGGAGGGTCTAACCGATCCGGGCAACCGCCGCACCCTGCCGACCAAGGACCAACTGCACGACTTCGACACGCTGGCTATTGTCAAAAACGCCTCCGCCGTACGCCGCGCACTGCCGTTTATGATCGACGGCGAGATCAAGGCCTTCGCGCTCAACGACGAGGTGCTGGCATACAACCGCACGGGCAAGGATGGCGAGTCCGCGACGGTTATCATCAACCGTAGTCTGCGCAATTCGCACCGCGTGACGATTCCGGCGCTCGACGAATGCGCGAGTGACGTGATCAGCGGTCACGAGTGCGAGATCCACAACGGCACGGTCACGCTCGATTTGTATCCACTGGGCTCGTCGATTATCTATCACCATGCCGAGCAGCGCCTGCAGGAGCCGCTCGATCACGGCGCGGGCGTTGTGTGCCATATCACCTCGGTACCGACCGATGACGGCAAGCCCGGCACGATCGGCGCACCCACGCGTCGCTTTATCGACCATCTGTCCGCTATGGGCATGCGCTACTGGCAGGTCCTGCCTGTCAACCCAACGGACTTCTTCCGCTCCCCTTACGCCGGGCCTTCGGCCTTTGCGGGCAATATTGACCTGCTGCCCGAGAGCCAAGAGGAGCTGGCGGCCGACTTTGAAACTTGGAAGGCCCGTGGCGGCGAGGATGCCGATCCGCTGTACACCGCGTTTAAACATCGCAATGCCGATTGGCTCGAGAAGTACTGCGTCTACATGGCCGTCAAAAAGTACTTTGAGGGCGAATCGCGCCACGATTGGCCGGCGGATGTCGCGCGCTACAACGAGCACCTGATTGACGACAAGCGTTTCCACGATGAGGCAGAGCTGCAGGCGTACATGCAGTACCGCTTTGACCTAGCCTGGTGCGAGCTCATGAACTACGCGCACAAGAGGGGCATCGAGGTCATCGGCGATATTCCTATGTACGTGTCCGACGATTCGGCAGATGCGTGGAGCGAACCCGAGAACTTCTGGCTATCCGATACCGGCAAGGCAATCGAGATCTCCGGTGCGCCGCCCGACAACTTTGCGCCCGAGGGTCAGGTGTGGGGCAACCCGACGTTCCGCTGGGACCACATGAAGCAGAACGGATATAGCTGGTGGATGGATCGCCTACGTCGTGCGTTCTCGCTCTACGACCGCGTGCGTCTGGATCACTTCTTGGGCTTCCACAGCTACTTCAGTATCCCCGCTGGCAAGGCTTGCGCCGAAGGTCGCTGGCTGGCGGGACCGGGCAAGGACCTGTTTCAGACCGCCTATGACGAGCTGGGTCCGCTCAACTTTATTGCCGAGGACCTGGGCTATTTGACGCCCGGCGTTCGCGCCATGGCCTCGACCTGCGGCTTCCCCGGCATGGACGTGCTGGAGTTTAGCGACTACGACGTTCGTTGCGGCGTGCATCCCACGCCTGGCAAGATCCTGTACACCTCGACGCACGATACGTCGACGCTCGCCGGTTGGTGCACGCGTTCCTTTGCGGGCGGCGACGAACCAAGCGGTGTTGAGGTGGCGGCCAAGCTGATGAGCGACGCGCTGGCAAGCGACGCTCCCCTGGTGATGATGCCGCTGCAGGATGTCCTGGGGCTGGGCGACGACGCGCGCATGAACGTACCGGGCGTGGCCACGGGCAACTGGACCTGGCAGGCTGACGAGGCCGACGTTGCGGCCGCTGAGGGCAAAACCGCACAGCTCCTGCGCAACACGCATAGATTCTGGGGCGAAGCGTGATAAAACGCCCGATATAGGGTACAGTTACAGACGTTTGAATTTTTGCGGGCAGAGTAATCTGCCCGCTTTGTGCTGAAAAGGAAGTATTATGGCGCGCTACGATTACAAGTGCTCGAGCTGCGGCAACGTGTTTGAGGTTGAGCATCCCATGTCCGAGACCCCCGAGGTCGTGTGCCCCAACTGCGGCGCTCCGGCCGCCAAGACGTTCTCGGCCAGCGGCATCAAGTTTGAGGGCAGCGGCTTCTACAACACCGACCAGCGCAGCGGTGGCTCAAGCACCAGCGCCACGAGTGGCTGCTGCGCCAACTGCCCGCACAGCCACTAGAAACCAATCAGCCCCGCGACCGACACCAATCGCGGGGCTGATTCTTTAACTACCCAGGCATCTCTATGAGTTGCGGTGAAATAAGGACTGTTTGGTGGGTAGATGCCGCTATTCAATCCCTATTTCACCGCAACTTAGTAATTACTTGTGGACCAGTCTGGCGCAGAAGTGGCCGTCGTAGGAGTCGGCGTTTACCGGCACGCTTTGGAAAAGTCCTCGGTCGTTTTGGCGGACGGCTACCAGCTTCTTGGCTTGGGCGAACTCGGGCAGCTGCAGAATCTGGGCTTCGGAGAGCGGCGCCACACTAAAGCCGGCGCCCTCGGAAGAGTTCAGGAAAGCGTCCACCACCTGCGTGTTCTCCTCGTCGAAAACCGAGCACGTCGCATAGATGAGTTCGCCGCCGGCAGCCACGCGCGCAGCGGCTTCCTTGAGCATCGTCAGCTGCAGCTTGGGCAGCTCAACCGTCACATCCTTTTCGGTCAGGCGCCACGGGATCTCTGGATGACGACGCATGGTTCCGGTGCCAGAGCACGGCGCATCGATAAAGACCGTGTCGAACTTAACCGGCTCGCCAAGCATGGCATCAAACGATGTGAGCACCTCATCAAGCTCGCAAGCATCACCCGAAACCGTACGAACGCCCTGAATACCGGCCTTATGCAGGCGAGCGAGATTCAGATCGCACTTGCGATCATGCAGATCGAGTGCCGTATGCTGACGCTCATAGCCCGCACGCTTGGCCTGGCACATCATCACATAGGTCTTGGTGCCACGACCAGCTCCAATCTCAAGGCAGCTACCAGGTCGCGTGGCAGCTGTGGCGATAAGCTGGGCGTTAAGGTCCGAGGCCACGGCAGCAGCACGCTCAAACACACCCGAAGCAACGGTAACTTGAGCATCGACCGGAGCATGGCAGCCCGGGAAGACAGGTGCGACGAGCTGCGAGATATACGGATCGGGCTTGGTCGCAAAGGCGTTCTCATGCAGAGCCAGCGGCGCGGGGGCCAGATTGCCGGCAAAGTTAAGCGCACCCTCTGGCGTGTCGAACGATGCCATAATGCGAGCGCACAGCCAACGCGGCAGCCCCATCAGGCGCGACAGACGAACCAAGCGTCGCTCAGACTCATCCACATCGGACGCAGTAGCAAAGTCCTCAACATTGTCCGCTACCTTATGCAGTACAGCATTGGCCAAGCCAGCGGCAGACTTAGCACCGCAGCGAACCAGCTCAACACCCTGACTTACGGCAACGCGGCCCGGCGTATGCAGGTAGAGCATCTCGAAGGCCGAGATACGAAGCGCCATGCGAACGCGCGGCGCAACCTTTTTGGGTTTATCGAGAAACTGATCGAGCAGCTCGTCCAAAATACCCTGCGTGGCGGCCACGCCCAGCGCCAAGCGGGCGGCAAAAGCGGAATCGCGCTGGTCAATAGCCTTGGCCGATGCGCGAGAGGACAGCACGTCGCGCGCATACATGCCGCGGCGATCGGCCTCCATCAGCACATCGAGCGCAAGCTTGCGCGCGGGAGACAGCTTGCTCATGACAAAACACCCCACGAAAGATCGGCACCCTGCAGGCCAGCAGCCCAAGCAGAAGCAGCCATGGCACGCTTGCCATCGGGCTTAACCTCGAGCAGCTCAACAGCACCGTCGGAAAGCCCCAGATAAACGCGCTTAGTCTTAACAAGCACCTGGCCCTCAGCGAGCGATACATCAGCCGGCGCAGCATCGAGCATACGCACGGTCTTGCCCGCAATCACGCAACGAGCAGGAGCGGTATCGGACGAAGCAAGCACATGACGCACGCAATCGAGTGCCGTCATCTGCGGATCAAGACGCATCTCCTGTTTGGAAATCTTCGCAGCATGGGTAACGAGCGCCTCATCCTGCTCAGTCCAAACGGCAGTGCCGTCGGCAAGCGAAGGAAGCGTATCGGCCAGCAACTTGCCACCCAGCTCGCCAAGCTCCATCGTAAGTGCCTCTGCATGCTTACCGGCAACCGAGGTGGAAGCCTGAGCGCAATAAGCACCGGTATCCACGCCATGTCCAATACGCATAATGGAAACGCCAGCAACCTCATCACCAGCAAGAATGGCACGCTGAATGGGCGCCGCCCCACGCCAACGAGGCAACAAAGACGCATGAACATTCACAATGCCAAGCGGCGCCATATGCAGCACCTCATCAGGCAAAATGCAGCCATAGGCAGCCACGCAGAAAATATCAGCCTGAGCAGCCTGGAGCGCCTCAACAACCTCAGGCGTCATACGATTGGCCTCAACAACCGGCAGCCCCAACTCAAGCGCCTTGGCCTTCACAGGAGAAGGCTCAAGCTTCTTACCACGCCCACGAACAGCATCGGGACGAGTAATAACGAGCGCAACCTCATTCCCAGCCGCAACAAGCGAAGTCAACGAAGGCACCGCAAAATCGGGCGTACCCATAAACACAATACGCATAACCAATGTCTCCTCAAAACCAGAGCCAAGACGGCTACAAACAACAGCGGAAAGCCAGTCCCCAGCCCATCCGCGATAACAGTTCAACAAGAACAAATATACCCAAAACCAAAGAAAGAGCCGCATAAAAAGCAGCCCTCTCAACAAAGCAAATATCAGCGAAGACGCCCTTCCCTGGCCCGACGGCACCCGGGAGAGACGAGCACGTAAACGCAGTCCCCTTCTGCCGCAGGGCTTAGGTTATTGCTCCACGCGCAGTTCCGCACGAGCCGAAGAGCACTTAATGTGCTCTTCGTGCGAGCAGGACTGTTTGAGCATGGAGCAAAACCTAAGCCCTGCGGCAGAAGGGGACGGACGACCCTACTCAGTCTCGCCCGGTCGAGCGCCGCGGGCCAGGGCGTCCTGGTACTCCTTGACTGCCTTGATGCGCTGCATCGGCTTAAGCCTCTCGAACATAGTATTGCCATGCAGGTGATCGATCTCGTGCTGCAGGCACACGCAGAACAGGTCGCCCGTGGCCTCATAGCGAATCAGGTTGGCATCCAGGTCATACGCCTCGACGACAACGTGATCCGGACGCTCGATCTCGCAGCTAATGCCCGGGATAGACAGGCAGCCCTCGCTAAACGGCACCAGGTTGTCGCTCTGCTCAACAATGACGGGGTTGATGAGCACGTACGGGTCGTAGTCGTTTTTGTCGCTGTAGTCGCAGTCGATGGTGACGAGCTGGATGAGCTCGCCAATCTGCGGGGCAGCCAGGCCGCAACCGCCGTTCTCGAACATCATCTTCTTCATCTTCTCGGCAAGCGCCTCGATCGCCGGGGTGATTTCCTCGATGACAGCGCACTCCTGGCGCAGACGAGGGTCGGGCGAAAGTACGATTCCGTTGGCTTCCATGGCCATCCTTTCGGGTTGTTACATCAAATCATAGGCGTCGACGTCAACGCTCACGCTCACGCCGCGCACGGAGCCCACCTCTTTGAGGCAGGCGTCGATATCATCAGAGACATGGTACCCTACCGGCGACTTCACAAGCAGATGGAAGCGGTAACGGTCTTTGGCTCTCTCGATTACACACGAAGCCGGGCCCAGCACCTGCGGCACGGCACTCCCCGCCCGCAAAAAGTCGGGCGCGGCGGCATGCCAGCGGCGCTTGAGGAGCTTCGCAATGCGCCCGATGTAATCCTGCGCGTCAACCGCGTTCGCCGACCACGCCAGGATGTTGACCAGGCGAACGAACGGCGGATAGAGGGCGTCGCGACGTTGGTCCAGATCGTAGCCGGTAAAGATTGAGCGGTCGTGCTCGGCGACGGCGCGAATGACCGGGTCCTCGGGCAGGTAGGTCTGGATGATCACCTCGCCGGGGCGGTCACCGCGGCCGGCACGGCCCGCCACCTGCTCCAGTAGATCGTAGGCACGCTCCCCTGCCCTAAAATCGGGCAGCTTAAGCGCAAAATCGGCATTGACCACGCCCACGAGCGTGACCTCGGGAAAGTCGAGTCCCTTAGCGATCATCTGGGTACCCAGCAGCACCGCGCAATCGGCGGCATCAAACTGCTCGAGCAGCTTTTTATGCGCGTCCTTGCCGCGCGTGGAATCGGCATCCATGCGAATGATGGCGACGTCATCAGGCAGCATCTGATGAAGAGCGTCCTCAATCTGCTGCGTACCCAGACCCATTTTTGCCAGGTAGCGGCTGCCGCACTTGGGACAGCGGCTCGTGGGTGCTGGATAGGGCTGCACGCGCCACGACGAGCCGCAGGTGTGGCATTGCAGCGTGTGCGTGCGCTCGTGGTACGTGAGCGCGGTGGAGCAGTGGTTGCAGGTGGGCACGCAGCCGCACTCGCGGCACATCAGGAAGGGCGCAAAGCCGCGACGATTATGGAGCAGCACGGCCTTCTCGCGGCGTTCGACAACGCGCTCCAGGCCTTCCATCAGCGGTTTTGAGAACATGGAGCGGCTGCCGTGCGAGAACTCGCGGCGCAGGTCGGCGATGCGGACTGTGGGTAGGACCGCATGCCCCGGGCGCTCGGGCATCTCAACGCGTGTCCAGGTGGCACCGTTGTACGTGCCGCGGCGGCAACGGTCGAGCGCCTCGGCTGAGGGAGTGGCCGATCCCAGCACGAGCGGGCAGCGATAGCGGCGCGCTATCTCGGCCGCCACCTCGCGTGCATGGTAGCGCGGGCTGGAGCCCTGCTTGTAGCTGGTCTCGTGCTCCTCGTCGATAATGATGAGGCCCAGGTCGCTGAGCGGGCAAAAGAGCGCCGAACGAGCGCCGACAACCACGCGAGCCGCACCGCTGGCGACCATGTCCCACTGGTCCAAGCGTTCGCCGGGCGAAAGGCGCGAGTGAAAGACCGCGACCGTTTCGCCAAAACGCGAGCGGAAGCGGCCGACGGTCTGAGCCGTCAGCGAGATCTCGGGCACGAGCACGCAGGCCGAACGACCGGCCGCCAGCACGCGCTCGATAGCAGAGAGGTAGACCTCGGTTTTGCCGGAGCCAGTGACGCCATCGACGAGCACCACATCGCCATGGGCGTCCAGACGGGCGCGCTCAATCTGCGCGAGCGCCTGCTGCTGACCGTTGGTGAGCGCCACCGGTGCCTTGCCGCTTGCCGAGGACAGCGTGGTCTGCTCGCTGCAGCCGCGCCACGCACGACGTTCCTCAACCACCACGACGCCGCGCTTTTCGAGCGCCTTGATGGTAGCGGACATGCTGTTGTAGAGCAGGTTGAGGTCACGCGTCGTGACCGGACCGCACTGGAGCGCCTCGATAAGTTGGCGCTGGCGAACCGCCGTTTTGGGCGGCGTGTAGTCGAAGCCATCGGGCGTGAGCATGACCCAACGGTTTTGGATCGGTTTGACGGCGGGGCGCTCGACGGTCCATGCGCCGTCGTCGCATTTCACCACGCGCGGGCTTCCACCTGGGGGCAAGAACAGGCGCAAGCACTCGGAAAGCGTCGCGACATATTCGCGGCTCATCCAGCGCGCAATGCGTGCAGCCTCAGCGGTAAAGAGCGGCTTGCTGAGGATGGCTTCGATGGGCTTTATGCGCGCGGGATCGAGGGCGTCGTTGCCTTGCAGGTCGGCAAGCTCGGACGCGATGTCGACGATATAGCCCGCGGCCGCACGGTTGCCAAAGTGGACCAGTACCGTGGAACCAACCTGAGCTTCATTGGCGAGTGACTGCGGAATGCCGTAGGCAAATGGCTCGGATAAAGCGCGCGTAGGGATATCGAGGACCACGTTCGCGTAGGCGGCGACGGGCTCGGGTACGGGCTTGGGCTTGGCCGGGGCGGTAGCGGCAGGCGCGGACCCCGCCGGAGTCTCCTCCGGTTCCGGCGAACCAAACAGCGAAAGTTGCTCGGCCATGGTCCCTATGCCTCCCATCCCATACGTCTACAGAAACAAGAGCCCCGCTCGGGTGAACGGGGCTCGGATACATGTGTTTGCGCGGCGACTACAGCGCCATCGTGCGGGCGCGGTCGATGCGCGCCAGGCAGTCGTCGCGGCCGACGAGCGCCATGGTCTCGCCCAGCGGAGGGCTCACCATGTTGCCGCAGACGGCGACGCGCACGGCCTGGAACACCACGCGCTTCTTGAGGTCCATCTGCTCGGGCAGCGGCTCAAGCGCGGCGTCAATGTTAGCGGCCGTCCACTCGTCCACGCCCTCGAGCGCAGCCTTGGCGACGACCAAAATGGCACCCATGCCCTCCTTGGCTAGGCCCTTGTTGACGGACTTCTCGTCATACTCGAGCGTCTCGGCCGTAGCAAAGATGGGAGCGGCAACGGTCACGGCATCGGCCGGCATCTTGGTGCGCGGCTTGACGATGGCGGCAAGCGCGTCAATCCAATCCTCGCCGTACTCGACATTGCCCTCGATCAGACCCGCCTCATGCAGCTCGGGGATCATGACCTCGTCGGCAAACTGAGCGTCGGACATGCTGTTGATGTACTCGGCATTGACCCAGTCGAGCTTCTTGGGGTCGAAGGTCGCCGGGTTCTTGGAGATGCGGTCGAGCGAGAACTTGCTGGCCAGAACGTCGCGCGGGATGATCGTGGTCTCGCCATCGAGCGACCAGCCGAGCAGCGCCAGATAGTTGACGAAGGCGTCGGACAGGTAGCCGGCGTCGCGGTACTCCTCCACCGAGGTGGCGCCGTGGCGTTTGGAGAGCTTCTTGCCGTCGGCGCCCAGAATCATGGAAATGTGGGCGAACGTGGGCACGGGCGCGCCGAGGGCCTCGTAGACCATGACCTGGCGCGGGGTGTTGGACAGATGGTCGTCGCCGCGAATAACGTGGGTGATCTTCATCATGGCGTCGTCGACGACCGTCGCGAAGTTGTACGTGGGCGTGCCGTCGGATCGGAAGATGACGAAGTCGTCGAGCTCCTTGGCGTCAAAGGTCACCTCGCCGTGGACGGCATCGTGGATGACGACGTCGCCGCGGTCCTCGGGAACCTTGATGCGCAGGACGTAGGACTCGCCTGCCTCGATGCGGCGGCGGGCCTCCTCGGGATCAAGATCGCGGCAGCGGCGCTGATAGCCCTGGAAGGGGTCCTTGCGCTCCTGCGCGGCCTTGCGGTCGGCGTCGAGCTGCTCCTTAGTGCAGAAGCAGGGATAAGCCTTGCCCTCGTCCCAGAGCTTCTGGGCAGCCTGCTTGTACAGGTCCAGGCGCTCGGTCTGCGCGTAGGGGCCAAAGTCGCCGCCCACCTCGGGACCCTCGTCCCAGTCAAGGCCCAGCCAACGCATGGCGCGCAGGATGATCTGCGTGTTCTCGTCGGTGGAGCGGGTGGGGTCGGTGTCGTCGATGCGCAGGATGAACGTGCCGCCGTTTGCGCGGGCAAAAGCCCAGTTATAGATAGCGGTGCGGGCGCCGCCGATGTGCAGCTTGCCCGTCGGTGAGGGTGCAAAGCGGACGCGAACG
>CABUNB010000042.1 GCA_902492755.1 uncultured Collinsella sp. | reverse complement strand
GCCGGCGTTTGGACCTGTGATCAGCGGTCTTATGTGCACGTTGTTTGGCTGGAGAGCGGTGTTCGTAGTGCCGTTGGTGGGCGGCATTGCGGTCGCTGCGGCGGGCGTAAAGCTTGTTCAGAATGTCGGAGAGCGCTCGAACACCACGCTTGATATTCTGTCGGTTGTTTTGCTCGCTGCCAGCATTACGGCATTTGTGAATTCCGTAGGCGAGTTCTCGACCAATCTGATTTCCGGCATCGTGACACTCTTCGCCGCCCTTGTGCTGCTCGGCTTGTTTGCGGCCCGTCAGCTCAAGCTCGAGCATCCGGTGCTTAACGTGCGTCCCATGGCGAGCGTTCGTTTTTGGCCTGCGTGCCTGCTTGTGGTGGTGTCGATGATGACGACGTTCTCGATGAGTGTTTTGTTGCCGCTCTATTTTGAGGGCGCATACGGCATGACCGCACTTGTTGCGGGCTTGCTCATTTTGCCGGCGATTGCCTGCAACGCCGTGACCTCGATTGTGGGCGGACGTGTGATGGACGCCCGTGGCGCATGGCCCCTGCTGCCGGTCGGCTTTGCCCTGATTGCCGTGGGGCAGACTGCCATCTCGATGACGGCGGCAAGCATGAACATCGGCGTCGTCGTGGCGCTGACCGTTGTGGTGTATGCCGGAGTCGGTTTGGTGCTGAGCCCCTCGCAAACGGCCGGCTTGGAGACGCTGCCTGCCGCTGAACATCCTCACGGAACGGCATTGCTTAACACGTGGAACATGATTGCCGCATCGTTTGGCCCGTCGCTGTTTATCGGTCTGCTCTCGAGTTCTGCGGTGGCTGCTGGCGCCGCGGGCGTTGCGTCGGACGTTGCCCAGGCGATAGGATTTGCAGCCGCCGTGCGCGTGGCGGCTGTGATTGCCGTTGTCGGGTTCGCGGTGTCGCTGGTGTACGCTCGCCGCGAGTCGCACATGTCGCATTAATGTGTGCACATAGATTCTGCAGCTAGATTGGATGGCGACACCATAAACTAATGGACGTTTTGCCGAGAGGCATGAATGTATAAAGCGCAAAGAGTGCGCGACGGGCCCCGCGAATGGGGCGATGATGCCCGAGAGGGCCAAGAAGGAGTCTCATGTCTGAGAACGAAGAGATCATGAACGAGACCGAGAACGAGACCATGGCTGCCGAGGTTGAGGCAGTCGAGACCGTGGAGACCGAAGCTGCTGAGGTTGAGGCTGCTGACGAGGTTTCCGCCGAGGAGGATGCCGAGGTTGTCGAGGCCGCCGCTGATTACGATGACGAAGAGCTGATGGACAAGATGCAGAAGGCCGCTCGCCTGCTGCGTAGCCGTCGCTTTGCTATTTCCAAGGAGGAGGAGGCCAAGGCCGAGCGCATGGCGAACATCGAGCGCGCCATTAAGCTCCTTGACCTCAAGCCCAAGATGGAGCAGAAGGAAATGTCCGACCTGCTGGGCATGCGCCTTCGTGAGCTCGATGGTCTGATGGCCGAGGCCGAGGCTGCCGATCTGGTCGGCCGCATCGACGACGCCGAGGGCGATATGCGCAAGATCGTTGTCTTCGCCGCCGAGGATGCCGCTGAGGGCCTGGTCGAGCTTGCCAACAAGAAGGAGAAGCTCCTGCCCGAGCTTTCTTACGAGGAGGCCACCGAGCTGATGGCCGCTCTCGATAAGGTCATCGCTCCGCTCGTCGCCATGGGCCTGGACGAGGACCGCGGTCCTCGCGGCGGCCGTGACGAGCGCGGTGGCCGTGGCGGCGACCGTGGCGGTCGCGGCGGCTTTGGCGATCGCGGTGGCCGTGGCGGTGACCGCGGCGGTCGCGGTGGCGATCGCGGTGGCCGTGGCGGCTTTGGTGACCGTGGCGGCGACCGTGGCGGTCGCGGCGGCTTTGGTGGCAACCGTGGTGGCTATGGCGATCGCGGTGGCAACCGTGGTGGCTTCGGCGGCAACCGTGGTAACGACCGCGGCGGTCGCGGTGGCGACCGTGGCGGCCGCAACGGTGGCGGCTTCCGCGGCAACCGCTTTTAGTTGAGTTACGGCGTTTTACCAAACGCCGTAACTGCTCGACGCTGCAAACCCGCCAGAGCGGCAATCTGCCTTTCAACTTCGACGGCATGATCAAAAGATCAATGCCGCCTCGTTTCAAGGCACCTTGCTCGCTCTGGCGGGTTTTCGCTGTCGGTACCAAGACATCGGCGTTGCCGGAGCAGTCGTTGGGAACGTTCTTAACCGACTACATAGGATGAGAGTGGATAATCTCCCGGTTTGAGTCTGCATTCAAGCTCAAAGTGGGAGATTATCCACTCTCATTTGTTCTGTGTCCGGAAATCCACGCTCGTTTCTACTCTGCCTACATTTGCAGGAACAGTTCGTGGAGGCGGGTGTCTTCGTCGAGCTCGGGGTGGAAGGTGACGCCGAGCTGGTTGCCTTGGCGGGCGGCGACGATGCGACCGTCGACTTCGGCTAGGGCCTCAGTGTCGCCGTGCACTTCGACGATGCGGGGCGCGCGGATAAACGTCAGCGGCACCTCACCGTCGATACCGCCTACCTGCCCCTTGGTGCGAAAGCTGCCGAGCTGTCTGCCGTAAGCATTGCGCTCAACGAGCACATCCATGGTTGCCAAGCGCGGCGTCCCCTTATCGTCGTGGGCGGCAAGATCGCGCGCCAACAGAATCAAGCCGGCGCAGGTGCCCAGGACGGGCATGCCCTCAACAATGCGGGTGCGAAGCTCATCGAGCATACCAAGCTCGGCAAGTAACTTGCCCTGAACGGTGGACTCGCCGCCGGGGAGGACCAGGCGGTCAAAGTTCTGCTGCAAATCGGCCGCCTGCCTCAACTCCACACAGCGTGCGCCCAGCTCAGATAGCCTTGCCTCGTGCTCAGCAAAAGCGCCCTGGACCGCCAGCACGGCGACCGTTTGGTCTGCATAATCGCTCATGTGCGATCCTTTCTGCTGGACTAGCGCCCGCGCTCTTCCATGATAATCTCGATCTCGTCGGCGTTGATGCCCACCATAGCCTCGCCCAGGTCCTCCGAAAGCTCGGCGATGAACTTGGCGTCGGTGAAGTTTGCCACGGCCTTGACGATGGCGGCGGCGCGCTTGGCGGGGTCGCCGCTCTTAAAGATGCCCGAGCCAACAAAGACGCCCTCGGCGCCCAGCTGCATCATCAGCGCGGCGTCGGCGGGGGTCGCGACTCCGCCGGCGGCAAAGTTTACGACGGGGAGCTTGCCCGTGGCATGGACCCCGCGCACCAGCTCGACCGGAACCTGCAGCTGCTTGGCTGCCTCAAAGAGCTCGTCGTCGCGCAGAGCAACAACGTCGCGGATCTGCTTTTGGATCTTGCGCATATGGCGCACGGCCTGAACGACGTCGCCCGTGCCCGGCTCGCCCTTGGTACGAATCATCGTGGCGCCCTCGGCAACACGGCGCAACGCCTCGCCCAGATCGCGGGCGCCGCAGACAAACGGCACGTCAAACTGGGTCTTGTCGATATGATAGACATCATCGGCGGGGGAGAGGACCTCGGATTCGTCGATGTAATCGATCTCGATGGCCTGCAGGACCTGCGCCTCGACAATGTGGCCGATGCGGCACTTGGCCATAACGGGGATGGAGACGGCCTCCTGGATGCCCTTGATCATCTTGGGGTCGCTCATGCGCGAGACGCCGCCTGCGGCACGGATATCGGCCGGAATGCGCTCGAGTGCCATGACGGCGCAGGCACCCGCCTCCTCGGCGATGCGCGCCTGCTCGGGTGTGGTGACGTCCATGATGACGCCGCCCTTGAGCATCTGCGCGAGTTCGCGATTGAGTTTGACGCGATCGGCCTTGTTGGTCTGTTCTGCCATGGTTGCTCCCTTGGTTGGCATGTGCATTGCTTGACGGAACATCCTATCGGGGAGCTGGGTATGGCGAAATACTCAGTTTTCGAGATAATAACAAGGTCAGACTAATGCCAGATTGAATGATTCGATAAGGTCAGGTGATAGACCCATGCTTGACTACAATTTGGAAAAACGCGGCGAAGCATCGCTCTATGAGTATGTTTACCAGCAAATTCGAGATGATATTGTTGCTGGCCGTATTGCGGCGGGGGAGCATCTGCCGTCTAAGCGCGCCTTTGCGAGTCATCTGGGTATCAGTGTCATTACCATCGAGAATGCATATAGCCAGTTGCTTGCCGAGGGTTATATTTGCTCAATGCCGCGTCGTGGCTACTACGCCTGCGAGCTTCCGGATGCACCGGTTTTGGCTTCGGCTGCGGAGGGCATCGACCGAGATGCCGTCTCTGTGGGCCCCAGCGCGCATGATGTCAACGGACAGATCGAGCGATTTGATGCGCTTTCTCCTTCCGCTTTGGAGGCGGCGCGGCTTTGGCAAAGCGCACTACGGGCGACGCTGGCATCCGAAGACGAACGCGAAATCTTTTCGCCCGCACCGGCGCAGGGCACCGCTCGACTGCGACGTGCGATTGCGCACCATCTACGCGGGACAAGGGGCATGAATGTCAATCCCGACAATATCGTTATCGGTGCGGGCGCCCAGCTGCTCGATACCATGTTGGTTCAGTTGCTTGGTGCGGACAAGGTGTATGCCGTCGAGGATCCAGGCTATTTGCGCTTGACGCGCATCTATCAGGCCATGGGTTGCGAAGTGCGGCATGTCCCGTTGGATGCTGAGGGCGTGGACTTGAGCGCGCTGCAGAAAACCGGGACCGATGTCCTTCACCTGATGCCGTCTCATCAGTATCCGACCGGTCTTGTGACGAGCATTGCACGTCGCTATGCGTTGCTGAGCTGGGCCGCCGAGCGGCCAGGTCGGTATCTCATCGAAGACGACTTTGATTGTGAGTTTCGCCTTGCCGGCAAGCCGATTCCCGCGCTCGCGTCGATCGATGCCGCTCAATCGGTCATCTATACCAACACGTTTTCGAAGAGCCTTTCATCGGCGTTGCGTTTGGCGTACATGGTGTTGCCCGATGAGCTGATGGAACGGTTTGGGCGCGACCTTGGTTTTTACGCTTCGTCGGTGAGCTCTGTTGACCAGGTCGCTTTAGCGCGCTTGCTGGAATCGGGTGATTACGAGCGGCATGTGAACCGCGTGCGCGTGCGTGCTCGCGAGGCACGCGATGGCCTGGCAGCGCTTGTACGGAAAGCGTTTCCGGCAGGGGAGGTCTCGATCGAGCATGCAGACGCGGGCCTTTACTGCGCTGTTGCCCTGGCCGAGGACAAGGCGGGGGAGAGTTTCGCGAAGGCTCTCGCTGACGCTCGTATTTCCTATGTCAACATCGCCGATTGCCTGTGGACGGCTGATCGGGCATCGACTAAGAACGCTCCATCTCGCGTCCTCATACAATACGACGACCTGAGCCCTCAGTCGCTCAGCGTTCTTCAAGAACATCTGTAATAAGCCCACGAAGAAGGCCCGAACCAATACGGTCCGGGCCTTCTTCGAGCTAGAGGTTATGTCTCAGGCGGTTGGCTTAGCCAAAGTAACGCTTGAGCAGGCCGGCGAAAGCCTTGCCGTGGCGAGCTTCGTCGCGAGCCATCTCGTGCACGGTGTCGTGGATGGCATCGAGACCAGCGGCCTTGGCACGCTTGGCAAGATCGGTCTTGCCGGCGGTGGCGCCATTCTCGGCCTCAACGCGCATTTCGAGGTTCTTCTTGGTGGAGTCGGTCACGACCTCGCCCAGGAGCTCGGCGAACTTGGCGGCATGCTCTGCCTCCTCGTGGGCAGCCTTCTCCCAGTACAGGCCGATCTCGGGATAGCCCTCGCGATGAGCGACGCGAGCCATGGCCAGGTACATACCGACCTCGGAGCACTCGCCCTCAAAGTTGGCGCGCAGGTCGGCAACGATGTCCTCAGAGACGCCCTCCATCTTGGCGACGCCTACGACGTGCTCGGCAGCCCACTCGAGCTGACCTTCCTCCTGCTTCAGGAAACGAGAACCGGGAACGCCGCACTGGGGGCACTTGAAGTCCTCGGGCAGCTGGTCGCCGTCGAACTCTTCCACATAACCGCAAACGGGGCAAACAAACTTCATGATTCGATCCTTTCGATCGATGGCGATGGGGCGCTTGTCCGGTCCCGTAAGGGCCCTCTCCGGACGTGCGTCTTGACGGGTTCTATTATCCATAAATGCAACCAAAAGTGAAGCCTATTAGGAATGATTTTTAATAAAACAATTTAAGCATGTGAAGATGTTGATTGATTAACGATTGGCAAGCCATATGCGGACGCCGATGAGTACAATCGGTCGAGCAAATGTTGACCCATCAACAAATGAGGGAGCTTCCTTTATGCATCTAGCCCGTCGTGCCTGGTGCCGAACGTATCAAACGGTTTTTCGCATCGCATTGCCGGTGCTGCCCTATACCGAGCCACGCATTTTAGAGCACGCCGAGGATGTGCTCGCAGTGCTTCAGGCGCGTTCAATACAGCATGTTCTTATCGTGACGGATCCCGGCATCGCCCGTCTGGGGCTCACGGTACCGCTCGAGACAGCGCTCGCGTCCAAGGGAATTGGCGCTGCGGTCTATGCCAAAACATCAGCGAACCCCACGGTCTCAAACGTGGAGGAAGCGGCGTCCCTGTATCGAGAGGGCGCCTGCCAGGCCATTATCGGTTTTGGCGGCGGCTCGGCCATGGACTGCGCCAAGGGCGTGGGAGCACGCATCGCGCAGCCAAACAAGCCCATCAACAAGATGCGCGGCCTGCTGCGCATTCATCGTCGCCTGCCGCTGCTCATCGCCGTTCCCACCACGGCGGGCACGGGAAGCGAGGTCACGCTTGCAGCGGTAATTACCGACGACGAGACGCACTACAAGTACCCCATCAACGACTTTGTGCTCATCCCGCGCTTTGCGGTGCACGACCCCGAGTTTACGCGCGGTCTGCCCGCCTCCATTACGGGGCAGACGGGCATGGACGCCCTGACGCATGCCGTCGAGGCCTTTATCGGGCGAAGCACTACGCCCTATACGCGCAAGATGGCGCGACAGGCGGTGCAGCTCATCCACGACAATTTGCTCGAGGCCTATGAGCATGGCGACAACATGCGTGCGCGTCGCAATATGCTTTCGGCGGCGTATAAGGCGGGTGTTGCCTTTACGCGCTCCTATGTTGGATATGTGCATGCCATCGCGCACAGTCTGGGCGGCCGATACGGAATTCCGCACGGTTTGGCCAACGCGATCATCCTGCCGCACATGCTTCGCGCTTATGGTGACGCCGCCGCCCCCAAGCTTGCCGATCTTGCTCGCATGGCGGGCATTGCGCCGGCTAACGCGCAGGATAGCCTGGCTGCCGAGGCATTTATCGATTGGGTCGACCGCATGAACGCCGCCTTGGGCATTCCCGAATATGTGACGGGCATTCGCCGCTCCGACATTCCCAAAATGGCGGCACATGCCGATGCCGAGGCCAATCCGCTGTACCCCGTTCCGCTTTTGATGGACCGCCTGGAGCTCGAGCATATGTACGAAGTTGTTGCAGGTGGTATGTTTGAGGACGAGAACTAGGAGGGTCCATGAACACCGAGGAAATTGCGCGCATCGTCGGCGATCAACGCGCCTACTTTAAGACGCACGCCACGTTTGATGTCGATGCTCGACGTCGTGCGCTCGTGAGTTTACGCGATGCGGTGCGGGCCCACGAGGCCGATATTGCCCATGCGCTCAAGACCGATTTGGGAAAGTCGCATGACGAGGCCTATATGTGCGAGATCGGCACGTCGCTTTCCGAGATTCGCCACCAGATTGCGCATGTGGCCCGGTGGAGTCGTGCGCACCTGCGCCCGTGCGACCTCGCCAATGCCATTAGCGTGTGCAAGACGCAACCGGTGCCCTATGGTGTGACGCTGATCATGGCGCCTTGGAACTACCCGTTTTTGCTGACGCTCGAGCCGCTTGCCGGTGCGCTCGCTGCGGGCAACACGGTGGTCATCAAGCCGAGCGCCTATGCGCCGGCTTCGAGTGCGGTGCTCAAACAGATTTGCGAGGAAGCGTTTGATCCGCGTCTGGTGACGGTCGTCGAGGGCGGTCGTGCCGAGAACGAGGCACTGCTCGATGAGTGCTGGGATAAGATTTTCTTTACCGGCAGCGTTCCGGTCGGCAAGCTCGTCATGGAGCGCGCGAGCAAAAACCTCACGCCCGTGACACTTGAGCTGGGCGGCAAGAGCCCCTGCATCGTGGATGCCTCCGCAAACTTGAAGGTGGCGGCACGCCGCATCGCCTTTGGTAAGTGGCTCAACGTGGGCCAGACCTGTGTAGCGCCCGATTATCTGCTGGTCGATGCGCGCGTGCACGATGAGCTGCTGGAACTCATCAAGGAGGAGGTCCGCCACATGTTTGGCGAGCACCCGCTCGACAACGAGGACTACGGCCATATCGTCAACGTCAAGCATTTCACGCGCGTGCGCGGGCTGATCGACCCCGATAAAGTTGTGCTAGGAGGTGCGGCGCGCGAGGCGTCGCTCAAGATTGAGCCGACGATCCTGGACGGCGTGACGCCCGAGGATGCCGTGATGCAGGAGGAGATCTTCGGTCCCATCTTGCCGGTGCTGACGTTTGAAAGCCTGGATGAGGCCGAGACGTTTATCACGGATCGTCCGACGCCGCTGGCCCTGTATATCTTTAGTCGGGATCGCGCGGTGCAGCAGCGCTTTGTGCGCTACGTGCCCTTTGGCGGCGGTTGCGTCAATGACACCATCATGCATCTGGCCACAAGTCATATGGGCTTTGGCGGCATGGGCGCGAGCGGCATGGGGCAGTACCATGGCCGCGAGAGCTTCGATGCGTTTAGTCACAAGAAGAGCATCGTGAACAAAGCGACGTGGTTGGACGTGCCGTTCCGCTACGCGCCCTACGTAAGCTGGAAGCACAAGTTCGTGCGCATGTTTGTGCATTAGAAAAAGACAGCAGATAGGGGACAAACAGAGTGGCCGCCCCCGCGTAAGCGAAGACGGCCACTTCTCACGATGAAAACGTGTACTGGAGTTGGCAAGACCCGCTGCAACGGGTGCCATCCGTGACCCTATCTTATCTGCAAGCGCTCCGTCATGCAATCGTTGCGATGAACGGTCGAAAAGGCCCGGGTGGGTGAATTTGTGTCCGCACGTGCCTTTAGACTTCTCGGTAAGGTCAAACGCCGGACATTCCGGCATCTAGGAGGGCTTGCCATGTTTGATGACGACCTGTTCGATCTGACGGATGATCCATTTGAGTGGGATCTGCTGCTCGATGACGACGAGCTGGAGCAGGATCGCAAAAAGCGGAAGGATAAGAACGCGCAAGTCGACGCATCAAAGAAGAAGGACAAACGTCGGCGCGGCCTGTTTGGCGGGCTCTTTGGCTAGGCGGTCCTGTTAAAGCGTCTGTATACTTGTTTCAGTAAAACGCGTTGCGAAATGAGGACACAGACGATGATGTGGTTTACCGCCGACCTGCACCTGGGCGACACGAATATCCTGCACGATATGGATCGACCGTTTACCTCGGTTGAGGAGATGAACCGCAAGGTTATTGACGCCATTAACGAGTGCGTTGCTGCGGACGACCGCCTCTACATCCTGGGAGACTTTACGTATCGCTTGCCCATGGCGGATGCCGTGCGCCTGCGCGAGCGTATTGCCTGCCAAAACGTGACGCTCATACGGGGCAACCATGACGGCGATTGGGAAGATCCGGACGCACCGCAAATTTGGGATGACGTGCGCGATTACCTGGAGATGGTTCCCGGTTATGCCAAGGGACATCGTCTGGTTCTGAGCCATTACCCCATGCTCAGCTGGAACGGCAAAGCGCGCGGCGCCATCATGCTGCACGGTCACATTCACAGTAGAGGAGACCACACCAACACGCGCAACCGAGACCGCGAGCGCCCCGTTTACCGCTACGATGTTGGCCTCGACGCCAACAATTACAAGCCCGTAAGCCGAGACCAGATCTTGAGCTTCTTTGGACTGTAACCCTCAAGCCACCATAAAGGGGACAGGCACCTTTGTGGTGTTTTTTCCTTAGATTGGAGTCGTTATGAAGCAACTGCTCATTCGCGCCGACGATATCGGTTATTCGTACGCTGTTGACCTGGGGATCGCCCGCAGCGTCAACGAGGGTTTGGTGCGCTCGGCGGGCCTGATGCCCAATATGCCCGAGGCCGAGCGTGGCTGGTCGCTCGTGGCGGATGCCGGCATTGCGGTGGGCCAGCATACCAACGTGTGCCTGGGCAAGCCGTGTGCCGACCCGGCGCTCATCCCAAGTCTGCTCGACAACAACGGCGAGTTCCATAGCAGCCGTACCTTCCGCGAGCACTTTAAGCGTGGAAAGGAACTGATTGACTTCGACGAGGCCTGCATTGAGATTCGTGCGCAGCATGATCGCTTTGTCAAGATCGTGGGTCGCGAGCCCGATTACTTTGAGGCCCACGCCGTTATGAGCAAAAACCTCAACAGCGCGATTTCGGTGGTGGCGCAGGAGTTGGGCCTTAAGGAGCAAAAGGCGAGCTTTGACCCCACGGCCGTGGTGCACTGCGGAGACACCGATCTGCGCATGGTGATGCATTCGATGGAGCCGGACTATGAGCCAAAGGAAGCAATCATGCAGACGGTTCGCGAGATGGCCGATGACGAGACGGTCGTCTTCGTATGCCATCCGGGCTATCTCGATCGTTTTATCCTTGAGAACAGCTCGCTTACGACCGATCGCGCCAAGGAAGTTGATGCACTGATCGACCCCGAGCTTCGCGCCTGGCTCGAGGCTCAGGACGACCTGCGCCTGATCGACTACCGCGACCTGTAAAGCACTCAAACCACCACAATGGGGACAGGCACCTTTGTGGTGGTTTTGGCGCCGTTGCCATTCTGGCGGCGGCGCCTTTTTTGTCCGCATGGCGCGGTAGAGTGTAGGCGGTTGAAATTTGCGTCCATCGAGGAGCTGCTATGAACGAGATCAAGTGCCCGCATTGCGGCGAAGTCTTTAAGGTCGATGCGTCCGGCTATGCGGACATCGTCAAACAGGTGCGCGATGCTGAATTTTCGCATGATCTTGACGAACGTGTGAAGGCTGTCCAGCGCGAAGGCGAGCAGGCGTTGGAGCTTGAGCGTTCGCGTTCGACGGCTGCTTTGCAGGAGGCAGAGTCTCAGCGCGACGCTCAGCTTGTCGAGCAGAAGAACGCTGCGGCTCAGCAGCTGGCACAAGAGGTCGCCAAGCGCGATGCCGAGCTTGCCGAGTTGCGCGCCAAGCTCGAGGGCGCTGCCGCAGAGCGCGAGAGCGCAAGTCAGCGTGCGGCGGTTGAGGCCCGTGCCGATGCTCAGAAGGAGAATGCTGAGCTTCAGCGCGAGATCGACAATTTGCGTGCGCAGCTGGGACGCAAAGATGACGAAGCCAAGCTTGCCGAGTCGGCGGCGCGCAACGCTGCTCAAAACGATTTAGCTGCACGCGACGCTCAGATTGCCGAGCTGCAGGCCAGGCTCGCCGCGGCGGACAAAGCCCAGGAGATGGCGCTTGCCGCTGCCGCGGCAGAGTCGCAGCGTGAGCTCGATGCCGCTCGCAGCGAGGCCGAGCGCGCGCTTACTGACTATCGCGCGAAGGTGCAAGAGAAGTTTTCCGCCGCAAAGGCTCAGTCCGAGCAAGAGGCCGAGGGCCTGCGTGCCCAGCTGCGCGAGCAGGAACTGATGGCAAAAATGAACCTGTCAGAGGCGGTCGCCGCGGCGGAGCGAGAGCGCGATGAGGCACGTGCCAAGCTGACGAGCGAGCTGGCGGTGCGCGATTCTCGCGAGGAGCAAGCCAAGGCGGCACACGAGCTCGAGCTTGCGCAAGCCAAGCGCGCGAGCGATGACCTGATCCGCTACAAGGATGAAGAGATTGAGCGCCTTAAGGACATGAAGGTCCGCCTGTCCACCAAGATGGTGGGCGAGTCGCTCGAGCAGCACTGCGAGACCGAGTTTAACCGTCTGCGCATGACGGCGTTTCCCAACGCGTACTTCGAGAAAGATAACGATGCGTCCGAGGGTACCAAGGGCGACTTTATCTTCCGCGAGTGCGACGCGAGCGGCAACGAGGTCATTTCGATTATGTTCGAGATGAAAAACGAGAACGACGAGACCGCGACCAAGCACAAAAACGAGGACTTCTTTAAGAAACTCGATCACGATCGTCGCCAGAAAGGCTGTGAGTACGCGGTGCTCTGCACACTGCTCGAGCCCGAAAGCGAGCTCTATAACGCAGGGATAGTCGACGTGAGCTATCGCTACGAGAAGATGTACGTGATTCGCCCGCAATTTTTCATCCCCATGATTACACTTCTTCGCAACGCCGCCATGGGTTCGTTGCGTTATAAGCAGGAGCTGGCGGAATACAAACAGCAGAATATCGACGTCACGAACTTCGAAGCCAAGATGGAGAAGTTCAAGAATGATTTCGGCCGCAACTACGAGATCGCGAGCCGCAAGTTCCAAACGGCGATCGATGAGATCGATAAGACGATTAGCCACCTGCAGAAAACCAAGGAGGCGTTGCTGTCCTCCGAGAACAATCTGCGCCTAGCCAACAAGAAGGCGGACGATCTTACCATTCGCAAGCTCACGTGGGGCAACAAGACCATGAAGGCCGCGTTTGACGAGGCGCGCGGGGCTGCGACAGAGACAAACGATGAGCCAGCCGAGGCGGATTCGTATGAGGTCGAGGGTGCCGAGTAAGGCATAGCGTATAGCGCAAAAGCGGGGCCGCTGGCTATATTGCCAGCGGCCCCGCTTCGTTTCGTTCCAGTATGTTCGGCTAGTCCTCGAGCAGGTCCTCGATAAAGCCGACGCGGTAGTTTTTGAAGATGACCTCGCCGCCGTCTTGCGTGGCGTCCAGATCGACATCGCCCATGATGCCAAAATCGTGGTCGCCATCCTCGTCGGCAAAGATCTGGTGCACGTGCCATACGTGCGCGGTCTTCTCGTCGGACTCGTCAATGGAAAACATCGCGGCGCTGCGGGCATCTCCGTCGGTGAGGATTTCCTCGTGCTGCTCGTGGTAAGCGTCGAGTGCTTTTTGCCAGCGGATCTCGCTCATGCCCCAGTCGTCGTCGAGCTCGCCCAGGTCGCGAACGTGCTCGCGGGCGGCAAGGGTCACGCGGCGGAAGAGCGCGTTGCGCACCAATAGCGTGCAGCCGCGACGGTCCGCCACGACCTCGTCGATGCCCTGCGGCGGCGCAGCATCGAGGGCTGCCGGGTTGCCGGCGTTCTCCCACTCATCCACCAGGCTCGAGTCCACCGAGCGCACCACAAAGCCCAGCCACGAGATAATGTCGCGCAGGCGCTCGTCGCGCTTCTCGATGGGCACGGTGCGGTCGAGTGAACGGTAGGCCTCTGCCAGGTAACGCAGCAAAATGCCCTCGGAGCGGGCGATGCCGAGCTTTTGGATATAGCCCTTAAAGTCGCTCGCGCTCTCCAGCATGTCGCGCAGGACGCTCTTGGGCGAGAGCTGGTAGTCGTTGGCCCAAGGTACTTCTTGGCAGTACTTGTCGAAGGCGGCATCGAGCAAGTCCTCGAGCGGCTTTTCGTAGGTGACATCCTGGATGCGCTCCAGGCGTTCCTCATATTCGACGCCGTCAGCCTTCATTTCGGCCATCGCGCGGTCGCGCGCGGCGCGCTCCTGCGCGCGCAATACCTGCTTGGGGTCCTCGAGCGTTGCCTCGACCATCGAGATCAGATCCATGGTATAGGTCTCACTCTCGGGGTCGAGCAGCTCCAGCGCGGCAAGCAAAAACGGCGAGAGCGGCTGGTCGAGCGCAAAGTCCTCGGGCAGATCGACCGTCAGTGCATAGTCGATGTCTGGCGCGGCGTCAGTCGGGGCGTCGGGCGCGGGCGGCACCTCGGTGCGAACGACGACGCCGGAATCGATGAGCGTGGCGAAGATTTCGTCGGCGCGAACCTCGAGCTTGGCCTTTTCCTCGGGGGTCTGCAAGCTCGTCTCGATGAGGTCGTGTACGCGGGCTCGGGCATCGCCGCCCTGCTCGACCACGCTAATCACCATGGAGTGCGTGATGCGAAGGCGCGGCTTGAGCGTCTCGGGCTGCGTCTCGATCAGGCGCTCAAAGGTCTGCTTGTTCCAGGTGACAAAGCCCTCGGGGGCCTTCTTCTTTTTAATCTTGCGGAGCTTCTTGGGGTCGTCGCCCGCCTTGGCCATGAGTTTGGCGTTCTCGATCTCGTGCTCCGGGGCCTCGGCGATGACCATGCCCTCGGTATCGAAGCCCGAGCGGCCGGCGCGACCGGCAATCTGATGGAACTCGCGGGCGCGCAGGCGACGCATCTTGTAGCCGTCGAACTTGGTGAGCGCGGTGAGTACCACGGTGTGGATGGGTACGTTGATGCCGACGCCGAGCGTATCGGTGCCGCAGATGACGGGCAGCAGGCCCTGCTGCGCCAGGCGCTCCACCAGCAGGCGATAGCGCGGCAACATGCCGGCATGGTGCACGCCGACGCCGCATCCAAGCAGGCGTTTGAGAATCTTACCAAAGGCCGTGGAGAAGCTCGTCCCCTTTGCCGCTTCTTTGATGGCCTCGCGCTGCTCCTTGCTGGCGATGCCAAAATTGGCGAGCGACTGTGCCGTTGCAAGGGCGGCATCCTGGCTAAAGTGCACGATATAGAGCGGGGCCTCGCCGCGGCGCATGGCGAGCTCGACCGTGCCCTCGAGGGAGGTCGTCACGTAGTCGTAGCTCAGCGGCACGGGGCGCGGGGCATCGACGACCAAGTCGCAGGTAGCACCGGTGTGTTCCTCGAGTGAGGCGGCGATGGCAGTGACATCGCCGAGCGTGGCGCTCATGAGCATGAATTGCGTGTGGGGCAGGGTGAGCAGCGGCACCTGCCAAGCCCAACCGCGGTCGGGGTCGGCAAAGTAGTGGAACTCGTCCATGGCCACGCAGCCCACGTCGGCATCTTCGCTCTCGCGCAGTGCGTCGTTGGCAAGGATCTCTGCCGTGCAGCAGATGACGGGTGCCTTGGTGTTGATATGCGTGTCGCCGGTAATCATGCCTACGTTATCGCGGCCGAGCACCTGCACAAGGTCGAAAAACTTCTCGCTGACCAGAGCCTTGATGGGAGCCGTGTAGTAGCAGCGCTTGCCCTGCGCCATGCCCATAAAGAGCATGCCCAGCGCGACGAGCGATTTACCCGATCCGGTCGGTGTGCCTAAAATGACGTGATCGCCGGCAGTCAGGTCCATGAGGGCCTCTTCTTGGTGATCCCACAGTTCAATGCCGCGATCGCTCGTCCATTCAAAGAAGCGTTCGAAGGCTTGATCGGGCGTGAGCCACGGTTCGGGCTCGCTGCCGTCCTCGGGCTCCCACCAGGTGGGGGAGAGCGCGCCGAGCGAGCCAAACTCGGCTTCGGTTCCCGTGCCGCCCGAGAATGAGCTGGCGGCGCCGGCGCCGGAGACGGTGCTGGCGGCGGTATCTGTCGTGGTCTGTGCCATGTGGTTGCTTTCTCTCGCGATTGTCCGCCAACTATTATGGCGTAGCGGCGCATCGATGCGTTTGCAGGCAAGAAAATGCAGGAAATGGGCGTTCTGCCCGGCCGTTTGGTGCAGTTGCCAGCTAAGTGAGTAGACTTTTTGCGATGTCGCGAGCACATGGATTTTGCACAAGGGTTCTATCTGCGGTTTTAGTTTTCGTTATGCGGGTTGTGCTTGGCTATTGCAAAAAAGTCTACTCACTTAGGTTTGAGGGTTGTTTGCTGGCGCCTATTCGCGCTTATTTGCTGACGCCGCGACCATCAGAAGCCCCTAGGACTCTTGCGGCAGGCGCTTCTTGCCCTTGCGGGCACGGTTTCTGAAGTTCTCGACGGCCTCTTCCATGCCGAGAGGCACGTAGGTGAGCTCATCGAGGTTTTCGGGCAGGTAGCAGGCAAGGCTTTGCTCCTGCGCGCGGCCCGCCGCGAGCTGCTCTTCGATGGGTTCCGCGCCGGGCGTAGCGCAAATGCCATAGACGGCGGCGCCCATCTCGCGCGTGCGGCATTCATATTCGGTCTCGGGATGCTCGGGATGGTCGCGGCGGACGTCGTCACTTACCCAAAGCGTATCGTAGCCGGCTGCGGCAAACTGTCCCAGGGCGTAATCGCGCAACGGTTTGCTGTCGGTTCGCAGCGTTACGGTGGCGCCGGCTGCAAAGAGCGGGCGATAGAGCATCAGATGGTCGACATGGACGAGGCGCTTTTTGGCGTACTTGGCCTTGGGCTGCGGCGTGGGAAAGTTGATGGTGATGGCATCGAGCTCGCCTGTGTCAAACAGCTGCGGCAGCGATGCGGCGCCTCGGGGCAGGACGAGTGCGTTGGTCAGTTCCTGTTCGCAGATTTTCTGTGCGGCATAGGCGATGCAGATGGGCTCCTGGTCCATACCGATAAAGAGGGTGTTTGGCTCGTGGGCCGCGCGTTCTACAAGGTACGTTCCCTTGCCACAGCCAAGATCCAGGTGAAGGTGTTCGAAGGGCTTGCTGCCTGCGGGAGCACAGGCCTTGCGCCAATCTCCGGCATAAGCCTCGGGGTTCGTCTCGATCGCATCGGCGTAGCGCTCCAGGCGCTCCTCGAGCACAAAGTTCTTAGGCGTGCGAACGTGGACGGCTCCCATGAGGCTCCTTGGTCATAAGTATGGAACGCATAGCTGCGCGTTCCGTCAATGGGTTGAAAAAGGGTGGGCATAGTTTGCCCGAAAGATGCGGTGCGGCTCGGCGGCGAGTCGTCGGTGCCTACAGACGCTTGAGAATCACATAGCGGTTGAGCTCGCCGCTGCGACCGTCGGCATGGAAGCGCTCAAGCTCGCGCACGGGGACCTCGCCGCTTTTGTAGAACGTACGGACGCCGCGCACCAGGTCGGTGATCTGCTGATCGTCAAAGTGATGGCAATAGCGGTAGGCGTGGCGGTCGTTTTGCCAGCCAATGAGGTGGTCGCCGGCTTCAAACTGCGCGGAATCGTAACCCTCAAACGGCGGGGTGAGCTCGGCGCGGGCTTCGGCTCGAACGGCCTTGCGCGCCATGCGCTCGTCGTTCATAAACTCCCAAAAGCTGATGGCGATGATGCCGCCCGGGCGCGTCTGCCGCACCAAGGCGTCGAGTACGCGTACGCGGTACTCGCACGACGGCACGTGGTGCATAAAGCCAAAGCAGACCGAGATATCGGCGAGCGGGGCGTCGAAAAGCACGTCGGGCGTCTCGGCGGGGTTGAGCTTCATGAGGGCGTCGAGCACGTCGAGTTCCTGGAAGTGCAGGTTGGGAATGCGCAGCGCGTGGCCATGTGCATCGATGGCCAGGTCTTGACACGAGTCGACGCCATAGAACTCAAACGGGCAGCTGGCATCTGCCGAGGGGTTTGCGCCGTCGACGCCCTTGGCGGCAAGTGCGCCGCCGGCGGCAAAGTTTTCGAATCGCATATTGCCGCAGGCGAGATCGAAGACGCGGACGGGATGCTCGATCGTGGCGACGTCGAGCTGTTCGAGCGCGATGTCCATGGTGCGCACCCAGCCGGGCCATGGGGCCTGACGCGTATCGGAAAAGGAGGCGGAGTGCTCGCGATAGAACGTGTTGTTGAGCTGGATGAGCGATGAGGCGAAATCGCGGTTCACGGCGCGGAACTCCCTCCGTTGGCGGTGCGGAATTAACAGTACGACCATACTACCGTTAACGCCGCAACGGGGACAACCAAGCTACGGGTCATTGCTTTGTTTGGACACATTTCCGCAGCTCATATGCACCCGCAACCGCCGGTTGTCAAAAATCTCACTAGAATAGGTGGCATGTTTTTGGCGGTGGCGGATAGATTTTTAACTGTGCAAGGCGCCTTAAGAACAAAAACGGTCCGGCGGCACGGCTGGCATCACATAGGAGGAACCATGAATGTAGAAACTGCGCAGCGGCTCGCCGACCTTCGCCGCAGCAAAGGCTTTAGCCAAGAAGGGCTGGCGCGAAAGCTGGGGCTGTCGCGCCAGGCGGTCAGTAAATGGGAGCGCGCGGAGAGCTCACCCGATACCGAGAACCTGATCTCGCTCGCCAAACTCTATGGCGTGAGCTTGGACGAGTTGCTCAATCCGAGCGACGAGATTGAGGACGATATCGAGTTTGAGAACGAGGACCGCGCTCGCCAACGCGAGGCCGATGCGGCAGAGCGCGCACGCACCCATGAGGCGGCGGCACGTGCCACCGAGGCGGCAACGCAGGCGAGTGATGCCGCCGCCAAGGCGGCGCAAGCGGCAAGCTGGAGTGCACAGGCCGCCAATGCCGCTACGGCGCAGGCGACGAGTGGCGGTGCGGTTGGCTCGACTCCGGTGAAGGGCCCGTTCCAGTCGTTCCCGTATTGGGCCGTGTGCTGGCTGCTGTTCTTTTTGCTGATGTTCCTGGTTGGTGCCAGCCCTTTTCCCGCACTGATCTTCTTTACGATTCCCATCTATCACTGGGTGGCGCGTGCGCTCGATGGCGATTGGGCGCGCGGGGATATCCAGGTTGGTCCGGCGCCGGTCGCGGTCAAGGCCCAGGGGAAGGATACTTCTGCGGAACCTGATGCTGACGTGGCTACCGCAGCCATCGCTGAGCCGTGTGCCAAAGAGGGTGACGAATGATGAAGCTTTCGCATGAATCCAAGCTGCGTCTGGGCGTTGGCATCGGAGCGTTTGTGCTCATCATCGGGCTTGTTTTTGGCATTTCGCGGACTTTGATTCATTTTGATGGCCCGTGGGATCTCGACGATGTCGTATCCGGCTTGTCTGGTATGGACGATGCGGTTGACGAGGGCAATCTCTTGGACGACGGCAGCTATTCCGCTCGGCCTCAGCAACTTTCGAGCGAAACGTTTGATGCCGACGCGTTCACATCGCTTGACCTGGATGTGACGTCGGGCACGGTCGAGGTCAAACACGTCTCCGGCGGGCCGGTGCGCGTAATTGAAAGCGGTCGCGTGGCAACGGGGACCGTTGCCTTCGATGCGGCAACCCAGAACCTGGCCGAAATCAAGGGCTCTACGCTCAAGATTCGCCAGTTCGATTGCGATGACGAGCGCGCCATTGACCGCACGGTTACCGTCGAACTGCCGCGCGAAGTTGCCGATAACCTGGTCGGCATTACGGCCAAGGTGGGATCGGGTGATCTGACGGTCGCGGGCATTGCGTGCCATGACCTCAACCTGACTTTGGACTCGGGAGATGTTGAGTTTACTGGCACCGTGACCGATACCCTGAATGCCGAGGTCGGTTCGGGCGATGTGACGTTCGAGCTCTATCAGGCCCCCGCGAAGTCGATGGACGTGAGTGTGGGCTCGGGCGACGTGGAGATAACGGTTCCGAACTCGACGGGCTTTAAGGCGAGCCTAACTGTGGGCAGCGGTGACTTCGAGAGCGATTTCCTTCCGCTTGGCTACGACGGCGAGACCATATTGAATCATGAATTCGACAACGGTGATAAGTCTGCCACGTATCGTTTTAAGGTCGGTTCGGGCGACATGTCGTTTGATCCGGAGTGACGACGGCGGGCTAAGTCCGCAAACATAGATGCTTAGATGCGCTGTTTGATGAAGGCGTCGGGGCCGCGGTCGGCTTCGGCGCCTTTGCCTTTACAATGGGGACATGGAACAGATTATCTTGAACATACTCGACGCTCTGCGTCGCGGTGAGACCGTGGACGACAAAGCGCTCGTCAAACTGATACATGCCGAGGCGCGCCGCGAGGGCGCTGATAAGCGCGATTTGGCCAAGCGTCGCCTGCTGCCGTTTTACCAGCGGGTGAAGCGTGAGGAACCGGCGCGTTGGGCGGCATGGAATGTCAATCCCGAGCTGGAGCGTCAGCTGCTGCAGGTGCTTCGCATGAAGCCTCGTCGCACGGCTTCGGGCGTGGCGACCATTACCGTTATCACCAAGCCGTGGCCGTGCTCGGGCGATTGCCTGTTTTGCCCCAACGATCTGCGCATGCCTAAAAGCTATCTGCATGCCGAGCCGGCGTGCGCCCGTGCGGAGCAAAACTGCTTCGACCCGTATCTGCAGGTGAGTGCCCGTTTGACGGCGCTTTCGCAAATGGGGCATGCGACCGATAAGATCGAGCTCATTGTGCTCGGCGGTACCTGGAGCGACTATCCGCAAGGGTATCAAACGTGGTTTATGTCGGAGCTTTTCCGTGCGCTCAATGACGATGCCGTCGCCGGCGTGGCGGCAAACCCCATGTTGGCGCGTCCGGGCATCAGCCGTGCCGAGGCGGGGCGCCTGCTCGATGACGCTCCCGCCGATGCGCTGCCGCCGGTGGTGGCGGAGCGCCGCGAGCGCTATCGGGCTGCCGGTATTGCGACCGACGAGGCCGAGCTTGCGAGCGGTGTTGCCGACGAGCAGGGGCGTGTGGATGCTGCCGTGGGTGGCTATAACCGCGCGGTGCGTCGTCTGTACGGCCCCGGTACGCCGTGGGGCGAGGTTGCCGAGTGGCAAACGGCAACGATGGAGGAGCTCGAGCGTCAGCAGCGCATCAACGAGACGGCGAAGCATCGCGTGGTGGGGCTCGTTATCGAGACGCGCCCCGATGCCGTAACACCGCAGACCCTCGCGCTCATTCGCCGCCTGGGCTGCACCAAGATTCAGATGGGTATCCAGAGCCTCGACCAGCACCTGCTCGATATCAACGAGCGTCGCATTTCGGTGGCACAGATTGAGCGGGCGTTTTCGCTTGCGCGCCTGTTTGGCTTTAAGATCCACGCGCATTTTATGCTCAACTTGCTGGGTGCCACGCCCGAGGGGGACAAGCGCGACTACGAGTGCTTTATGACCGAGGGGGCCTTTATGCCCGACGAAGTCAAGATCTACCCGTGCGCGCTCATCGAGGGTTCGCGTCTGGTGGGATGTTACGAGCGCGGCGAGTGGCGCCCCTATACCGAGGAAGAGCTGCTCGATGTGTTGGCCGATGACATCGTGGTGACGCCGGCGTTCTGCCGCATCAGTCGCATGATCCGCGACTTTAGTTCTGACGACATTATGGTGGGCAACAAGAAACCTAACCTGCGTCAGCTCGTTGAGAACCGCCTGGCTGCTCGGGGCGACGGTGCGACGGTGCGTGAGATTCGCTATCGCGAGATCAGCACGGCGGGTGCCGACCTGGATGAGTTGACCCTTGACGAGGAAGTGACGTACGAGACGCCGGTGACGCGCGAGCGTTTTTTGCAGTGGATGACGCCGCAGGGCAAAATCGCGGGCTTTTTGCGTCTGTCTCTGCCCGATCGTGCTTTTGTTGCCGCGCATGCGGATGAGTTGCCGACGACGCCGGACGAGGCGATGATTCGCGAGGTGCACGTGTATGGCATGGCGGCGCGCGTGGGGGATCAAGGCCAGGCGGCGCAGCATCACGGGTTGGGGCGTTTGCTCGTTGAGCGTGCGTGCGAGATTGCCCGGGATGCGGGTTATGCGCGCATCAACGTGATTAGCGCGATCGGTACGCGCGAGTACTATCGCCATCTTGGATTTTATGACCATGGCCTTTATCTGCAAAAGGAGCTCTAGATGAACAAGCCGAGTGTTTCTGCCGGCGTCGTTGCCGGCGTTGCTCTGGGAGCCGCGGCGCTTGGTGCGGCCGCCGTCGCTGTTCGTGCTGCCTGTCTGCAGGTTGCGCGAACCCGCAATGGGTTGGCGCGTGTGAAACGCGTGCACGATGAGGGCGGCGATGAGATTCGCGTGTTGGTGCAAGGCGGCGTCTACCAAAGCGCAAGTTACGTTGGCGAGCGTTGGGCAGAGCCCGTCTTTGCGTACTATCGTGCGTTTGACGACGTGTTTGAGTCCGAGGATGCGATGCGCGACGCTTATGGTCACGGCATCGACCGTATGCTTATGCTGGGTGGCGGTGGGTTTGCCTATCCCAAGTTCGCGCTGATGTCGCACGAGAGCTTGCGCATGGACGTCATTGAGTACGATGCCGAGGTTACGCGCCTGGCGCGCCGCTGGTTCTACCTAGACGAGCTGGAGCGCGCGGCGGGCGATCGCCTGCGGGTGATAACCGCTGAGGCTCGCTCGTATTTGGGTGTGACGAGCGTGGGCCATCGTCGCTACGACGTGGTCGCGAGCGATTGCTTTGGCGGTGCCGAACCCGTACGTGAGCTGGCGACGGTTGAGGCGTTGCGTTTGGTGCGAGGCAGCCTGAACCCCGGGGGTATCTACGTTGCCAATATCGTGAGCGCAAACGAGGGGAGCGACGTGACGTTCCTGCGCGACTGCGCTGCCACGGCACTCGAGGTATTCTCCCACGCCTGGGTGGTCCCATGCGGTGATGCGGAGTTCGGCGGCGAGGAGAACTACCTGCTCATCGCCAGCGACGGCGACTACGCTTTTGCCGAAGCTGTGCCTTTCGATGCCGACTTTCTCGGTGCCGCCCTCCACGACCAGCATTGGGAGTAGTCAATTTGTGACGGGCTCTATGGTTTTGTCAATCATACGCTTCATCTATTTTCAGCATGACGCATCTGGACGCCCGGCGCCAACGCGCCTCATCTTCGGTTGATTCCGCCGCCCGCTAGGCCAAAATTGTCATCGGAAGTATCAAATGAACAAGCAAGCCACTACGCAACTGCACGTCTATTCCGCCTTTTTCGTTCTCACGGGATTTGTTTTAAATCGGGGAGTGTTTCTACTTTTCCTTGCGGAGAAAGGAAT
>CABUNB010000041.1 GCA_902492755.1 uncultured Collinsella sp. | reverse complement strand
TCATCCTGCTGGGCGGCCGCACCGGCCGTGACGGCATCGGCGGTGCCACCGGTTCCTCCAAGACTCAGAACACCGAGTCCATCGAGACCTCGGGTGCCGAGGTCCAGAAGGGCAACGCCCCGGTCGAGCGCAAGCTGCAGCGTCTGTTCCGCCGTGGCGATGCCTGCCGTCTGATCAAGCGCTGCAACGACTTTGGCGCCGGCGGCGTCTCGGTCGCCGTGGGCGAGCTTGCCGACGGCCTGTATGTCGACCTTGATACCGTAACCAAGAAGTACGACGGCCTGGACGGCACCGAGCTCGCTATCTCCGAGTCCCAGGAGCGTATGGCCTGCGCCGTCGCCGACGGTGACGTCGAGGAGTTCATGGGCTACGCCGCCGAGGAGAACCTCGAGGCGACCGTTATCGCCGAGGTTACCGCCGAGCCGCGCATGCGCATGGCCTGGAACGGCGTCGCCATCGTCGACCTGTCTCGCGAGTTCCTCAACTCCAACGGCGCACCCAAGCACCAGGTCGCCCACGTGTGCGCCCGTAGCGTGTGGCAGCCCAGCTGGGCCGGCACCACGCTCGCCGAGCGCATGACCTCGCTCGTCACCGACCTCAACGTCGCTTCTAACAAGGGCCTTTCCGAGCGCTTCGACTCCACCATCGGCGCCGCGACCGTGCTCATGCCCTTTGGCGGCAAGACGCAGCTCACCCCAAGCTCGGCCATGGTCGCCAAGTTCCCCGTGGACGGCGAGACCACCACGGCGAGTGCTATGGCATGGGGCTTCAACCCCTACCTGATGGAAGCTGACCAGTTTGCGGGCGCCTACCTGTCCGTGGTCGAGTCCATCGCCAAGCTCGTTGCCGCCGGCTTTGAGCACAAGCGCGCCTACCTCTCCTTCCAGGAGTACTTCGAGCGCCTGCGCACCGAGGCAGAGCGCTGGGGCAAGCCCATGGCTGCCGTCCTGGGTGCCCTCATGGCCCAGGTCGACCTGGGTGCCGGCGCCATCGGCGGCAAGGACTCCATGAGCGGCTCGTTTGAGGACGAGGCCGGCGAGCTCAACGTTCCGCCGACCCTGATCAGCTTCGCCGTCGCCGTGGGCAAGGCCGCCCGCGCCGTCTCGCCCGAGTTCAAGGGCCTCACGCACCGCGTCGTCCGCATCGCCCCCGCCACCTATGGCGAGGACTACCGTCCCGACGCCCAGCAGCTGCTCGCCGCGTTTGACGCCGTCGAGGCGCTCACCGCCAACGGCAACGCCCTGGCCGTCTCCACGCCCGGCTACGGCTGCGGCGCCGAGAGCCTCTTTAAGATGTGCGTCGGTAACCAGATCGGTATCGAGCTTGCCGAGGATGTAGACGCGGAGAGCCTCTTCACCCCGCTCTACGGCAGCTTTATCGTCGAGCTCGCCGAGGACGCCGAGCTGCCCGAGGTCGCCAACGGCGTTGTCGTCGAGCCCCTGGGCACCACCGTCGAGGGCTATGTCATCGACACCGGCTCCGAAGTCATCGAGCTCTCCGAACTCCAGGAGGCTTGGGAGAGCGGCATCGAGAGTGTCTTTGCCTACCGCAGCGCCGACGAGACCCCCGAGGTCGAGACCATCGACTTCCGCGCCAAGGACATCCACGTGTACGTCGGCGCCAAGATCGCCCGCCCGCGCGTGGTTATCCCCGTGTTCCCCGGCAACAACTGCGAGTACGATAGCACCCGTGCCTTCCGCGCCGCCGGCGCCGAGGCCGACACCTTCGTGATCAACAACCTCACGCCCGAGGCCGTCGCCGAAAGCACCCACGAGCTTGCCCGCCGCATCCGCGCAAGCCAGATCGTCATGATCCCCGGCGGCTTCTCGGGCGGCGACGAGCCCGACGGCTCCGCCAAGTTCATCACGGCGTTCTTCCGCGCTCCCGAGGTCACCGAGGCAGTCCGCGACCTGCTCAAGGCCCGCGATGGCCTGATGCTGGGCATCTGCAACGGCTTCCAGGCCCTGATCAAGCTCGGCCTGGTGCCCTACGGCGACATCGTCGACGCCACGCCCGATGCGCCCACGTTGACGTTCAACACCATCGGTCGCCACCAGAGCCGTCTGGTGCGCACCCGCATCTCGTCCAACTTGTCCCCGTGGCTGTCGCAGTGCAGCCTGGACGACCCCTACACCGTCGCCATCAGCCACGGCGAGGGCCGCTTTGTCGCCAACGACGAAGTGCTCGCCCAGCTGATCGCCAACGGCCAGGTCGCCACGCAGTACGTGGGCGAAGACGGCAAGCCCAGCATGGATCTTTCCGTCAACCCCAACGGCTCCGCACTCGCCATCGAGGGCATCACGAGCCCCGACGGCCGTGTCCTGGGCAAGATGGGCCATGCCGAGCGTCGCGGCGACAATCTGTACCGCAACGTGCCCGAGCATGTCCCCGGCGATAAGTTCATGCCGATCTTTGAGAGCGGCGTAGCCTACTTCGCTTAAAGCTTTCCCATCGGGTACAATCCCCTCGGGTAACAACACCCGCCACCGGCACACCCGGTGGCGGGTTCTTTTTTGCTTCGCACATATGGAAAGGACATCATGGAAAGCCGCAAGCCGTATCTCGCCACCCTGCCCGGACTTATCCTGGGCTGTCTTGTTTGCTGTGCACTCTGGGGATCGGCCTTTCCCTGCATCAAGATCGGCTACGCACTCTTTGGTATCCCGGCGCACGATAGCGCCTCGCAACTGCTCTTTGCAGGTTTGCGCTTCACGCTTGCCGGTATCCTGGTTATCGCCGGTATGAGTGCGGCCCAGCGCCGCCCGCTCGTCCCACAGGTACGCGATATCAAGCCCATCTTTATCTTGTCGCTCTTTCAGACCATCGGTCAGTACTTCTTTTTCTATCTGGGCCTCTCGCGCGCCAGCGCCATGTCGAGCTCCATCATCGAGGCCAGCGCCAACTTCCTAGCCATCCTCTTTGCCGCCCTGGCGTTTCGCACCGAAAAGCTCGATGCGGCCAAAGTGCTCGGCTGCGTACTGGGCTTTGCCGGTGTCGCGCTCGTCAACCTTTCGGGCGCGGACGGCACCTTTGGCTTTACGCTCGACGGCGAGGGCTTTATCCTGGCCTCCACCGTCGCGGGTGCCCTTTCGACCTGTCTGATCGGCATCTTCTCGCGCGAGCACGACGGCGTCTTGCTTGCCGGGTGGCAGTTCTTGGTCGGCGGCCTGGTCCTCACCGCCATCGGCTTTTTGATAGGTGGCGCGCTCTCCCCCACGGCGATTGCCCCCGCCATCGCGCTCATCATCTACATGGCGCTTATCTCCGCGGTCGCCTACTCGCTGTGGTCGCGCCTGCTTGCTGTCAACCCCGTCAGCCGCGTCTCGGTCTTTGGGTTTATGAACCCCGTCTTTGGTGTGCTGCTGAGCGCGCTGCTGCTCGGCGAAGGCGCGGGCACGAGCCCCGCTACCGTCATCGTTGCCCTGCTGTTGGTCTGCGGCGGCATCATCATCGTCAACAAACCCAAAAAAGCATAGTGAACTGCCCTTATTTAGCAGAGGGGATTCACATACTTTAGTTTAATGGAGTACATCGGTAAACTGAGGGCCGCCACGCACGCAAACGTGCGCCCCTTTTTTCTAGCGTATCTGAACGCCGGCTTTCTTTTTCTCGGCCTTGACGCGGTAGAGCTCCGCATCGGCAGCGCGAAGTAAGTCTTGCCAAGTATCGACACTATCGCCGACCCGCGCGTAACCGATAGACATCCGCAATGCATACGGCACCTCGGCACGAGCGAGCTCGTCGTCAATCGCCGAACACAGGTCTATGATGTCCTGTACCGCCACTGCCTTTTGGAGCACCACGAACTCATCGCCACCGTAGCGTGCGATAAAGCCACCAGACGCCGAGCAGACTTCTTTGAGCGCAGCGGATATGACCTGAAGAGCATGGTCGCCCTCCACATGTCCATAGCGATCGTTAATCTGCTTAAAGCCATCAGCGTCCATCATAAGCAGATATACATCTTCGGCCTGATCCACATTTGAAAAGAGCGACAGCATATAGGTCTCAAAACGGTTGCGATTGTTGAGGCCAGTCAACGGGTCAGTAGAGATCAGTTGCTCCTGATAGACGATATAGAGCAGCAGGATGCTCAGCGTTATACCGACGCAAAGGCCCGGTACCGAAAACAAAACCTGGAAGGTACCGCCCACCAGAGCGGGAACCGCAAAAAAGGCGAGGGTGCGATAAATGGCCTTCTTTTGCAGGCTTTCGACTTTTTGAGCCTGAATAAAGGCATGCAAGGACGTATATATGACGTAGCAGTAGCTAACGATAGGCTGAATCATATAAAGCGCTCCGCGACGATATACGCCCTGTGCATCGATATAGAACATAGCGTGCGTCCAGTAGCTGGTAAATGCCAGCACGACCACCAATGCTGTTGGCAACGTTAAAAGTACCACCCTGTAGGGCGTGGTCAGGAGCCGTGAGCCCTGCATCGTCTCGGAATAGAAAAACCAAATGAGGCACGCGATGGCGAACAGCGAAAACGAGACCGCGTTGGAAATCCAGTTGGCCGTGATGCCTACAGGAGTGCTTACGCCGTCCGAGAGCGTCCAGATCATATCGAAGAAAATGTAAGCAGCAGACGTGTAGCCCAGCATGCTAAACAAAAGCTGCTGGGTGCTCGAGAACAGGGAGCGACGGCTTCGTACGGCAAGCCCGATAAGAATAATCATGCACAGCAGGAATATCTCGATCTTGAGTGCCTTAACCACTAGACGCCCTCCCTTCAATATCCAAGTGGTCAGAATCGCCCGATTCGTGTCTAGGCAATAAACGCCCCTTACTCCGCAGGGGTAAAGGGAATAATAGCAGAGCGCCCGAACGTCACTGCAGAACAGTCACCGTTCGGGCGCTCATACGGCGCGAATTGCACACGTCGGCTTGATTGACTCGCGTCGACGATTACTCGCCGTCGATGTCGGTCGCGACGGCCTCCTCAATAGCCTCGACGCCTTCGACCGACAGATCCTCTTTGCCGTGGCAGAACTTCTTATCGACCCAGCCAGTCAGAATCGGGGCCATGATTGCCGTGATGATGACGGCGGTGGCGATCTGCGCATACGCGGTGGGCGCAAGCTCGGCATAGCGCGGAGCGACCTCGGCGAGGGCGACCGGCGTGGTCATGGCCGTGCCGGCAATGGTGGAGCAGGCAACGGCCGCCTTGCCGTTGCCGCCACACAGGCGCTCGAAGGCAAAGGTAATGGGACCGACGATAAAGAGCGTGATGAGGCCCAGCAGGATGCCGGAAATACCGCCGGTGATAAAGCTCGACAGGCTCATGGACGCGCCAAGCTGAAATCCGATGACGGCAATCGCAGGGTTGGCACCGGGAACTAGCAGGTTCTTAATAAACGGGAACAGGTTGCCCAGAACCATGCCGATAACGAGCGGCAAAATGGAGCCGATGATAGTACCGACAGGAATGTTGGCAAGACCCGAAACACCAAGGATGATCATCGTGACGGCGGGGCCGGCCGTAAAGAACAGGATACCGACGGCGCCCTGCTCGGACTCATCGCCGAACTCGCCCATGATGCCCGTATAGAGCGCCATGTTGCAAAACGTGATGCCGCCGATGATAGACACGGAGCTCAGACCCAGGAAGTTGTCGTTAAAGAAATATGCCACGCCCAGGCCGAGAGCCGCTGCGACGACCAGCTTGGGGATCAGCACGACGATACCGGTCTTGATGGCGCCCGGCGTGGACTTAAAGCTGATGCCGGCGCCCACAAACAGCAGGATCGCGGCGACGATGGTATTGGAGCCACCGCGGCAGGCAGCCGTAAAGAATCCGCCGATCTCAAAAACCTGCGGGCAGAAGGTGTTGAGCAAAAGACCGACGATCATCGGATAGATCATGATGTCGCCCGGGATGCGCGGGACCTTGAATTTCTTTTGCTCGTTGGCGGTCGCTTCCTGTGCCATGAAACCCCCATTTCCGCTGACGGGGTACAAAAGCCCACGTCACGCTTTGCTACAGTAAAGTTTGACCATGGTACCAGAAGAAATAGACCAGCTCGGTGAAAAATTCGACAAGTTGGGATGGAACGAGATTCGGCGCCCGCGACGCCACCCCTATATAAGGCTCAAGACGATATAGAGTACGATGCCCGAGACGCAGCACCACAGCATCGATTTTGTCTTGACCGCCACGACCACGACGCCGGCAGCCGCAATCCAGGGAACCAAGGCAGGCCAGAGCCCCGCGTCGAACGCGCCGGGACTCACCAAGTCGTTGGCGACCAGCGCGGCAAAGGCAGCGGGCGGGATATAGCCCAGGGCCTCGGTAATGCGGGGCGACAGGGTCCGCCCGCGCAAGGCGAACGCCGGCGCGATGCGAAAGAACGCGATAGCAGCCCACGACGACAGCCACAGAACCAAGAACTCGTTAACGGGCATCGCGGGCACCTCTTCCGTCAAATACAGCATCGCACGCCAGCGCAATGGCAATGCCGACCACGACGCTTGCCGGCACGGCAATATTCGTGAGGCCCAAGAACTTGCATACGGCGACGGACACCGCGCCCGAAACCGCCGCGACAACGTTGCCGCGCGACAGCCGCTGCGAAAAGAGTAGACAGATAAAGAGCGACGTGCAGACGAAACTCGCAATGGCGGTGGGAACATCGACAACAGCGCCGACGATGGCGCCCATCGTACACGATACGCCCCATGTTGCGATAAGGATCACATTGAGCACAAAGGACTCGCGCGGGCCCCAATCCTCCCCTTCAACCAACTTGGCAAGCGAGATGCCATATGCCTCCTCGGTAAGTGTCGCGGCAACAGCCAGCGTCTGACGCTTCGAGGCACCCGTCAGATGCGGCGCGATCGATGCCGAGTAAAGCGCAAAGCGCGAGGAAATGGCAGCAACGCTCGCGACGATCGATGCTGCAGGCACGCCCGCCAGCCACAGGTTGCAGATCATAAACTGGCCGCTGCCCGTCACAAACGTGCTGCTCAGGGCAAAGACCATCCAGGGTTCCATTCCCGTCTGCCCCATGATCATTCCGCACGGCGCGCCTATTGCAACATAGGTAAGCATCACTGGCCAGACGATTTTAAAGATCCTAAGGACCATGCCACTCCCATTCTGGTAAGTCGTCTGCAGCGCGCCTCGCAACGCAGCAGAAATATCAACCGGTGGCAATAAAGTTCGCCTACAATTGCCACCGGATCGAAAGACACAACTTTTTAGGAAGTCATTATGACAGCTATCGATCGAGACCGGGCGCGCGCGGCCTTCAAAAGCTACACCGATGCCTACGACGCCACCAACCCACGCATCGCGCTCAAAATCGAGCATACGTACCACGTGGCCGAGGCATGCGATGCCGTAGCGCGCGAGCAGGGCTGGTCGTCAGAAGATATTGACCTGGCATGGCTTTGCGGCCTGCTACACGATATGGGCCGCTTTGAGCAGCTGCGACGCTGGGACACCTTTAAGGACGCCGAGAGCACGAGCCATGCGGCGCTGGGCATCGAGGTCCTCTTTGGCGAGAATCCCGCCGATGCACCCGCCGTAACGAGCATCCGCGACTTTATCGATGACCCGGCAGAAGATGAGCTCATCCGAGCGAGCATTGCCTATCACAGCGATTTCCGTCTACCCGCGCAGCTCGACGTGCGCACGCGAAGCTTCTGCGATATCGTGCGCGATGGTGACAAGATCGACATTATGCGCACCATCGCCGACAGCACCGTCGACACCATCCTCAAGGTGGATGAGGACGCGTTTCTAGCCAGTCGCTTCTCGGCACCGACGCTTGCCGCCTTTGACGAGCGCCGCTGCGTCACGCGCGATGAGCGCGATGAGCCCGCCGACTTCTTGGTGGGGCTTATCTGCTTTATGTTTGAGCTCGTCTATCCAGCGAGCCGCGCGCTGGCGCGCGAGCAGGGCGATATCCACCGCCTGCTCGACGCGCCCTTTGGCATTGCACGGCCTTTTAGCGACCCCGCCACGCAAGCAACCTGGGAGCGCCTAAAGAACGAGATGCGCACCTGGCTGGCGCGCGCCTAGTGCTCAAGCTGAGCTAGGAGCTCCTCAACGACCTCGACGGCATCGCCGACGACCTTGTACTGGGCGGCACCGAAGATGGGGGCATCCGGGTCCTCATTGATGGCGACAATGCACTCCGCCCCACCGATGCCGGCGAGATGCTGGATAGCACCCGAGACACCGATGCTCACGAGGAGCTTGGGCGAGACCGATACACCCGTCTGGCCAATTTGGTGGCGATACTCCAACCAGCCTGCCTCCACAATGGGACGCGTGCAACCAAGCTCGGCACCCAGGGCATCGGCGAGCTTTCGCATCAGGGGCAGATTCTTCTTGGAGCCGATGCCGCGGCCCACCACGACCAGACGCTCGGCGTCGGCAATCGATGCCTGCTGCCCCCACTCCTCGGCGGGAATCGAGATCTCGACACGGGCCTTAACGTCTTCCGCAAGCATCACCTGGGTGATCGTGCTGGAGCGGCTATAGTCAAACTCGGGCGCCTTAAAGATACCGGGGCGCACCGTTGCCATCTGCGGACGGTGGTTGGGGCAAATGATGGTGGCCATCAAGTTGCCACCAAACGCCGGGCGCGTCTGCTGCAGCAAGCCCGTCTCCGTATCCATCGAAAGCACGGTGCAGTCAGCCGTGAGGCCCGTCTGCAGGCGCACGGCAACGCCAGGCGCCAGCTCGCGGCCAAACGCGGTCGCGCCGTACAGAATTGCCTCGGGCTTGCGCTCGGCCACCAAATCGCAGATCAGCCGGGCGTAGACCTCCGCATCGTTCTGGCGCAGGCGCTCGTCGCGACACACTAGGACCTCGTCCGCGCCGGCACAAACCAGGTGTTCGAGGTCCCCGAGCGAGCCCTCGGGGCTCATGCCGACCAGTGCCACCAGACGGCAGCCGCGGGCATCGGCAAGCTCGCGCCCCTTGCCCATGAGCTCGTAGGCCACAGGAGCCACGGCGTCGTGCTCGTCAGTCTGCACGAAGACCCAAATGTCTCGATATGCGTCAAGGTCTACCGCACCGGCGGCCTCGTCGCGCTCGATCGAGATGGCGTTGACGGGGCAGGCGTCGACGCACCCGCCGCACAGGATACAGCCGTCGGTTACGCGGGCACAGCGATTGGGGCGCTCGCCCTCCACCACAATGCCGCCCGAGGCGCAGGCGCGAACGCAGCGACCACAGCCGATGCAGGCTTCGCTATCGATAATCAGCCCGCTCATCTATGCCATCCCCTCGATAATCTTGGCAAGTTTTACCGCCTGCTCGGACGCCGTTCCCTCAACGGCCTCGCACGTTTGGTCACGGTCGGGCACAAACGAGCGCACGACCTGCGTCGGTGATCCGGCAAGGCCGCAACGCGAAGGATCGGCGTTTACGTCGGCAGCGCTGGCCACGCGCACGTCTGCATCCTCGGCCGCGCGAATACCGGCAATACTCGGCATGCGCAGCTGGCCAATCTCCTTGGCGGTCGTCATCGCACACGGCCTCTCCAGGTACACCGTCTCCTCGCCGGCATCGCAGCCGTGGACGAGCGCCAGCGAGCCACACGTCGTAAATCCCGCGCTCTGCACACAGCTCACGTCGGTCACGCAGGGGATCTCAAAGGCGCCGGCCAGCTCGGGGCCGATCTGGGCCGTATCGCCGTCCACTGCCATCTTGCCGCAGATGAGCAGGTCAAAGTCCTCATCGAGTGCCTCGATGCCGCATTTGAGGGCATAGGTGGTGGCTAGGGTATCGGCGCCCGCAAAGGCTCGGTCGGTCAGCAGCAGCGCGTCGTCGGCACCGCGGGCGATGCAGTCGCGCAGCAGCGATTCGGTCGCGGGGATGCCCATCGACACCACCGTTACGCGCACGTCCATGCCAAAGCCGATAAAGTCGTCCTTCAGCGCCAGCGCGCATTCCAAAGCGCTCGCGTCAAAGGGATTAATGACCGCCTGCTTGCCATCGCGCACGATGGTATTGGTCTTGGGGTCCATCTTGACCTCGGTGCTGCCCGGCACCGCCTTGACGCACACCACCATATGGAAATCGCTCATCTTCACGCGCCCCCTTTCTGGACGAGCTCATCCAAGAGCTTCTCCGAAAACAGGTTACCGCGACCCAGCTGCCCGGCAGGATCGAGCTGGAGCTTGAGCCGCGCCGACTCGACCATGGCCTCGTGGCCGTACATCGTCTCCAGGAAGCCCGCCTTGATCTTGCCGACGCCGTGTTCGGCGGAGACGGCGCCGCCCATGGCCGTGACCTCGGAAGCCCACTGGGCAAAGAGTTCTCCGCCGCGGCGGTAATCCTGCGCATCGCGCGGCAGAATGTTCACATGCAGATGGTTGTTACCGATGTGCCCCCAGGCGGCAGACTCAAGCCCGCTTTCGGCCAACGTGCGGCGATAGAGGGCAATGACATCGGCCAAGCGTGCGTTGGGCACCGACATGTCCGAGCCCAGTTTGGTGATGGTGGGATCCGTGCGGCGACGCTCGTCGATGAGCATGTTGACGCTCTCGGGCACCGCATGGCGGAAGAATCGCTGACACTCGCGATCGACTTCGGTGCGGGCGACCCATGTCGCATCGTCGCTGCCGCCCGCAAGCTCCAGCACCCATCCCAGGTGGTACAGCTCCTCGGTCGCCTGCGCTTCGTCATCGCAGTCGAGCTCCACGTAGACACAGACCTTTGCCTCGTCGTCGAGCGCCGGCAGCGAGGCAAACGCGGTCGACTGCTCGCGCTGGCGACGCAGGATATCCAGGGCGCCAGCATCGAAATACTCAATAGCGGCGGCATGGGACAGCACGGGACGCACGGAATCGGTAAAGGACACGGCCTTGTCTTCGCTATCGAAAAAGCAACTCACACCCCATACGACCGAAGGTGCCGCCTGCAGGGCGATCTCGAGCTCGGTAATGACGCCGAGCGTGCCGCACGCACCGATAAAAAGATCGATGGCGTCCATATCGTCCGCAACAAAATACCCCGAGGCATTTTTGGTCTTGGGCATGGTGTAGTCAGGAAGATCAAGCTCGAATGTATGACCCTCTGCCGTCACGAGCGACAGGTGGCGGCCCTGGGCAAAAGCCTCGCCGCGCTGAAGCTCAAGCAAATCGCCATCAGCCAGCGCGACGTGGAGTCCCGTGACATGCGGGCGTATGGGACCGTAAGCGTAGCTGCGGGCGCCGGAGGCGTTGCATGCCGCCATGCCGCCCAGACAGGCAGATGCCTCGGTGGGATCGGTGGGAAAGAACTGCTCGGGGGACTCTTGGAACTCCTCGTAGGCCTCAAGCGATGCCTGGTCCCAACCAGCGGTCGGCAGTACTTTCTTGCTCAGCTGCTTACGCAGCTCCGAGAGCACAACGCCCGGCTCCGCGCGCAGCAGAAATTGGCCTTGTTCATCGCGGCGAAGGCCCAAGTAGCGATTCATACGGGAAGTATTGAGGATATGCCCACCGTGGGGCACGGCACCGGCGGCAAGGCCGGTTCGGGCGCCCTGAACCGTTACCGGGACACGCTCGGCATGGAGCGTTTCCAAAATGGCACGGACCTCGTCTTCCGTTGTCGGAAACGAGATGCTCGATGCTTCGCCCGATGCACGAGATTCATCGCGGCCATACTCTTCGAACTCGTCGGTGAAGGGTTTGATGGTTGCAGACACGCGAACTCCCCCTTTAGCTAACTACAGTGTTTGCAGGGAGATGTTACCGCATCGTTTCGTCGACGTGTTCGAGACCGTCTCCATAATTGGCGATTTTTACGTTCGTGCAATTCGGCGAGCGGCAAGGTTTCCTCGGCAGACGATGCTTTTGACACATATCGCCCCGCCGTCGCCGATCGCGTAAATGTCGCTCGAAAAAAGTTGAAGTAATTTTTACTGCCTTTTACCTGCGGAGATATCAATCCGTCAAGCATTTGGTCAGAAATTGGTCAAGTAGCGGCTGATACGGTCGGCGTCGACAGCCAAAACCGATAGAAGTTTTGGTCCCAGAAGCAGGGAGGTTCCCATGGCATATTACTGGCCCCAGTACGGCGTCGCCATCGAGGTCGACGACGATCCCTATCTCCTGCCTTTCGACGAAGAGGCGTTCCCCGATACGGCGGTCTACCACGTCACCACCGATGTTATCTGCGACCCCGAGTCGTTCTCGGCGCTCGCCCACCACATCGCGCGTATCCACGATATCGAGCTCCCTCACGACTTCGACGAGCTCATCTACTCGCGCCGCCTGATGCTTCACATGCTCTTTGGAGCGGACCCGTCCACGTTCGCACGTGTCTACACCACCAAGGACGCCGCATGAGTGCGAAGAAGCCGCCCCGCCTTGCAGGACTGGGGCGTCGCAAGAAACTCGTCGTTGTCTGCCTGGCTATCGTCTGCGCCCTTGTCGCCGTAGGGCTATACGCCTGGCAGTCGCAGCCCGTGCCCGAAGCGGGCGCCTCAGTCACGACGGCAGAGGGTAAATCGCGCCAAGAAATCCAAGATGAGCTCGACGCCATCGTCCGCGACAACATGATGACGATTTCGGTCGCACCGGTCGCTCAGCTGCAGGAGGACGGCAAGCTGCGCGTCAACGTGCAAAACGTCCAAGACAATAAATTTCCCCAGCGATTCCGCGTCATCCAAAACGACGAGACCATGTACGAATCCGGTGTGGTCGAGACCGGCAAGACAATCGAGACGTGCCCCGCCGGCGACATCAAAGAAGGCGAGGCGTACATCGAGATCCAAGCACTCGATGCCAAGACCCTCGACAGCCACGGCAATCCGACACGTGTCAAGGTACGGGTTGAGCAAACCGAGAACTAGCTTTTTCAGCCGACGCGGCACCGCACGCAATTCACCAGCATTCGTCCAATCATCGCGGGGACGGCCCGCGGCGAATAGAAAGGAACGACCATGGACATCACCAGGAACATGAACGGAGCCAGAGCGCTCGTCGTGGGCGCAGGGCTCGCGCTCGCGCTCGCAATGGGCGCCACCCCGACGCCAGCTCTGGCAGCCGGGCGCGCTGGAACAACGAAAGTAATGGTCAGGACCGAGATCGACAACGTTGAGTTCAAAGTTCCGACGGTTATTCCCTTCGTCGCCAAGGCCGACGGCACGCTTCAGGGCCCCTCAGAAGACGCGACCACCATCGACAATCATTCGGCCTACGGCATCCATGTCACCAACATGAAGATCGACGCCATGAACACCTGGACCATTGCCGCCGACGCCAAGGCCGGAACCGCGCAGAACTCCATCGACTTTAAGGTCGGCCCCGACGGCGCACTCCAGAACGCCAGCGCCGCAATGCAGGGGACGGGCCTCGATCTTTCCAAGAATGCAGCCTTCGACATGGGCTACCAGGGCATTGCCGGCGGCACGGACAAAATTAAGCTCAAGACAAGCGGAAACGTCGCCCGTGTCACGCGCGACATCTTCCACGTAACCGGCGAAGGCGATCAGGCTGCAACGATCACCTGGACGGTCGAGCCCGGTGCGCACACGGCATAAGGCCGTCGCCCTGGCCGCCGCCGTCAGTATCCTAGCGTTTGCGCCAGCCATGGCTTTTGCCCAGCAAGAACAGGCGCAGGCCGCCACGCAAGTGACGGTCGACCTCTCGGAGCTCGACCGCGGCAACCGCGAGGAACCGTTGGCACAGACAGACGACAGACGATGGCTCTTGGCAGCAGGCGCCACGGCAGCAGGCGCGGGAACCGCCGGCCTCGGTCTGCACATCAAACGCAGCCAGAAACGAAACACGGACAGGCCGCACTAAATTAGCTAAGGAGACCCCATGGCATCGAAGAACCTTTTGCCCGTCGTCGCACTCTGCGGCGCGCTCGCAACCGGAACGCCTGTCGCCGCTTGGGCGACTCCCGTCATGGCAGGCTCCTTACCAGCAGCCCTAAGCTCCGCACCAAATCCATCGAGCGCCATTGCGTGCAAGCGTTTTTCGATCGCACAGGCCGCAATCTCAACCTCGGGATGCCTTCGTCGTAATACGGACGGCTCGATAGTCGTGGATATCAATCGTTCGAACAAGGCAAACGGCTCCCAGGCGGGGTGCGCTGTCTGCACATGGCGCTCGGTTGTGCTCGATGCAGATGGCGATCCATGCAATTTAGAGCTGCGCATCGACATCGCTTCGGTCGATGACTCGGCGAACGGAGCGAAGGTCGCCTTCGACGGTGCGTTTTTCGAGAAAGGAGGCGGTATATGTCTGGGCTGCGCCGCCGCGAATGCAGACGACACGCAGCCCACCCTCTCATTCACGGCATCGTTGCGGCTGACCAAAGCCGACACCGATGCCATCGCGGCGGGAGAAGCATCCCTGCTGTTCTACGCCGTCAGCACCAAAGACACAGACGCTCATTTCGAGAAGTCAGCCGGATCACTCAGCCTTACACGAGGGATAGAGGCAGGCTCTATTAAAATCGATGCCCACGCGCAAAGCAGGCAACGCATTCTTGCCGACCCGGCGCTTCTCGAAATGGAGTGGAATGGATCCGGAGCCATCGGAATTCTCCCCTCCGCGCCTAACGCCAAGACGCTCCCCTCAAACGACGAACCCATCAACGCAACCATACAAGAAGAAAGCGCGGACAAAGAAGCAGGTGCGGGCGACACGCCGTCGCCGACAAACAGCGTCCCAGCTTCTTTCGAAGCACCGAATGAGCCCGCTGCCGATCCAAACGATCCCGAGCTCGCGGACAGTCTGGGGCTTGCTGATCCTCAGGAGATCGATGAAGGTAACTGCTGCGTGCTTGCCGCCCTCGACCACACAGAGGTCATCGATGCCGCGAACATCGAAGTTGCCGCCGCCAATCAGCCCGTCCGCAAGTCGGCCATCATCGCATTTCCTGAATCCATCGAAGTCGTCTTTTTGCCATCGGGCGAGGTCGTTGCCCCAACACTGCTCACCTTGTTGGGCGCCAAGAATACTCGAAACGAAATTAAAAAGGTCACGGTTGTCGACCCTGCAACCACCGCTAAACTGCGTCTATACGCCGTTGCCCCAGACGGAAGCAAGACCTTGGAATTCGATGGCGACACACTTCTAGCCTGGCGACGTCTGGACATTATGCAAGACGTCTCGTATCAGATCGAACTCGAAGGGTTTGATCGTGCCCGCGATGCCAATATCATCGCCGCGGCTATTGAATCCCCACAGCGGCTTATGACACTGCGCTTTGACTACTATCCCTATGTCCCGACAACCACCTGAGGCTTAAATGCTGCGCATCATTCCTAATACCACTTATATAACGTATTAGACGAGTCGCGACGTGCCTCGCATTTCGTTCTGCTACGATTGCCACGTTGGCATCAATACAGGAGGGCTCATGCCAGGCTTGGGAACAATCATCAACGTTGCGCTTTTAGTTGCGGGCGGTCTTTTGGGATTAGCGGGCGGCCGCTTCATTACACCGCGCATCCAAGACACGCTCATGAAAGCATCGGGGCTGTGCGTCCTGTTTATCGGCCTGGGCGGCACCATGCAAAAGATGCTCATCATCGATGGAAAGGCGCTAGCGACCACCGGTACCACCATGCTCATCGTCTCATTTGCGCTCGGTTCGCTCATCGGCGAGGCCATCAACTTGGAGGCCGCCATCGAGAACCTTGGCGAATGGCTCAAGCGCAAGACTGGCAGTGAGGGCGATAACGAGTTCACCAACGCTTTTGTCTCGACTTCACTCACCGTGTGCATCGGCGCCATGGCCATTGTGGGATCGATCCAGGACGGCCTGCTCGGCGACTGGTCAACGCTTGCCCTCAAGGGTGCACTGGACTGCATCATCGTCTGCACCATGACGGCCTCGCTCGGCCGCGGCTGCATCTTCTCCGCCCTGCCCGTCGCCGTGTTCCAGGGGACGATCACGTTGTTTGCCGGCGCGCTCTCCCCCATCATGACCACGGCTGCCCTCAACAGCCTTTCGCTCGTAGGCTCCATGCTCATCTTCTGCGTCGGCGTCAACCTCATCCGTCCTCAGACCTTCCGCACGGCCAATATGCTTCCCTCCGTCGTCATCGCCGTCATCTACGCCCTCCTGTTCTAAATCTATCAACGCAGCGGTATCTCGAACATCTGTTTGATGCTGTGCTATGATATGAGGTCACCGTAGCTGCGTTCGAGAGGAGGAGCGGTGGCCGACCAGGACATCAAGATGCTCATCGAGCGCATTATGGCCGAGGCCCGGACCCATCAGTCCGCCCGCTTCTCAAACGAAACCTACGCAGACGAGCCGATTCTCAAAACCGGCCGACAGATGCAGAATTTCCTCCCCGACCAGTACCGTAAAATGCGCGAGATATCGCGCTGGCAGGATGACCCCAAGGGTGGTGCGGGCCGCTGGCTTTCGGAAGCCGAGCTTTTTTACCGCCAGGGCCTGCTGATGGCCGACTTTGAGGACGACTGTCCCTACAACGGCACCTTTAAGTCGTACTTTCCCACCTACAACGCCATGAGCGACCGGCAGCTGCGCGGCTACTTTACCTGGCGTGCCCAAGTGCGCCGCGGAACCGTCGAGGAAACGTCTACGTCCTTTGCCTTTCTGTATCTCTATGAGCTGATCTGCGGCATCGGCGTAGATAATCCACTCGATGGTTTTAACAAGATCAAGGCTTTTTGGGATGTCTATCGCGCTTTCGAGCCCGGCATCGACCGGTTTGCGCGCGTGTGGCTGCAAGATTACGCCGTGTTCCACGGGCTCGACCCCAAGCTGCTTCGCGACTCTAAAACCGTCATGTTCGATAACGCCCTTATCGAACTGCGGCGCGCGGCACGAGACCTTGTACCGGCACCGTCCGGCCAGACCCCTAAGCGTCGCAAAACCTCCGAGCCCACGCTCCCCCTTCCGCCCGATGAGGTGCGCGAGGAGCGACTCATGGCCGCCATCAACGCCCTCTCCACGTACAACCTAAGTAGCTCGCGGCTCGACCGCAGCCACCACCGCGATCTGTGCCACGTGGCGTGCGCCGTGTATGTCCGCATGGCGCGCTACTATGACACGCACCGAAAGACCGGCATCGTGGCAAGTTTATTTGGGGAGGAGACGGCAATGCCCTACACCATGTTTGCCTCGGCCGTATTCTTTGCGCCCGAGCGCCACGAGGACTGCGAATACCGTCTGGACCCCATCCATATCTACCGTTGCCAAAACGGTTTTTGGGAATGCATGCGGATTCACGGCAGCAGACAAAAGAGCAGCAAACTTGGCGAGGTGATGCGCGCCTGCGACCAACGCCTGCGCCTGGCGCTGGACCCCGCCCATCCCCTTAAGGAAGAAAAGGTCCCCAAATATCTGGCCAAGATTATCGATGACGAGATTGTGGCATGGCTTTCGTGGGACGCCGCACACCAGCCCGTCAAGATCGATATCGATTTGAGCCAGCTGGGGCACATTCGGAGCGCTGCCGCACAAACGCGCGAAGCGCTTTTGATCGACGAGGAACGCGAGGACGGCGCGTCCGCAGAAGCCGAGGCAGCGGACTCAGGGCAACCGGAAGCCGAGCCCGTAGCCGACGCGACGGTCGAGGCGGTCGCAGGGCAGGACGAGTCCGACGAGCCGACCATATCCACCGAACAGTTTGGTGTCGTGGCACCGCTTCTCGCGCCGACGCCCGCGTTCGCAGCTGCTGCGCCCGCTGACGCCACGAACGAACTCGCGCCCGCCGCAGACGCCTATCTCCGCGCGCTGCTCGAGCACAACGCAGTACAGGCGGAATCAGCGGTAGCGCAATCGGGGCAGAGCGAGGACATGCTCGTCGATACCATCAACGAGGCGCTCTTTGACCTTGTGGGCGACACCGTAATTGAATTTAGCGCGGCAGGGCCGCAGATTATCGAGGACTACGAAGCAGACGTGAGAGGATACCTAGACCATGAGTGATACCGCATCCGCAGCACCTCGCGTGCCCAAGCGCGTCGCTGCCGTCATTCTCAACTCGCTCAAGGGCGGCGTGGTCCCGCGCATCGGCCTTCCTTACATCACCGTAGGGCGCGAGGTCGAGATCCGCGCCCTGCTCACCGATCTGAGTCTCATCGCCGACGGTGGCGCGAGCTTCCGCTTTCTGGTCGGTCGTTACGGCGCCGGCAAGAGCTTTTTGCTCCAGACTATCCGCACGCACGCCATGGGCGAGGGATTCGTCGTCGCTGATGCCGACCTGTCGCCCGAGCGCCGCCTGCAGGGCGGTCAGGGACAGGGCCTTGCCACCTACCGCGAGCTCATCCGCAATATATCGACCAAGACGCGCCCCGAGGGCGGTGCGCTCAACCTTATTCTGGATCGCTGGGTCGCCTCGTGTGCCGACGTCGACGAGTCGGTCGTCAATGCCCAACTGGCCCCGCTCGAGGAGATGGTCCACGGCTTCGACTTCACCCGCATGCTCCGCCGCTACCGCGCGGCCGTATCCGAGGGCGACGAAGAAGCTATGAGCCGCGTGACCAAATGGATTCGCGGCGAGTACCGCACCAAGAGTGAGGCACGCGCCGAGCTGGGCTCCTCGACCATCATCAGCGATGACGACTGGTACGACTACGTTAAGCTCATTGCGCGCTTTTTGGTCTGCAGCGGCTACAAGGGCATGCTGGTGCTCATCGACGAGCTCGTGAATCTGTATAAGATCCCCAACGCCATCACACGCCAATACAACTACGAGAAGATCCTGACCATGTACAACGACACGCTTCAGGGCAAAGTGCAGTACCTGGGCATGATTATGGGCGGCACGCCAACCTCCATCGAAGACCGCCGCCGCGGCGTATTCTCCTACGAGGCTCTGCGTAGCCGACTCGCTCAGGGTCGCTTTGCGCGCGAGGACCTTAAGGACATGCTCGCGCCCATCATCCGCCTGCAGCCACTCACCTACGAGGAGTTGCTGGTGCTCATCGAAAAACTCATGCAGATCCATGCCGGCTACTTTGTCTGGACGCCCACGCTTACCGAGAACGACTTGGTGGACTTCCTCAAGATTGAGTTCGGCCGCGTGGGAGCCGATACGCACCTGACGCCCCGTGAGGTCATTCGTGACTTTATCGAGCTGCTCGATATCCTGTGTCAGAACCCCGATGCAAATGTGGCGGAGCTGCTGCAAAGCGTTGGTGGCGACGCGCTGGCGCCGGCAGCCGCAACAGGCGACACCGGCACCGCAGACGGCGACCGTAACTTCGCCGAATTCACCATCTAACCTGCCAAAAAGGGACAGGTTTATTTTGGCAGGTTTTATCTGGGCAAACGTCGAGACAGTAATGTAGCGAGCCACTGCTCACCGCGTTAAGAGATTCGTATTTGAGAGGAGGCCCCGTGAACGCCTTTGACCGATATGCTCCGTTTATCCAAGACTTCATCTACTCCCACGATTGGGAAAGTCTGCGCTCTATCCAGGTTGCAGCGGCAGACGCCATCTTTAACACGCAAGATAATGTGCTCCTGACGGCATCCACGGCTTCCGGCAAAACCGAGGCAGCCTTCTTTCCCATCCTGACCGAGTTTTGGGAGAACCCGCCCGCGAGCGTAGGCGCCCTCTACATCGGCCCCCTCAAAGCGCTCATCAATGATCAGTTCGTCCGTCTCAACGACCTCTGCGAAGAGGCCGATATCCCTGTCTGGCACTGGCATGGCGATGTCTCGCAGTCGCACAAGGCTAAGCTCATCAAAAAACCGAGCGGTATCTTGCAGATTACGCCCGAGTCGCTCGAGGCGCTCCTGATCCATAAGCACATGGCAATCCCTCGTATGTTCTGCGACCTGCGCTATGTGGTTATCGACGAGGTTCATTCGCTCATGCGCGGCGACCGCGGCGGTCAGACGCTCTGCCTTATCGAGCGCCTCTCGCGCATGGCGGGCGTGCAGCCCCGCCGCATCGGCCTTTCTGCCACCATCGGCGACCCCGAGCGCACGGGCGCCTTTCTCTCACAGGGAACAGGACGCGATTGCATCATCCCCCGCTTTGAGGAACCGCGCCGCGTGTGGCGCATCTCCATGGAGCACTTCTACAACTCGGGTCCCCAGGCACAGCAGCGGGGATTCGAGAGCACGGGTCCACAAGAAGCCGAGATGCTTGCTTGCGAGCGTATTGAGCCGGCGGCGCCCGCGGCGCTGCCGGCTGGCGCCCAAGACGTGCGCCACAGCGGACAGCTTACACAGGAGGAACGCCGTCAACATCGTGAGCGGACACGGGGCAAGGCCGCTCCCAAAGACCGTCGCACTTCCTCGGCCCCCGAGGGCGAAGTCGACATCCCACGAGCGACCGAGCAGGCGCTTCTCAACCCCACCGACACGGCACCCGACAACGCCGACCCCGGTATGGGCTATATCTTTGAGCATACGCGCGGCCGCAAGTGCCTGGTCTTTGCCAACTCGCGTGAGGAGGCAGAGGCCGTGTGTTCCATGCTGCGCAGCTACTGCGAAAGTCGACACGAGCCCGACCGCTTTCTAATCCATCACGGCAACCTTTCGGCATCGCTGCGCGAGACGGCCGAGGAGCTCATGCGCGACGAGGAGCAGGCGCAGACAACCGTCACCACCTCTACGCTGGAGCTCGGTATCGATATCGGCCGCCTGGAGCGCGCGTTCCAGATCGATGCGCCGTTTACCGTCAGCTCCTTTTTGCAGCGAATGGGCCGCACGGGACGCCGCGACCTTCCGCCCGAGATGTGGTTTGTCATGCGCGAGGAAGAGCCCGAACCGCGCACGATGATGCCCGAAACCATTCCATGGAAGCTCCTGCAGGGTATCGCGCTCGTACAACTCTATCGCGAGGAAAAGTGGGTCGAGCCGCCCGAGCTCGATCGACTCCCCTACAGCCTGCTCTATCACCAGACTATGTCGACCCTCGCCAGCACCGGCGAGCTCACGCCGGCCGAACTTGCCCAGCGCGTGCTCACGCTCAGCTATTTCCATCGCATCTCGGCCGATGACTATCGCGTATTGCTTCGTCACCTCATTAAGATCGACCATATCCAGGTCACCGAGGGCGGCGGACTCATCGTGGGTCTCGCGGGAGAGCGCATCATTAACAACTTTAAGTTCTACGCCGTATTCCAGGAAAACGAGGAGTTCACCGTTCGTAGCGAGTCGGCCGAATTGGGCACGATCGTCAACCCGCCACCGCCCGGTGAGCGCATCGCCATCGCCGGACACTGCTGGATTGTCGAGGAAGTGGACTGGAAGCGCCATACCGTCTTTGCCACGCAGGTCAAGGGCCGTGTGCCGGCCTACTTTGGCGACTGCCCCGGTGATATCAACACACATGTACTCGAGCGCATGCGCAAGGCGCTCAACGAGCACGCGGCATATCCGTACCTTATGGGTAACGCGCGGGCCCGCTTGGCGCAGGCTCGCCATATGGCCGAGATTTCGGGCGCAGGGACCAAGCCACTCATCAACCTGGGCGGCGATACCTGGGTGCTCTTCCCCTGGTTGGGCAGCTACGCCTTTCTGGCGCTCGAACGTATGCTCAAGATTAAATGTGCCGCGGAGCTGGGCCTTCGCGGACTCGACCCATCGCGCCCGTACTTTATGCAGTTTAAGATGAAGGCTGACGAGGAGACGTTCTTTGAGGTGCTCGCCGCCGAGGCCGAGAAGGACTTCAATCCCATCGAGCTCGTCTATCCCGGCGAGGTGCCTTATTTTGATCGCTACGACGAGTACGTTCCCGAGGAGCTCGTGCGCAAAGGCTTTGCCGAAGGCGCGCTCGACATCGAGGGTATGAAGCAGCGAGTTCTCGGCTGGCACGACCACGCCTAAGACCAATCTTTTTTGCACGGGGTTTGTTAACCAGTCTTTTTGGAACGGGGCTATTTTAGCTACTTAATGTCGTCCAACGATTTCGATGGACCGCAAATAAGATCAATCTCGTATGTAGTAGCCGTCAAAATGGCCCCTCCCCTGCAAAAACAAAAGGTAACCGGAAGAAGACCCCCTGTCTTTACGGGCAAAAAGGGGTAGAACGGTAAAGTACACCTGTCGCGTAATGTGCTTAATATTCAGGGATTAGATTTGCTAAGCAGAGCTGCAACCACCAATCGTTGCGATTTTATCGTTACAAGAAAAGCCTAAATTCCTTCATGGCGCCAAAACCCGCAGAGTAAATTGCCGACTGCAGCACCCAAAAAACTAAGATCTACCGCGTTCCACGACCTGAGTTTTCACCATATTGTGAATTGCATTAAGGGGATGTTTACCGCAATTATAAGTCACTAGTCTGGGGCAGAATTAAACGGTTCACCCCTGGTGAGATATAGCTATCTTCACCCGAGACCATTACTATTCCGCCAGTATCGATAAAAAGCTGATGTTCCTCGGCATTAAGGCCCACCGATTCAAAGCTAACGCGTACACCCGTAGCCATCAAGAAGGCTCGAAACTTCTGGCAGCTCGTCAATCGATACATCAATTCTTGAAGGCATGTATTCCACCAATTTTTAATGAAACAACGGCGGTAATCGCTATCGCGATTGCGCCAATAATACCGAGCGCCATCTGAATGGGATATAACCCCAACACATGTCCAAATACGGAGAAAAACAATGCGGAAAAGAGGGCCCTTACCAGAGACGCGGCGGAAAGGATCGTCGCACGGAGATCGTCCGCTATCCCGTCTTGGATTAAGTTTTCCGAAGTGATGTACACCACTTCTGGGAGGAAACAAAGCACCATGCTAAGGCCAAACAAACACAAAGGATTTGAAGCGAACCACGGAAGAATCAAGAAAAGGCCCGCCTCGATTAGCATCGAGCCAAGCATGGTATTTCTTTTCCCGAAACGCGATGAGAAGAAATCTGCTGCAATGTAGG